>NZ_JAGPXQ010000003.1:0-373754 GCF_018070435.1 Micromonospora sp. C51 | reverse complement strand
TGATCACTCAGCCGCCGCACGCGTACGGGATCTGCCACCGCCACAGCCTGACCGCCGCGACGCCGCCCGGCCGACAAGCCGAACGGCGTGTCATCCAACACCGCGAACGTTCGTGGTCACGGCACTAGTAGCCCGAAGTAGAAGCTGGTCTCGAAGCCGGGCCGTACGTCGTACCGGTCATAGACCGCTCGCATGCGGTCTCGTCCCGTGCTCCGAAGGCCCACGTAAACCCGGTCGATCACCGGCCGGATCAGCGCTGCGTAGCTCATGCCACCCTTGCCCGCCTGTCGCGATGAGGAAGTCAGAGGATAGATCACCGACCTCGGCTTGGACGACCTGGCTTCCGCTTAGTTCGGGGCGCATGGTCATCGCCACGACCGGCGCTCGACCTCACCGCGCTCCGAACATGATGTGACGCGTGATCGGCGGCCAGATCAGGACGCCGGCTCGGTACGGTGTCGACGTGAGCCGTACCTGCCCTCGTTGTGGGGACCGGGGAGTTCCTCTGCTGTTTGGTCTCCCCGTCCCGGAAGCACGGGAGGCCGCCGCTGACGGGTAACTGGCACTCGGCGGCTGCCTGGTCGATGATGAGCTGCCGAACTGGCAATGCCCGCACCAGCACCGATGGCGCGACCCAGACAAAGAGGCGCGGGCGGCACGACTGGGTCGTGCCCGGTTGTGTTGTAGTGGGCGTCGTGGATGCTGCGGAGTTGGCCGACCGGTTCGGGCTCGGCCGGGCCCGGGAGTTGTCCGACGGGCCGGTCGCTCGGGGCCGGCAGGGCGAGGTGTGGCGGCTTGAGACGGTGGACGGCCGGTGGGCGGTGAAGGTGCCGTTCCACGAGTCTGGCGAGGACCGAGTGCGGGCGTCGACCCGGTTCCAGGAGGCGGCGTGCGCCGCTGGCGTACCGGTGCCGGCGGTGCGACGCGCCACCGACGGGCGTGTCCTGGCCCGGGTGGGTGGCCGGCAGGTGCGGGTGTACGAGTGGATTGATCTCGACGCACCCGATCCGGGTGTGGACCCGGTCCTGGTGGGCGCCGCAGTGGCCGCGATCCACCGGGTGGTGGTCCCTGCCGGTGGTCAACTGGACCCGTGGTACATCGCACCGGTGGGCGCGCCCGCCTGGGACAGGCTCATCGAGCGGCTGCGCCAGGCCGGGGCGCCGTTCGCCGGCCGGCTGGCGGCACTGCGCGACGAACTGGTCGCGTTGGAGTCGTGGCTGGAGCAGCCGGCGACGTTGCGGACGTGTCACCGTGACCTGTGGGCCGACAACATCCTGCGGACGGCCCAGGGCGGGGTGTGCGTGATCGACTGGGAGAACAGCGGACCGGCCGACCCGGGTCAGGAACTCGCCTGTGTGTTGTTCGAGTTCGGCCGGTCAGATCCAGGCCGGGCACGCGCGCTGATGTCGGCGTACGTGGCGGGCAGCGGTCCGGCGACGGTCGCCCGCCCCGGCGATTTCTCGATGCTCATCGCGCAACTGGGCCACATCGCCGAGATCGCCGCCACGGACTGGCTGGAGCCGAATGTTCGTAACCCGGATCGGGCCGGCGCCGCGGCGTGGATCAGCGAGGTGCTCGACGAACCGCACACCCGCGAGGTGCTCTGCGCACTCCTGCACGCGGTTTCCGGCACCACCCCACCCGGGCAACCCGGGCCGTAGCACGCCGGCCGAACCGGGATCCTGGACGGGCCAGCCGCACAGCGCAGGCACGCCTTGTCGGCGGCAGATCAGTGAAGCCCAAGTCGCGTCTCTACGTGTCGCGTTGACCGTCTTGCGTCACGCCGAGCAGGGACATCGCCTCGGACATCGGTACCGGGCGGCGCGATGCCGCGTTGAGATCCTTGCCTTCCTTGGTCCACAGCGGAGGAATGACGTTGATGGCCTCGTCGAGTCGACACGCTCTAACCTCTTCGACCCATCCCTGCCAGCGCAGAGACTCGTAGAACCCCGTCACCGCACCACCGATCATGGCGGCGAGCCAGTCGCCGTAACCCCGCTCGCAGTCCTCCCAGCGCACCGTGTCCGGTGCGAGATACCAGATCGTCGGCTTGCCGCTAGAGTCCGGCATCCAGGCGAACTGACCGCCCAGGACGTCTTGCGCCACGATGACGCCACCGGCGACGTTGTCATTGATCTCGCCGAGACTGGCCAGGTGAACTTCGTCGTTACCTGATCCCAGGACTCGCAGCCACCCATAATCGAGCACCAGGCCACCGCTGCGGTGTACCACCGCACCCAACCATGACCGCGTCGTCACCTGCAGCCGCAGCAGCTCCTCGTCGGCGCGCTGCGAGTTAGCGGCGAGCACGACAACCGGATACGGTGCGGCGGCGACCGCAGTCTCGATCTCGGGCCACGCTGGATCATCGGTATCGACCAGTTCAGTCAGTGAGCGCACACCGGAACCCTACGAAGCGAGCCGCACCGCTCCCGTGCACGCTCATCGGCAGGGCCGCGCGCCGAGCGTTCGGCACGTTGGTCTTACAACGCGACGCCCGGTCGGCGGCATGTCCGTGCGTTGTTGCGGAGATCGACTAGGCAGGACGTCCTCGATGTCGAGTCGAATGACTCGTCGCGTCTCAGGCGTTGGCGGGGCGGTACTCCAAGCCGTCGGCGCGGGGCATCAGGACCGCGGCATACCGCTGATCGCCACTGATACCGCAGTCCTCATCGACTTCGAAACCGATGAGCGCGCGGTGGAACGGCACCTCGCCGTATACGGCAATCGCGACGTCGGCCAGCCACCGGTCGAGCGCGCTACGCCACGTCAACGACTCCACGCCGCTGGATTCGTCGAAGGGATAGCCGCCGATGCGGCGGTCGACTCGGGCCAACGCGCCCAGCGGTAGGTAGAGCTCCAAGGTATCCAGGCCCCCGTAGCGGGACAGGAAACCACCGCAGACGACGCGGGCGCCCGAGGGCAGCGTGAGCGTCCCGCGCAAGTGGCCATGTGCGTGGAGGGCTGCCACGCCAGGCTCGACCGCCGCGAATCCGCTCCCGTCGGCTCGACGCACATGGCAGCCCTGAACGCCGACAGCGCGCCACAGGGACCGTAGGGCCCGGTCGACGTTGTCATCGTCAGCTGCGCCGAGAACCAGGCAGAGTTCGTAGAAGCCGCCCGTCCAGTTCTCGTCGTCGTTCATGTCGTCCGCGCTCCTCACCGCAACACGATCGCCGATTCAGCCGCAGACGTCACCCTGGTTACTCCTCCTGCCCCACGCGTCGAGAAGAGGGCGCGCCGACGCTGACAGCTGTGAACTCTGTGGCGTGAATGTTGGACGATGCCTGAGGATGCGTTCGTGGCCTGTGATCCGTTGCTTGCTCGGGCTCGGGAGGTCTGGCTTGAGATGGCTGGCGTTCCGATGGCCTTTGCCGCTGACGGTGGCATTGACGTAGTCGTCTCGGGGGGATCGCGGTTGTCTCCGCTGGGCTGGGTCGGGATCGTCGCGTTGGGCGACGCCGCGATCGTCACCGTGCCGGCAGACAGCTGGGCCGGGACCGTACGTGAGGTGCTGCGAGGTATACCGGTCGGGGTACTGACCGACTCTGACCGGCTACGCGCCGTCCTGCCGGTCGCCGAGGTGCTGGGTCCGGCGAGTCTGGCCTATCTCGATGAAGGTGACTTCCAGCCGGTCGGACTCGACACCGTGGATGTGGTTCCTGGTGGACATGCCGATCTCGTTAGGCTCCTGGCCTCTGTCCCGGTGGACGACGCCGACGAATGCGGGTTGGCCGATATCACCTCTGCGGCGTTCGTGGTCCGCTGCGGGAATCACGTCGTCGCGGCGGCTGGCTACCGGTGCTGGCCGGGGATGGTGGCTCACATGTGCGTCCTCACCAGGCCAGATCAACGCGAGCGTGGACTGGCACGTGCCGTTGCCTCCGCCGCAGCCGCCGACGGCTTGGCGAACCGGCTGCTACCGCAGTGGCGGGCTCGACCGGAGCCGTCACGCCGAGTGGCGCGGGCGCTGGGCTTCCGCCAGCTTGGCACTCAGCTGAGCATCCGGATCGGAACCTGAGTCCACACACCAGATCGCCAGCCACGCGGGGCCGTGCAGCGCGGCGCGAGTCGCGCCAACTGCGGCATGAGGAACATCGGTTCGCCGACGCCGTCTCAGTAGCTCAGGCAGGGGCTGTACCGTCTCGTCCGTGATCGATCACGGTTTCGTGTGCCACAGTTGTGGTCAGCGCCATGAGGGCCCGCCGTTCTCGTACTGGACCCCAGCCCCGGCCTACTGGCGAGACGGTCTCAACAGCGACGAACGCAGTGTCCTTGAGGACGAGATCTGCATCATCCAGGCACAGCACTACTTCGTCCGTGCGCGTTTGGTCATACCTGTCATTGACGCTGATGCCGTTTTCGAGTGGGGCGTTTGGGTGTCGCTGAGCAGCACGAGCTTCAGCCGGATGCTGGATGTCTGGACGACGCCTGGGCGAGAGCAGGAGCCGGCGTACTTCGGCTGGCTGTCCACCGAGCTTCCGGCCTATCCGATCGAGACGTTGAACCTCAAGACCGAGGTGCACACCGAGCAGGTCGGCACACGACCACATATCGTCCTCGAACCGACTGACCACCCTCTGTCAGTAGAGCAACGCATCGGCATCAGCGTGAAACGAGTCCAGGAAATCGCGGGGCTTCTGCTCCACCACGAGGGCTGACCTCGCCGACGTCACGCGACATCCACGCATTGGCACGACCGATCAGCGGCACCGGCAGCGCACCATCTGCGGCATGAGCGTGCGTCAGCGAGCACAGAAGTCGGGAGAAGTTCCGCCTATCCCAACCTCTCGCGGACGAACGTTGCCAGCGCCTCTCGGGAGGGTTGCCCCCAGCCGATGCAGAACGGGTGGCCGGCTGGATCGGCGTACACCTGGTGCCCCTCGTCGCTTTCCAGGTCACCGGCTTGGAGTAAGCGGGCACCGAGCATCATCGCCTGTTCATGCGCCTGCCTGGGGTTCTCAACGTGGAGGTCCATGTGTACCTGCTGAGGCGCGCCCTCTGGCCAGTCGGGAGGAACGTGCTTCGGCGCGAGCTGGACGCCGATTCGCCACTCACCTGCCGCGTCGATGACGCTGTGGAACGTCTCATCCTTAAAGACGTGCCCACCGAGCATTCCCGCCCAGAACGCACTCTCAGCGTGCAGGTCAGAGGCGTCGAATACGACCACGCTTCGTATCAGTTCCATGACAGTCGATCCTAGGATCGCGGTGGACGGTCGGCCAGATTAGATGCCGCGGCCAGCACGCTCATCGGCACGACCACGCGCTCGACCTCACCGCACTACGTCACGCAACGTGACGCCCGGCCTGCGGCAGATCCGTGCACTCGGCGTCTGGCAGCGGCTACCGCTTTGTCTGGTCCTGGAGGACCTCACGGACTTGCATAAGTGCGAAGCCGAGCAGGTTGAGGCCCTGCCACCGATTCGGATCAAAGGCAGCAGGGTCGTCGCGAGTCAGCCCGATGCCCCAGATCCGGTCCACCGGGCTCGCCTCGACCAGGACCCGTTGTCCGGTGCCGCGCAGGAAGACGCGCAGGTCGGCGTGCTGGCCGAACTTGGCCAGGTTGCCGGCCACCACGATGTCGAAGCGGTGCGCGTCCCACGTTTGTTGATCGAAGTTGGCAACCCGGCCGCCGAGCGCCTTGGCCGCGTGCGGGTGCGGGGCGGTGAGGATCCGCTCGGCGATCGCGTCGTCGCCGAACAGGGTGGCCTTGCGCCACATCATGTAGTGCTCGGCGGTGTCGAAAACGAGGCCGTCTGTTGTGAACGGCGCCGGCCACCACTGGCTCAAGCATCCAGCGCCGACGCTGCCGTCATGCTCCGGCTGGTGCCCCCAGAAGTACAGGAACTTGATCCGTTCTCCGCGCGCCTGCGCGGCGAGTAGATCAGGGACGCTACGCCAGGAACCCAGCATGATCGCGAGTGTGCTCGACCAGTACCGCAGCGCGCCAGCGATTTCGTCTGAGGCGGGAGTGCGAGGAGCTGGTCGGCTCGCCCCGGCCGTCGCGGTTTGTATGACGCTTGGCGCGCGCCTGGCGGCAGAGGCGCGCTTCCCGGGAAAGACGAGCATGTGTAGATGTGCATGGCTTGCTGGCCGTCGATGCGAGCGCAGTGCGTGACACGGCGTGGTTCCAGGCATGAGTTCGTCGCGGTCGACCCGCCGGAACGCCGTGGAGATCGCCCGGATTGGCTGCGGGTAGGCGTCACGTAGATCAAACCGAATCGGCCGGCGGTATTGTGGTGTCACGATGAGTCCGGTGCCGGACATGCAAAGACGTGAGCTCTGAGGACCGGTTTCGGCGCGTCTACGCCAGCAACTTCGAAGCGCTTCTCGCGTACGCGTCACGTCGTGTCGAGCAGCCGGCCGACGCCGCCGACGTGGTTGCGGAGACCTTCCTGGTGGCGTGGCGGCGTAGCGCCGGCCTGCCCGGCGACGATGAGATCCGGCTGTGGCTGTACGGGGTGGCCCGCCGAGTGCTGGCGAACCACCACCGCAGCGGGATCCGCCGTGAGCGGTTGGGTGAGCGGCTCCGGCAATGTCTGACCGCGGTGCCCACGGCCGATCCGGGCAGTGAGGTGCCGCAGCGGCTAGCCGTGCAGGCCGCGCTGCGCCGACTCAACGACACGGACCGGGAGATGCTGCTGCTCACCGTTTGGGAGGGCCTACAGCCCCGGGAGGCGGCGGAGGTGGTCGGGGTGAGCCCGACCGCAGCCCGGACCCGCCTGTCACGAGCGCGGGCCCGGCTGCGCGAACTCATCGGTGACGGCCCTGACGCACCCGGACATGTACTCGATGTCCTGGCCGTACCCGTCCCGAAGGAGGGCAGATGACCGACGAGCACCTCGACCGCCTGGTTCGAGACGCCGACCCCTATCGACCTGAGATCATCCAGCGCCTCGATGGGGCGGATCAGCATCTCCTGGAGGAGATCATGTCCACCCCGAAACTCGACCCGGTGCCGGCGAGACCGCTGCGCCGTAGCCTCGTCCGTCAACTCGCCGGCGCCACGGCCGCTGCGGCGGCCGTGGCCGGCATCATCGCCGCCTCGTCGCTGTGGTCCGCGCAGCCCGACGACCTGTACGCCGGACCGACCGGCCTGCCCGGTGGGGGCACGGCCGCGATCAGCGGGTGGGAACTCGACCTGAAGGCCGCGCAGCAGCACCCACGCCTGCTGATCGATGAGCCGGGCTGGAAGGCGATCAGCGTCTACGGGTTCGCCGAGGAGAGCGGCAACATCGAATTCCAGAACGGGGACCGCAGCCTGCAGATGAACTGGTACCCGGACGAGCAGTACCAGGACTACTACGACGACCGGCTACAGGTCAGCGAACCACAGGTCACCACCGTCGCGAACCGGCCGGCCAGCATCTTCACCTACAGCGAGAACGACATGGCGGCCATGCTCAAGCCGCACGACGGCACCTTTGTCGAGTTGCGAACCGGGGGCAACTGGACGCGGGCCACCTTCAACGGGATCCTCACTCACGTGATCAAGGTGGATGCCGAGTCGTTCCTCAAGGCGTTGCCGCCGGAGATCGTCACGCCGGGTGACGTCCGGGAGGAAGCCGCAAAGATACTCGCCGACATGCCGTCTCCGCCGGGCTTCGACGTGTCGGTATTGGACAACGCCGGGGCCAACGACCCGTACCAGTTCGGTGCCGCAGTGACCGGCAGGGTTACTTGCGACTGGATCGCCGAGTGGATCCGGGCTGACTCCGCCGGCGACGAACAGGCGGTCACGCAGGCAGCCGCAGCGTTGCGCAGCAGCCACCAGTGGAAGGTGCTGCACGACATGAACGACGAAGGTGACTACCCCGAGGTCGTCTGGGAGATCGCCGACAAGGTCGCCGACGGTGAGGTCCCAAAGTGGTACAAGGACGGCCTGGGCTGCTGACCCAGCCGACGGCCAGCGGACCAACAACCGGCGCCTACCGAGTTGCCAGGTGTGACAGAGATCGACACCATCGGGCTGCGGCTCGCACGAAAACCTGCATGAAGGCACCATGAACTCTCCTGCCACAGGGTGCTTCGCGAACCGCTGCTCGTACGAACTCGCCTGGACGACGTGATGGTTGAACCGACCTCCGGCACGACTTTCAGCCAGCGCCTTACCCGACCAGACCCTGTGGCACCACCACTGGCCGTGCGCACTACTTTCGGCACGATCGGACGCAGGGCATCCACGATCTTCGTCACGCCGGGTAGCGCCCGGCCGGCGGCATGAGCGTGAACCTGATCTCGTCGGTGGAAGTGACTCGACGGCGCAGCCGGAGTCGCGGCGCCGAGGCTCCAGCGGGGTGCTGGGACCTCGGCGCCCTTCGCCTTGCTCGACATAGCAGGGGACGCTACAGCCTGCGGTGCTCGGCGGCTGGAGCGATCTCGGTCGATCAGGCCTGCAGGTGTACGCGGCGGCGCCGTGCGACGAGCGCCAGCGCGATGCCCACCGCGACGGCGACCGTACCCGCACCGACGAGCAGCATGGTGTTGTCGCCGGTGACCGGCAGGCCCGGGCCGGCGCTCGACGACGCCGACGGCGAGATGCTGCTCGACGACGACGCCGACGGCGAGACACTCGGCGAGCTCACGGCGACCTTCTTTGCCGGTACGAAGATGTACGGCTCGTCGCTGTCGTCGGCGATAACCTGCGCCGGGGTGTGGTCGTCCTCGCCGTTCTCGCCGGCCAGGGTCTTCCAGCCTGCCGGGGCGGTAAAGGTCAGCAGGACCTCGCCGGCTGGGAGGTGGGCGAGACGGAACAGGCCCTTGGCGTCCGTGACGGCCTCGGCGTACTTCGTCTCGCCGTCGGCACTGGTGGCGACGACCTTGACACCCGAGACGCCGGGCGTCTGGGGCGTCCACTCGGCGTCATAGGACTCACTCTGGAAGACGTAGCCACCGAGATCGTCGAAGGCGCCCGCCACCAGCAGCCGAACGCCGGTGACGTTGTCGGCGTCGTTGGCCTCGCCGTTGTCGGCGGTAAGCTCGAAGGCGACGTATCCGCGGCCCAACTGCCACGCCACGTGGTTGGTCTTGCCGGTGAGCTGAACGGTCTTGGTGGCGCCGGCGGCGAGGTCGAAGCCGGTTGACAGCTCACCGTAGACGACACCGTCGACGCCCTCGCTGTCGCCGCCGGTGTAGTGAACGTGCTTGGCGTCGACGGAGCTCTTGTTCTTCACCGTGACCGTGATGGTGAAGGTCTCGCCCACGGCGTAGTTGGCCTTGTCGGCGGCGGAAGTCACCGCGACATCCGGCTTGGGGTTGGCGGCCAGGGCGGCCGTTGCCGGGAGGACGGCCACGAGCACGCCCGCGAGGGCGGCGGCGGCAAGTGCGCGCATGAAGGTCTCCGTAATGGGGGACGGGAATCAGCGCGATGCTAGCGGCTGGGCAAGTCGCTCCGATGTCCCATGATCGAGAATGTGATCGGAAAGCATCCGATGACGGTTACAGATCGAGTGCACGCACATCGGCATGAGCACGCGGCTTTGTGTTCTTACCGAGGGCTGGGTACCTGCGCACACTGCGATCTCGTCTGTGGGACAGCCACCTGATGATGGATCGAGGTCGCTGCCCACGGTCACGATGACGGGGAACTGGGGAAATGTGAGCCCGTGGTTGGCGGTGCGCGAACCACCTCGGCCAGATGTGCGGTGGACCGGGGAAAAGGCGCTCTTGCGGTGCGGGTCCGCGACCGCGACCGACTCCTCCTCGCCCACCTCGCTACGGGACCGATCGCGGCTATCTTGGGCAGCGCGGACTCAGGGGGTAGTCATGGGGGAAGTGGTGTGGCTGGGTCGGTACCCGGTCAAGTCCATGCGCGGCGAGGGCCTCATCGAGGCGCGCCTGGACGCCTCAGGCGTCGTGGGCGACCGCCGCTGTGCCCTGATCGACGAGGAGACCGGTCTGATCGCCAGCGCGAAGAACCCGCGCAGGTGGCGCGCCCTGCTCTCGATGGCCGCCCGTCACGAGCCGGACGGCCGCGTGGTCGTCACCGGCCCCGACGGCGAGCAGCTTCACACCGGCGCGCCCACCGCCAACTCCGCACTGTCGCGAGCCCTGGGACGACCCGTACGGCTGACCGACACCCTTCCGCAAGACGCGAGCATGGAACGGCTGACCCCGCCGACCGAGCCCGGCACCGGAACGATGACCCACAGCAGCCTCGCGGCCGGCACCCCCGGCAACACCTTTGTCGACTTCGCCGCCGTCCACGTGATCACCACCGCCACCCTGGACGCCTTGGCCCGGCGGCACCCCGGCGGCCGAATGGACCCGCGACGGTTCCGCCCGAACATCGTGGTGCGCTTGGACGACCCCGCACCCTTCGCGGAGAACACCTGGCAAGACCAGACCATGACCGTCGCTGCCCACGCCGAGATCCGCATCGTCGCACCCACCCCGCGCTGCGCGGTGCCCACCCTCGCCCAAGGCACATACCTGCCCGACGACCCAGCAGTGCTACGCACGGCCGCACGGCTCAACCGGGTTCCGGTCTTCGACCTCGGCAAACTGACCTGCGTCGGCGCATATGGCGCTGTCCAACGCGAGGGCCGACTGCGGATCGGCGACCGCGTCATGATCGCCGCCTGACACGACACCCCGAACGTGCGCGGTGCGCCGGCGATCCACCCGAGCCGGAAGCGCGCTCATGTCACGGTGGACACCCCGACGGCCGCCACGATGCCGGTCGTCACTGTCACCCGCCGTCGTCAGTCGAACAGCCGGTCGAGCGCTTCCTGTTCGAGGTCGCACCAGCGCTGGGCGTCCTTCAGCGCCTTGGCGATCTCCTTCTCGTCAAGGTCGTGGGCGCCCTCCTCCCGGATGCACGCGACGTTGAACGGCCCGCCGACCGACGGCGAGGTTCGATCCAGCGCCTCCAACACCCGTACCACGCCCACCACGCCGTACTCGACGGTGCGCGTGGTCATCCGGAAGTGGGACAGCAGCGCGCCGGCCTGCTGGGCCATGGGCGCGCCGGAGCCGATGGCGTGGAAGCCCACGTCCTCATAACGGCCGATGAGCCCGTTGGGGTTGATCTCCACGATCCACGGCCCGCCCTGGCTGTAGCCGGCCGCGAGGAGGTACGCCGACACCCCGCCGCCGTCGTCCTCGCCGGGCACGTCCGGGATGTAGTTCTCGTAGTGCTTCTTGAAGACGGGCAGGACGTGTTCCTGCAACTCGTCGCCGATGTCGGGTGCTTCGAGGATGGCGGTGGCCGAGTCCTCAAGGAGGGGGCGCAGGTCGTTGAGTACTCCCCGCGCGCCGCTGCCGCCCCAGGCGGCGCAGGAGCCCAAGGGGTGCAGCTTCCGGGCGGGGAAGCTCAGACCGCGGTCGCTATCGGTGATCTGGGAGTCCGCGCCGATCACCACCCCGTCGCTGCAGACAACGGCGAGTACGACGGTCATGGGGTCCTCCTGGGCAGGGGTATGGGAGTCGGGCGCGAGGTACCCGGTATCCCGCCTGCCTACACCCCGACAGGTGCCGGCCGTGCGCTGCCCTGAACGGGAGCCCCCTCCGGTCTCCCCACACTGCTTGGCGTGAGACTGCCGGCGTACGCCCGCGGGGTGCTCGCTGTGCAGCGGCGGGCGTTCGATGAAGCTCGTGAGCAGCTGAAGGTGGCTGGCTCGGACGACAGGGCGTTGCTGCCGCTGGGCCAGTTGGCCAGTAACGGTCAAGGAGAGCCGACGGACCCGGTGAAGGTCAGCCAGTTGTACGAACAGGGGGCGCAAGGCGCGTCAAACGTCGTCAACCAGCCACCAACGATGGCGGATGGAGACGCCGTGTGAGCAGGCGCCGACCGGCGTTCCCGCTGGCGGCAGGACAGCGGGGTCTGCGTTCCGCTTCAAACGTCTGGATCCGGTTGCTCGTCGCTGACCAGGAGGTGCAATAGCCTGGCCCAGTGCCGAACGGCGACGAGGATGACGAGCTGCTGTTCGCCGCTCTGGCGTGTTACGAGCGCGCGGTGCACCGGGTGGCGCAGGACTTCGCCCGTCGGGGCGCCGTCATTCAGCCGATACGGGTATACCTCGACGCCCTCGACGCCTTGCATGTGTGCTTCGGCAGGCGTGGACAGGCGCACGAGGGCAGCCTGGGCAGTCTCCGTCCAACCGGCGAGCTGGAGCTGGCGGTTGTCGAGCTGGCCGACCTGCTACAGGAGAAAGAGTTCGATGAGGGCGACACCGCCTGGCCCGGATGTCTGCCCGGCCACTCGCATCCTCCGATCGCAGCCCTCGTCAATGGTGTTGCCTGCTGGCAATGCCCGCAGAGCCACGCATCCGTCTTCCCGATCGGTTAGCCAGTCGGCTGCCGGGAGGGTCAGGGCGGTGGGGACTCCCAGCAGGTTCCAGGGGCAGAAGGGCGAGCCTCAATGTGCCGCAATCGGAGTTGCCATCGGCGTGCTCTCTGCCAGATCCGGATTACCTGATGACGTCAGATGGTGCGGATCGTGATGAGGTCCTCGAGTCCTGCGAGGTCGTCGGCGTGGCGAGGGTAGACGGCGACGTCGTGGGCGTGTGCGGTTGCGGCGATGAGGAGGTCCGTCACCCTTGCTCGTGGCTGGCGGCCGGTCTCGACGACGCGGGCGGGCAGTCGTGTGTAGCTGTCGGCGATGGCGGCGTCGATGGGCAGCGGATCGAACGGCGTTGGATGGCGCTCAGCCAAGTGAGATGGAGCGCCCTCGCCTCGGCGGTTTCGCGATCAGGACACCGAACTGGAGTTCGGCGAGGCTGGCGACGCTGATGGCCAGTTCACCGGGGATCGGTGTGACGTCGTTGGCGCTGAGGGTGCTGGTATCGAGGATGCCGCGGCCCACCGCTGAACCCACGGATCGGTGACGGTGTCGTCCAGGAGATCCCGATGCCCGCCCAACCGGGGTCGGGCATGGCCCACGCAGCTCAGGCCACTTCGCGGCTCCGGACCCCCTGCCCCAGTCAAAGCAGCCGGTCGGGCGGCACTGACACGTTCAAGATCCGGGCAACTTCCCTGCTCTTGCTGTCTCGCGGTCGGCTGAGGCAGCAACAACAGGGAAGTTGCCCGGATCTTGGGTTCGGCAAGGGCCCAGCGGCTACACCGGGTACGGCGGGTGCACCGGGTACGGCGGGCCTGCGACTCAGCAGGCGACTGCTGCCGCCACCGACTGCTCCAGGATGCCGAGGCCCTCGGCCAGTTCATCGTCCGTCAGGGTCAGGGGCGGCATGAGCTTCACCACCTCGTCGGTGGACCCGGATCTCTCCACCAGCAGCCCACGGGAGAACGCCTCCTGGGCGACCCGTCGGGCCATGTGCGGCTCCCGGAAGGCCAGACCCCACACCATGCCCCGGCCACGTGAGGTCGCGATGTGCGCCTGGTGCCGCTCGGCGAGTTCCGCGAGCCAATCCTCCAGCAGGATGTCCCGTTCCGCTGTCTGCTTCTCCAGTTTGCTGTCGACCCAGAATTCCTTGAGCGCCGCGGCTGCGGTGACGAAGGCGAAGTTGTTGCCGCGGAAGGTGCCGTTGTGTTCGCCGGGTTGCCACACGTCGAGTTCGGGGCGGAAGAGCGTGAGGGACATCGGCAGGCCGTACCCGCTGATGGACTTGGAGAGGCAGACGATGTCGGGGGTGATCCCGGCGTGTTCGAAGCTGAAGAACGGGCCGGTGCGGCCACAACCCATCTGGATGTCGTCGACGATCAGCAGCACGTTGCGGCGGGCGCACAGCTCGGCGAGGTCGGCGAGCCAGATCGCGCGGGCCGGGTTGATGCCACCTTCGCCCTGCACGGTCTCCACGATGACGGCGGCCGGTAGGTCCATTCCGCTGCTGCTGTCGGCGAGCATGGTGTCGAGCAGGGTGAGCCCGGAGACCTGACCACCGGCGAAGCCGTCGTACGGGACTCGCCAGGTGTTTCCGAGTGGGACGCCGGCGCCGGCGCGCAGGGTGGCGTTTCCGGTGAGGGCCAGGGAGCCGAGTGACATGCCGTGGAAGGCGCCGGTGAAGGCGACGACGGTGTGGCGTCCGGTCACTTTGCGGGCGAGTTTGAGGGCGGCCTCGACGCTGTTCGTGCCGGTGGGTCCGGTGAACTGCACGCGGTAGTCCAGGCCACGGGGAACGAGCACCTGCGATGCGAACTCGGTGAGGAAGTCCTGCTTGGCGCCGGTCAGCATGTCGAGGCTGTGGGTGACCCCGTCCCGCTCCAGGTAGTCCAGCAGGGCCTGCTTGAGGGTCGGATGGTTGTGGCCGTAGTTGAGGGCGCCCGCGCCGGCGAAGAAGTCAAGGTAGGCGCGGCCGTCATCGGCGAACATCCGGCTGCCACGCCCGTGGTCGAACACGATCGGCCAGCTTCGGCAGTAGCTACGAACCTCTGACTCAATAGTCGGGGCCATCATGGTGTCTCCTCGGAGTTGGAGCTGCCCGTCCATCACGGTTTTGGAGTCGCGTCGATGTAGCTGTCCGCGTCCACGGCGCTGAGCTGCCGGCCCTCGGCGACGGGACGTTGTGCTGCCGCCCCGCCGCACGCCGTGTTCGGCGGGGCGGGGCGGCATGAGGTGTGGTGCGGTGCGGACTTCGGCCGTCAGGCCCGGGCCATCTGCTCCCGCAGGCTTCGCGGCCGCATGTCCGACCACACCTTCCCGATGTGATCCAGGCACTCCTGCTTCGACCCGGACGTCCCTTCGGCGGTCCAGCCGAGCGGCAGCTCCCGGTCGGCCCACCAGATCGAGTACTGCTCCTCGTCGTTGCGCACGACGCGGTAGACACCGTCGTCAGTCATGACCCCTCCGGCATGGTCGGGTGATCCGAATAGCTGAACCCGATGTTGCCGGCCCACGCGTACCGCCCATAGAGACGAATACGCAGAGGCGTCGTGCGACTCCGTCCCTGTTCGACGGTCCGCGCCTCGCGCAGGCTCTGGGGTCACGGCCGATCGCCACCTGGAAGGGGGCTCGGCATGACCGAGCGACGCCATCTGATCTCCATCGACGACCTCTCCGACGACCAACTGCGCTGGATCGTCCAGCGCGGCGCCGAGTACTCGCGTGGTTCCGCGGGAGCCGACCAGCCCCTGTCCGGGGCGGTCGTCGGCGTGCTGTTCCGTAAGACCTCCACCCGTACCCGGACCGCGTTCTCCGCCGGTGCGCTGCGTCTCGGCGCCGGTCTGATCACCTACGGCCCGAACGACCTGCAACTGGCCACCGGCGAGTCGGTGGAGGACACCGGCGCGGTGCTCTCCGGCATGCTCGACGTCCTGGTCGCCCGCACGGTCGGTCCGGAGTCCGAGCTTCGGGCGTACGCCGCCCAGAAGCGCATGTCGGTGATCAACGCGATGAGCGCGGTCGAACACCCGACGCAGGCCCTCGCCGACCTCACCACGATCGTCCGGCATTTCGGTCGGGTCGAGGGCGTACGGATGCTCTACGTGGGGGAGGGGAACAACACCGCCTCGGCGCTGACCCTCGCGCTGTCCCGGTACCCCGGCGCCGAGCTGCACCTGCGTACCCCGCCCGGATACGGCGTGGAGCAGCGCTACCTCGACCAGGCGGCAGTCTCCGCCCGGCGTAGCGGCGCTCGGGTCGAGCAGCGGCACGACGTGTCTGATCTGCCGGCGGTCGACGTCGTCTACACCACCCGTTGGCAGACGACGGGTTCGACGAAGCCGACGCCCGACTGGCGTACCGAGTTCGCCCCGTTCCAGGTCAACGAGGAGTTGATGGCGGCCTGCCCGGGCGCGGTGTTCATGCACGACCTGCCGGCACATCGGGGCGAGGAGGTGACCGGGGTGGTGCTCGACGGGCCCGACAGCATCGCCTTCGCCCAGGCCGAGAACAAGTACCACAGCGCCCGGGCGGTCCTGGAGTGGTGCGCCGCCGACCGGCCGAGCGGCGGAGCGGGGCTGTGACCACGTTTCTCGACGACATCCTGACCCACGCCACGACCCGGCCCGACGCACCGGCGATCGTCACCCCGGACACCGCCCTGTGTTACGAGGATTTCGCCGCTCGTACCGACCGGTTGGCCCGGGCGCTGGTCGCCCGGGGCGTCGGACCGGAGCAGGTCTGCGCGGTCATGGTCGACCGTGGCCCGGAGGCCGTCATCGCGATGGCGGCCGTGCTCCGGGCGGGTGGCGCCTTCCTCACCCTCAACACCGAGCTGCCCGATCAGCGACTGGCGGCGATGGTCCGCACCGCCCAGGCCCGGTTCCTGGTCACCACGCCGTCCCGGGCCGGGCAGCACGACCTCGCCATCGACGGCCCCACCGTGTTCGTCGACGCGCCTGACACGCCGGCACCCCTACGACCGGTGTCGCCCCGATCGCTGGCCTACGTCAGTCACACCTCCGGTTCGTCCGGGCCCCCGAACGCGGTACTGCTGGAGCACCGCGGCGTCACCAACTATCTACGGTTCATCGTCGACGACTACCAACTCGGTCCGGACACCGTGGTGCTGCAACTCGCGCCGTTCGGGT
Source organism: Micromonospora sp. C51 (assembly GCF_018070435.1). Classification (NCBI taxonomy): domain Bacteria; kingdom Bacillati; phylum Actinomycetota; class Actinomycetes; order Micromonosporales; family Micromonosporaceae; genus Micromonospora; species Micromonospora sp. C51. The sequence goes on along the minus strand of NZ_JAGPXQ010000003.1, from coordinate 357,324 downwards.
ACGACGCCTCGATCCGCGACACGTTCGCCCCGCTCGTCGCCGGCGGGCGGGTGGTCCTGGTGCCGCGCTCCACCCTGTTGCGCGCCGGTGAGTTCGTCGCGGCCCTGCGCCGGTGGGGGGTGAACACGATCCTGTCGGCCACCCCGACCTTCCTGACGTCGCTGCGGCGTAGCGACCTGCCCGACCTGCGGTTGACCGTGTCCAGCGGTGAGTCGCTGCGACCGTTTCTCGTCGCCGGTGGCCGGGGCCGGGTGCCCGGACGGATGTTCAACCAGTACGGCCCGACCGAGACCACGATGACCTCGACCCGCTTCGCCGTGCCGCCGGTCCCGGACACGACTGTCGACCTGATCGGGTCACCGATCGACGGTGTGCGCGTGCATCTGCTCGACGACGAGCTGCACGCCGTGCCGGACGGCGGTGTCGGCGAGGTGTGGATCGGTGGATGTGGGGTCGCGCGCGGGTACAGCGGCCGACCGGGGTTGACCGCGGACCGGTTCCTGCCGGACCCACACGGCGCGCCCGGCGCGCGGATGTACCGCACCGGTGACCTGGCGCGTCGGCTGCCCGACGGTGACCTCGTGTATCTCGGCCGCATCGACCGGCAGATCAAGGTCCGGGGCTACCGGATCGACCCGGCCGAGATCGAGGGCGCGCTGCTGGCCCATCCCGCCGTCACCGGCGCGGTGGTCACCTCGGGTACCGATGCCGGCGGCCGGGTCTTCCTCATTGCGCACGTCGCCGCCGCGTCGACGGAGGTGACGGACGCAGCGCTGCGTGCCCACCTGGCGCTGACGTTGCCCCACTACATGATCCCGCGACGGTTCGCCCGGATCGACCGTCTACCGACGACGGTCAGCGGCAAGACCGACCGCAGGGCGGTCACCGTGGACGGGCCATGAGGACGACAGGTGTCGAGCCCACCCTCGCGGACGTGCGCCTGGCCGCCGACCGGATCACCGGCCTGGTGGATCGGACTCCGGTGCTGGCGCTGGATTCGCGGGTGCTGGTCAAGGCCGAGCACCGTCAGCGCGGCGGCTCGTTCAAGATCAGGGGCGCGGCGAACGCGATGCTAGCCCGGTACGCGGACGAGGTGGTGGCGGGTTCCTCCGGTAACCACGGCATCGCCGTCGCCATGCTCGGTGCCGCGCTGGGCATCAGGGTGACGATCGTGATGGCCGCCGGGGCCAGCGACGGCAAGGCCCGGACGATCCGGAACCTCGGCGCCAGCGTGGTCCAGGTGACCGGCGGCGTGGTCGAGCGTGACCGTCGGGCCGCGGACATCGCCGCGGCGACCGGGGCGGTATTCGTGCCCTCCTCCGACGACGAGCTGGTGGTGGCCGGGGCCGGCACGGTCGGGCTTGAGGTGCTCGAACAGGTGCCGGGCGTCACGACGATCTTCGTACCGACCGGCGGTGGTGGCCTGCTGGCCGGTGTCTGCCTGGCGGCGTCGGCGCTGTCCCGGCGGGTGCGGGTCGTCGGGGTGGAGCCGATGTCCGCACGCCGCTACGCCGTTTCCGTTGCCCAGGGTGCGCCGACCGAGCTGCCACCGTCCATGACGATCGCCGACGGTCTGCGCGGGCAACGACCCGGTGCGGTTCCCTGGCCGATCATTCGGCACCGGGTCGACGATCTGATCGGCGTGACCGACGAGGCGATCACCCACGCGCTGGGTGTCCTTCGCCGAGCCGGTGTGAGCGCGGAACCAAGCGGTGCGGTGGCGCTGGCCGGCGCGCTACGGCGCGGATCTGCCGGCCGTGCGGTCGTGATCGTTTCGGGTGGAAACGGCGCGGCCGGCAGCAGCAGCACGAAGAAAACGGAAGAACCTCCGGCAGAACTGCTGCCGGCGTCAACCGGTGAGTCTGCATGTTCTTCCCTGCGCTGTCTCGATGGTGCGGAGGAATCTCGTAGTAGGCGCATCGCGGCGGATGCAATTCGAGGAGCGGCTCTATGACCGAACAAACCCCCACCGGGTCAGGAGTGCTGGCGACCATCGGAGCGACACCGATCGTCGAGCTGGTGAAGCTCGACCCCGAGAGTCCGTTCAGGACGTTCGCAAAGTTGGAGTCGCACAATCCGGGCGGCAGTATCAAGGACCGCTCGGCGCTGGAGATGCTGCGAGAACGCATACACGACGGGCGGCTCGTACCCGGAAGATCGGTGGTGATCGAGTCCAGTTCCGGCAATCTCGGAATCGGACTCGCGCAGGTCTGCGGGTACTACGGAATCCGCTTCATCTGTGTGGTGGACCCGCGCACCAACAAGGACAACATCGCCATCATGCGGGCGCTGGGCGCGCAGGTCGAGGTGGTCACCGATGTCGACCCGGCCACCGGAGAGTACCTGCCCGTCCGTATCCGTCGGGTGCGTGAACTTGTCGCGACGATCGATCACGCGTACTGCCCGGACCAGTATTCGAACCCGCTCAACCCGCAGGCACACCGTACGACCGTACGAGAGATCGTGCGCGCCCTGCCGGACATCGACTACCTGTTCTGTGCCACGAGTTCCTGCGGCACCCTGCGGGGGTGCGCCGAATACATCCGGACGCACCAACTGCCGGTGACCATCGTGGCGGTGGACGCGTTGGGCAGCGCGATATTCGGCCCGGCGGTGGGGTGGCGGATGATTCCCGGCCACGGCGCATCGGTGCGTCCGAAGCTGTACCGCAGCGATCTGGCCGACATCGTGGTCCGAGTCGACGACCTCGACGCGATCGTGGCGTGTCGCAGGCTGGCCGCCCGCGAGGCGATTCTCGTCGGTGGCTCGTCGGGCGCCGTCGTGGCGGGCCTGGATCAGATGCGCGATCAGATCCGACCCGGGGCCACCTGCGCGATGGTCTTTCCCGACCGCGGTGAGCGGTACCTCGACACCATTTACGACGACGACTGGGTCATGACGTACTTCGGTGACGTGTCGCACCTGTGGACCAAGCCCGACATGGAGGTGGCGCCATGTTGATTCTCGGAGCAGATGAGGTCCGTTCCGTCCTCGACGGGGGCGAGCGCGATGTGGTGTCCGCGGTGGAGGCGGCGTACCGGTCGCACGCGGTGGGCCGTACGCGGGTACCGCAGTCGGTTTTCCTCCGCTTCCCCGACGGAGAGCGCGAGCGGATCATCGCGCTGCCGGCCTATCTGGGCGGTGAGACGCCGACCTGCGGGGTGAAGTGGGTGTCATCCTTCCCCGGCAACCTCGACCGGGGGATGCACCGGGCCTCGGCCGTGATGATCCTGAACTCGGTACAGACCGGCGTGCCGGAGGCGATCCTCGAAGCGTCGGCGATCTCGGCCGGGCGTACGGCCGCGAGCGCCGCCCTGGCGGCGTCCACGCTCTCCTCGTCCAGCCCGGAATCCGCGGTGACGCTCGTCGGCTGCGGTCCGATCAACTTCGAGGTGCTGAGATATCTGCGCACCGTGCTGCCGACGCTGGACACGGTGACCCTGTACGACCTCAGCGCCGAACGGGCGCAGTCCTTCGCCGCCGAGGCGCGGTCGGTCTGGCCGACGTTGAAGATCGACGTGGCCGAGCACGCGGCCGACGCCATGGCCCGCCACAAGCTGGTGTGCCTGGCTACGACGGCGAGCGCCCCGCACCTGGGTACCGAGCACTGCCGCCCGGGAACGCTGGTGCTGCACCTGTCCCTGCGTGACCTCACCACCGACTCGATCCGTTCCAGCGTGAACATCGTCGACGACGCGGACCACGTGTGCCGGGCCGCGACCTCGCTGGATCTGGCCCAACAGGAAGCCGGCCACCGCGACTTCATCGCCGCCTCGCTCGGCGAAGTCCTGGTGGCCGGTGAGCGGTACGTCAGAAGCGACGAAGCCGTGACGGTGTTCTCCCCGTTCGGTCTCGGCTGCCTGGATCTGGCAGTGGCCGACCTGGTCCGGCGTTCGGCGTCGGGCCGCGGCCTGGGCACCACATTGGATGACTTCCTACCGACGAAGCAGCAGGTGTGCGCATGACTGACATCCTCGAAACCGACAACCAGCTCCGACTGTCGTTCGAGCAGGAGCAGCTGTGGTTTCTCGACCAGGTCCGGTCCGGCACCCAGGAGTACCTGTTGCACTGGGGATTCCGGCTGCGCGGGCCGCTGGACCGGGCGGCGCTGACCGCCGCCTTCACTGACATCGCCGGCCGGCACGAGATTCTGCGTACCCGCTATTCGACTGTTGACGGACAGCCGGTGCAGATCATCGACGAGCCGACGGCGGCCGACCTCACGGTGGTGGACCTCACCGGGTACCCGGCAGCTGAACAGGACCGACGGGTACGGGAGATCGGCGAGGCGGCGGTGACCACGCCGCTCGATCTGCGTGAATCCGCCCCCTGGCGGCTGACCCTCGTGCAGCTTTCCCCCACCGACGCGATCTTGATGCTGGTGGTGCATCACATCGCCTTCGACGGCCCGTCGCTGGGCATCCTGGCCCGGGAACTGGGCGTGCTCTACGCGGCCCATGCCGCCGGCGAGAAGTCGCCCCTGGCGCCGCTGGAGCTCCAGTACGCCGACTTCGCCGACTGGCAGCGGAGCCGATGGGACGCGAACGACGCGGCGATCGTCCGGCACCTGGACTACTGGCGTGAGCGACTGGCCGGACTGCCGTCACTGGACCTGCCCACGGACCGGCAGCGCCCCGCCGCCTGGGAGCCGGCCGGCGACGTGGTGGCGTTCGCGGTGCCGGCTCCGTTGGCGGCCCGGATCAGCTCCGTGGGACGCGCCGCCCGGGCGACCCCGTTCATGGTGTTCCTGGCCGCCTACCAGCTCCTGATCAGCCGTTACGCGGACCAGCTCGACTTCGGTGTCGGGGTGTCGACCAGCGGGCGGAACCGGGTCGAGCTGGAGCCGGTGATCGGCTCGCTCGCGCAGACGGTGGTGCTGCGGACCGACCTGTCCGGCGATCCCACCTTCGTCGAGCTGCTCGGCCGGGTCCGCGAGACGGCCCTGGACGCCTTCGACCACAAGGACGTGCCCCTGCAACGCCTGGCCGCCGAACTGTCGCCGGACCGCGGTCTGTCCCGCAACCCGCTCTTCCAGGTCGGGTTCGCGGTCCTGAACGGCCAGGGGGAGCCGCTGAGCCTGCCCGGCGTCGAGGTCGACTGGGTGCCGACCCCCGTACGCAGTGCCACCTTCGACATGTCGCTCCAGATGACCGAGGAGCCGGACGGATCCTGGGTCGCCCGGATCACCTATCCGACCGCGCTCTTCGACCGGGCCCGGATCGAGCGGATGGCCGACAACTACGTGGCGCTGCTGGAGAACCTGGCGGCGGCGCCGGAGAAGCCGCTGCGCGAGGTGCCGACCGTGGCGGCCGCGCAACAGCAGCAGTTGCTCGGCTGGCACCCCGCGCCGCGCGCAGCGGCCGACGCGCTGCTGCCGGACCTGTTCCGGGCGCAGGCCGAGGCCACGCCGAACGCGGTGGCCGTGGTCTGCGGTGACACCGAGCTGACCTACGCCGAGCTGAGGTCCAGGTCGGACAACCTGGCCAGCTTCCTGCGTAGCCGCGGAGTCGGCGCGGAAACCGCCGTCGGCGTCGCCCTGCACCGCGGTACCGATCTCGTGGTCGCGCTGCTCGGCTCGCTCACCGCCGGCGCGGTCTACGTCCCGCTCGCACCCGACCTGCCCGACGAGCGACTCGAGTTCATGATCGAGAACGCCGGCGTCGAACTGGTGCTCACCGACACGGCGCTGCGACAGCGGATCCCGCAGCAGACCCCGGTGGTGCTGCTCGACGAGCAGTGGGACGACATCGCCCGCGCCACGCCACCGCCGCCGGTGGCGCTCGACGCCGCGAACGCCGCCTACGTCATGTACACCTCCGGCTCCACCGGCCGCCCCAAGGGCGTCGTGATCAGTCACGGCGGGATCCGGAACCGGGTGCTGTGGGCGGTGGACCAGTTCGCGCTCACCGGTACCGACCGGGTGCTGCAGAAGACGACCATCGGGTTCGACGCGTCGATGTGGGAGTTCCTGGCGCCGCTGGTGTCCGGCGGTTCGGTGGTGATGGCGCCGCAGGACGCGCACCGCGACACCGCCGTGATGGTCGGTGCCCTCGCCGCGTACCGGGTCACCGTGGTGCAACTCGTCCCGTCCGTGCTGCGCACCGTGGTCGAGGAGCCGGAGCTGGCCGCCTGCGACGCGCTGCGGCTGGTGTGCTCGGCCGGGGAGCCGCTGCCGACCGAACTGTGCGAGCGACTGCTCGGCGTGCGGGAGGTGGAGGTGTACAACACCTACGGCCCGACCGAGTCCTCGATCGACGTGACCGCGTGGCGCTACGCACGGGGGGGGAGCGACGGTACGGTTCCGATCGGTGCCGCGCTGCCCGGCGTCGACCTGTACGTGGTGGACTCCGCCGGTCGGCTCGCGCCCATCGGCGTACCGGGTGAGTTGTGTATCGGCGGTGTCGGCCTCGCCCGCGGTTACGCCGCGCGCGGCGACCTCACGGCCGAACGCTTCACCCCGAACCCCTTCGCCACCCGGCCCGGCCAGCGGTGGTACCGCACCGGAGACCTCGCCAGGTGGCGTGACGACGGGGTCCTGGAGTTCGTCGGCCGCCTCGACGCGCAGGTCAAGGTGCGCGGCGTGCGTGTCGAACCCGGTGAGGTGGAGGCCGCGCTCCGGGCACATCCGTCGGTCGCGGCGGCCGTGGTCACCTCCTACCGGTCCGTCACCGGCGACCTGGAACTCGCGGGCTACGTGGTGCCGGCCGCCGGGACGGTGGAGATCGACGAGTTGTCCGGATTCCTCGGCACCCGGCTGCCCGCCGCGATGGTTCCCGCCAGCATCGTCCCGCTGGCCGCGCTCCCGTCGCTGCCCAACGGAAAGGTCGACAGGTCGGCGCTGCCGCACCCCGGCAGCCGCCCGCCCGGCGACGACCCGGATCACGCCGAGCCCGATGACGTGCCCCCCGGTCACGTCGCTCCCCGGACGGAGACCGAGCGAGCCGTCGCCACGCTGATGGGCGAGCTGACCGGGGCCGAGCGGGTCGGCGTCGCCGACGACTTCTTCGCGCTGGGTGGTCATTCGCTGCTGGCGATCCGGCTCGCGCACCGGTTGCGTCGCCGGTTCGGGCTGGAGCTGACGGTGGCCACCCTGTTCGAGGGACGGACCGTGGAGCGGGTCGCCGCGGCGATCGACGCGGGCACGACACCCGACAGCGAGCCGCAGATCGTGCCCGTACCCCGCGACGGCGCCCTGCCGACCTCGTTCGGCCAGCAACGACTGTGGTTCCTGGACCAGCTCGAACCGGGTAGCGCGGAATACCTGGTTCCCCTGGTGTACCACCTCACCGGAACGCTCGACACCGCGACGCTGCGCCGCGCGGTAGAGCAGGTCAGCGCCCGGCACGAGGTGCTGCGCACCCGCTACGTCGGGGACAGCGGCGTTCCGCTGCAACTCGTGGATCCCCCTGGCCCGGTGCCCTTCGACGTGGTGGACCTGACCGGCACCGCGGATGCCGCGCAGCGCGCCAGGACGATCATCGAAGCGGTGAGCGCCCGGCCGTTCGACCTCACCGACGAGCGTCCGCTGCGGGTCACGGTCGTGCACACGGCGGCCGACGAACACCTGGTCGCGATCACCCTGCACCACATCGCCTTCGACAACTGGTCGCTCGGCATCCTCCTGCGTGAGCTGAACGAGGCGTACGCGGCGGGGCTCGCCGGCACCCAGTGGTCGACGCAGCCGCTTCCGGTGCAGTACGCCGACTTCGCCGCCTGGCAACGCGACCGGCAGGCCGACGGCAGCATCGGCAACCAGATCGAGCACTGGCGAGACCGGCTCGCCGGGCTCGTGCCGGTCGAGCTGACCCCCGACCGGCCCCGCCAGCCCGGGCGTGACCTGCGCGGCGAAATGCTGATCGTCGATATCCCGCAGACCACCGGAGCGGCAGTACGCGAGCTGGGCAACCAGACCGGCGCAACCATGTTCATGGTGCTGCTGGCCGCGTTCGACGTGCTGCTGAGCCGCCACACCGGCCGCACCGACATCGCGATCGGCACCCCGGTCGCCGGTCGGACGCGGCCGGAGACCGAGGACCTGGTCGGCTTCTTCGTCAACAACCTCGTGGTCCGGGCCGACCTGGGCGGGAACCCGACCTTCCTGGACCTGGTCGACCGGGTCCGCCGGAGCGCCCTGGAGGCGTTCGCCAACCAGGAGGTGCCGTTCGAACACCTCGTCGACGCCCTGCAACCGGACCGCGACCTGTCCCGCAACCCGCTGTTCCAGATCATGTTCGAGGTACAGCACACCGGTGCCGGCAACGCGGCGTCCACCCTCGCCGGCTGCGCCGCGACCGGCCTGGACAGCGGCCTGTCGGTGGCCAAGTTCGACCTCACCCTGTCCGTGATGGAGCAGCCGGACGGCCGGCTGGAATGCTGGTTCGAGTACGCCACGGCGCTGTTCGACCGCTCGACGATCGAACGCCTCGCAGGCCAGTACCTACGCCTGCTGGGCGGCGTGACCGCCGCCCCGCAGGCCCGGATCAGCGAGTTGGATCTGCTGTCGGCCGACGAACGCCACACGATCGTGCACCAGTGGGCGGACCCGGACGCGGACCGGCTGGACCTGCTCGACCCGCCCGGCGAGCGGCACCTCTCGGTACCGGAGCTGTTCGAACAGTGGGCGGCCCGGACTCCGGAGGCGACCGCCGTGGTGTTCGGCGCCGAGCGGCTCGGCTACGCCGAGCTGAACGCCCGGGTCAACGAGCTGGCGCACCAGCTCCGTGCGCTGGGGGTCGGCCCGGAGGTCGTCGTCGGCTCGTGCCTTCAGCGTGGGATCGCCCCGGTCGTGGTGCTGCTGGCGGTGCTCAAGGCCGGCGGGGTGTACGCGCCGTTCGACCCGGAACATCCGCCGGAGCGGCTGCGCTACATGCTCGCCGACGCCGGAGCACAGCTGGTGGTGACCACCGGCAGGTTCGCCGACCGGTTCGCCGGGCACGACCGGCCGGTGCTGGTCGTCGACGACGGGGACCGGGCGAGCGGCCGGCCGACGACCGACCTGGCAACCGTCACGGTGCCGGACAACCTCGCGTACATCATCTACACGTCCGGGTCGACCGGCCGCCCCAAGGGCGTGATGATCTCGCACCGGGCGTACGCGCACCACTGCCGGGTGGTCGCCGACCAGTACGGCATCCGCCCGGGCGAACGGGTCGTGCAGCTCTCGGCGCTCACCTTCGACGTCGCGATGGATCAGATCGGCGCCACCCTGGTCACCGGCGCCACGATCGTGGTGAGCGACCCGGTCTTCTGGACGCCGAGCGAGCTGCCGGCCAAGCTGGCGCAGTACGGCGTGACGGTCATGGAGATCACCCCGGCGTACTACCGGGAGATGATGGAGTCCGGCGTGGACCGGCTCACCGCGATGAAGACCATCAACGTCAGCTCGGACGTGGTGACCGTCGACGACGCTCAACGCTGGGCGGCGACCGGCCTGCCCGGCCGGTTCCTCTGCACCTACGGGCCGACCGAGGCGACCGTCACCTGCATGTTCAACCCCGTCTCGGGCGATCTCGCCGACGAGCGCAGCACGGCCACCCTGCACATCGGCCGGGCGGCCGCCGGTACCCAGGTGTACGTGCTCGACGCGGAGATGCGTCCGCTTCCGGTCGGGGTACCCGGTGAGCTGTACCTCGGCGGCGTGCGCCTGGCCCGTGGCTACCACGACCGGCCGGAGCTGACCGCGGAGCGGTTCGTGCCCGACCCGTTCGCCACCGAACCGGGAGCGCGCCTCTACCGCACCGGCGACCTGGTGCGGCTCCGGCCGGACGGCGCTGTCGACTTCCTCGGCCGCCTCGACACCCAGGTGAAGATCCGGGGTTTCCGGATCGAACTCGCCGAGATCGAAGCCGTGTTGGCCAGGCACCCCGCGGTGCCCGCGGCCGCCGTCGTCGCGAGGGACGTCAGGCCCGGCGACAAACGGCTCGTCGCCTACCTGGAGTGGCCCCACGACACCGGACCCGACCTCGACGAGCTGCGGGCGTACCTCCGGGAGTCGCTGCCCTCGTACATGATCCCGTCGGCCTGGGTCACCGTCGCGGCCCTGCCCCTGTCGCCGAGCAAGAAGGTCGACCGGGCGGCGCTGCCGGATCCGAAACCGTCCGAACTCGACGGTGCCCGCGGGTACGTGGCGCCGCGAGACCCGGCGGAGGAGACCATCGCCGGGATCTGGTCGGAGATTCTCGGCGTCGACCGGGTCGGCGTCGACGACGACTTCTTCGGACTCGGTGGGCACTCGTTGCTGGCCACCCGGGTCCTGGCCCGGCTGCGGGCGGCCTTCGCCGTGGAGGTCCCGCTGCGCTGCCTGTTCGAGGCGACCACCGTGGCCGAGCTGGCGGTGGTGGTGACCGACCTGATCACGGCGGAACTCGACGAGTTGACCGACGCCCAGATGAGCGAACTGCTTTCCCAGGATGGTGCCCTGTGACTGAGACAATCGATCGAGCCGGTCTGCGCGCGGAACTGCTTCGGCGCAGGCTCGTAGGCGCCGCGACCGCCGCGCCGGACGAGGGGATCACCCGGGTCTCGCGGGAGACGCCGCCCGCGCTGTCGTTCGCGCAGCGTCGGCTGTGGATTCTCGACCAGGTCCGGCCGGGCGGTACGGAGTATCTGGCCAGCGCCGGCCTGCGCCTGTTCGGGCCGCTGGAGCCCGCCGCGCTGCGGGCGGCGCTGGACGCGATCGTGGCCAGGCACGAGGTGCTGCGCACCCGCTACGTGGTGGTCGACGGTGAGCCGGGCCAGGTGATCGACCCGCCGCAGCCGGCCACGCTGCACGAGGTGGACCTGCGGGGCCTCGATACCGCCGCGCAGGACGAGCGGATCGCCGGCTGGATGACCCACGACCGGGCACCCGTCGACCTGGCGACCGGCCCGGTGCTGACCGGCACCCTCGCGCGGCTGGCCGACGAGGAGCACGCGCTGGTGGTGACCCTGCATCACATCGCCTTCGACGGCTGGTCCGAGCAGGTGCTGTGGCGGGAACTCGACCGGTTGTACACCGCCGCGCTGACCGGCGGGCCGTCCCCGCTGGCGCCACTACCGGTGCAGTACGCGGACTTCGCCGCGTGGCAGCGCGACGCGATGTCCGGTGCCAAGCTGGACCGTCAGCTCGACTACTGGCGGCAGGCGCTGGCCGGCGCCACCGCGCTGGAGCTGCCGCTCGACCGGCCCCGCCCACAGGTCCGGGACAGCGCCTGCGACCTGGTCCCGTTCGCGGTGTCCGCGCCGGACGCCCGAGCCCTGCACGAACTCGCCCGCCAGTCCGGCGCGACGCCGTTCATGGTGCTGATGGCCGTGTACGCGATCACGCTGGGCCGGTTCGGCCGGAGCAACGACATCACGATCGGCACCCCGGTGGCCTGTCGCGACCGGGCCGAGGTGCAGGACCTGATCGGGCTGTTCCTCAACACGCTGGTGCTGCGCACCGACCTGTCCGGTGACCCGTCCTTCCGCGAGGTGCTCGGGCGGGTGAAGGAGATGGCGCTCGGCGCCTACGCCCACCAGGAGCTCCCGTTCGAACGGCTGGTGGACGAACTGGCCCCGGTGCGCGACGCGTCCCGGACGCCGCTGTTCTCGACCATGTTCCTGTGGGCCAACGGGGATGCCACGGCCCGCCGCGTCGGCGAACTGCGCGCCGAGGAACTTCCGGTCGGCGAGAGCGACGCCAAGTTCGACCTGACCCTGGTGGTCGTCGACCAGCCCGACGGCACCCTCACCGGCTTCCTGAACTACGCCACCGCGCTGTTCGACCGGGACACCGTCGAGCGGTTCGCGAGCCACTTCACCGCTCTCGTCGGCAGCATCGCGGCCACGCCGGACGCACCGATCAGCCAGCTCGTCGAGTCCCCACCGGCGGAGCGGGAGCTGGTGCTGCGGACGTGGAACGAGACCGAGGTGGCGTACCCGACCGGCACCCTGCCGGAGCTGTTCGCGCAGCAGGTGGCCCGGACCCCGGACGCCGTCGCCCTCCGCTTCGAGGGCGAGGACGTCTCCTACGCCGAACTGGACCGGCGGGCCGACCGACTGGCGCGGTACCTGGTCGACGCGGGCGTCGGGCCGGAGTCGATCGTCGGCGTGTGCCGCCGGCGCGGTGTCGAGCTGGTGGTGGCCCTGCTGGCGATCCAGAAGGCCGGCGGCGCGTACCTGCCGCTGGACCCGGACCACCCGGCCGAGCGCCGGGACTACATGTGCGCCGACGCCGGTGTCACAATCGTGCTCACCGACGGCGAACCGGCCATCAGCGGCAGGGAATCGGCACCGGCGAGCCCGGCCCCGGCGCGGCCGGACCACCCGGCGTACGTGATCTACACGTCCGGCTCGACCGGCCGGCCCAAGGGCGTCGTGGTCACCCACCGCGCGATCGTCAACCGGCTGCGCTGGATGCAGGACGCCTACCGGCTGGACGACTCCGACCGGGTGCTGCAGAAGACCCCGTACAGTTTCGACGTCTCGGTGTGGGAGTTCTTCTGGCCGCTGATCACCGGAGCCACGCTGGTGATCGCCCGGCCCGACGGCCACCGCGACCCGCACTACCTGGCCGACCTGATCGCCACCGAGCAGGTCACCACCCTGCATTTCGTACCGTCGATGCTGCGGGTGTTCCTGGCCGAGTCGTTCGGGCCGCTGCCGTCGGTGCGCCGGATGATCTGTAGCGGCGAGGCGCTCCCCGCCGACCTGGTCGCCGCCGTCCACGAGCGGATCGGCTGCGAGCTGCACAACCTCTACGGGCCGACCGAGGCGGCCGTCGACGTCACCGCGGTGCGGTGCGTGCCCGGGACGCCGGTCACCATCGGACGGCCGATCGCCAACACGCGCACCTTCATCGTCGACGAGAACCTGCGACCGGTCCCCATCGGAGTGCCGGGTGAGCTGCTGCTGGGTGGCGTTCAGTTGGCCCGTGGCTACCTCAGCCGCCCGGGGCTCACGGCACAGCGGTTCGTTCCCGACCCGTTCGCCGAGTCCGGTGGCGGGGGAGGACGGCTGTACCGCACCGGCGACCTCGCGCGGTACCTGCCGGACGGCCGGATCGACTACCTCGGCCGACTCGACGACCAGGTGAAGATCCGTGGGCACCGCGTCGAACTCGGTGAGATCGAGGCGGTGGCGGCGGAGCACCCGGGAGTGTCCGCGGTCGCCGTCGCGGTGCACGACGGCCAGCTCGTCGGCTACCTCGTCGCCCGGGACACCGACGCCGGCGTCGAGGTGAGCGACGTGGCGTCGTTCCTGCGTGGCCGACTGCCCGAGGCGATGATCCCGAGCCACTGGCAGCTGCTACCCGCGCTGCCCCTGACCACCAGCGGAAAGACCGACCGGCGCGCGCTGCCGGCCCCGACACCTGGCCGCGCCTGGGCGGCCGGAGCGTACGTCGCCCCCCGCACCGAGGCCGAAGGCGTCGTCGCCGAGGCGCTCGCGGCGTCGCTGGGCATCGACCGGATCGGTGTGCACGACCGGTTCTTCGACGTCGGGGGTGACTCGATCCGGGCCATCCGCGCGATCGGCACCCTGCGCCGGGGCGGGCTGAACCTGTCGGTGCAGGACATCTTCACCCACCAGACCGCGGCGCAGCTGGCCACGCTCGCCGACCGGCCGGCGACCGGTGCGGACGAGCCGCCGGTAGGCCCGTTCGAGCAACTCGATCCGGCCGACCGCGACCGGCTCCCCGACGGCCTGGTGGACGCCTACCCGATGGGTCAGGTGCAGGCCGGCATGGTGTACGAGATGCTGGTCAACGGCTCGCACCCGGCGTACCAGAACGTCACCAGCTTCGACATCGCCGACGACGGCCCGTTCTCGCTGGCCGCGTTGCAGCAGGCCGCGCAATGGCTGGTCGACCGGCACGAGATCCTGCGCACCACGTTCCACCCGTCCGGCTACACCGAGCCGATGCAACTCGTCCACGCCGAGGCGCGGGTCGAGCTGGGCTTCGACGATCTACGCGAGCTCCCGGAAGCCGAGCAGCAGGACATCCTGGAGCGGTACCGGGAGACGATGAAGCTGGCGATGCTGCCCATCGATCACGCCCCGCAACTGCGCTGGCACGTGCACCGCACCGGGGAGCGGACGTGGGTGCTGACCCACACCGAATGCCACGCCATCCTGGACGGCTGGAGCCACCACTCCCTCATCGCCGAGCTGCGGGAGACCTACCGGGCGATCCGGGACGCGGACCCCGACGCGCTGAAGCCCCCGCCCCCGGGACGGTACGCCGACTTCGTCAGGTTGGAACGGCGATCGCTGTCGGCCGGGCCGGACGAGCAGTTCTGGCGCAGCCGGGTCGGCGAGTACGACCGGATCGCGTTGCCGGCGGACACCGCCCCGGCCGGCCACGGCCCGGTGCCGGAGCTGCGGATGTCCTGGCGGCATCTCGAACCGGGGCTGCGTGAGCTGGCCGCGCGGACGCAGACCTCGCTCAAGGCCGTGCTGCACACCGCGCACCTCGCGATGATCGGCGTCATCACCGGCCAGCGGCGGTTCTTCAGTGGTCTGGTCGTCAACGGCCGGCCCGAACTGCTGCGCGGCGACGAGGTGATGGGGATGTACCTCAACACGGTGCCGTTCGCGGTGGATCTGCGTACGCCCCGTTGGCGCGACCTCGTGCGCGCCGTGTTCGCCGAGGAGCTTGCCGTCTGGCCACACCGGCGCTACCCGATCCCCGCGATGCAGCGCGCCTGGGGCGCCGGTACGCCGCTGATCAGCAGCATCTTCTCCTACCTCGACTTCCACGTGCTCGACGCGCAGGAGGACGTGTTCGGCGCGGTCGTCGACGACAGCCCCAACGAGTTCACCCTGGTCACGTTGACCTTCCCGGGCGAGCTGCGACTGGAGTGCCGGGCCGGCTGGGCGACCCAGGAGCGGCTGACCGCCCTGGGCGAGACCTTCCTCGAACTGCTCACCGCGATGATCGCCGACGACGGCGCGAACCCGGTCGACCTCAGCTCGACCCCGGCGCACCGGTTCACCGAGCCGCAGCAGGACTGGCCCGCCCTGCCCGAGGCGTGCGTCACGGACCTGTTCACGGCCCAGGCGCAGGCCCGGCCGGACGCCGTCGCACTCGAGTGCGGCGATTCGCGCCTGACCTACGGCGAACTCGACGCCCGGGCCAACCAGCTGGCCTGGGCGCTTCGTGAGCAGGGCGTCGGCCTGGAAACGCCCGTCGCGGTCTGCATGGACCGCGGAATCGACACGGTGGTCGCGCTGCTCGGCATCCTCAAGGCCGGCGGCTGCTACCTGCCGCTCGACCCCAAGTATCCGGATGGCCGCATCGAGTACCTCCTCGACGATGCCGGCGCCCAGGTCCTGGTGAGCGGGCCGACCCACGCCCACCGTTTCGCGACGCGTGCCGGACTGACCACGCTGAACCTGGACTCCGACTGGTGGTCGGACGGCAGCTGGCCGACCACCGCGCCACCGGTGACCCTGTCACCGGAGAACCTCGCCTACATCACGTACACGTCGGGGTCCACCGGACGTCCGAAGGGCGTGCTGGTCCCGCACCGTGGCGTCGTACGGCTGGTGCACGGCCAGGAGTACGCGCAACTGGACGCCGAGCAGGTCATGCTCCAGATCTGCACGCTCGCCTTCGACGCGTCGACGTTCGAGGTCTGGGGCGCGCTGTGCAACGGGGCCCGGCTGGTCGTCTCCCCGGAAACGCCGACCGCCGACGAGCTCGACGCACTCCTGCGCCGACACGGGGTGACCGTGCTGTGCCTGCCCACCGGCCTCTTCAACACCATGATGGACGTTCGGCCGCAGGCGTTGGCCGGGGTACGGGAAGTGGTGGTCGGTGGCGAGGTGCTGCCGCCGCTACAGGTGCGTAAGGCGATGGAACACGGCGTGCTGGTCAGCAACGGGTACGGCCCGACCGAGACCACCACGTTCGCCACCGTCCACCCACGGCTCCCCCTGCCGGCGCTCACCGACGTCATTCCGGTCGGGAAGCCGATCCATCACACCTACGTGCACGTCGTCGACGAGAACCTCGACCCGGTCCCGTTCGGCGTGCCGGGTGAGCTGTTGCTGGGGGGTCCGGGCGTCGCGCGCGGATACCAGAGCCGCCCGGACCTGACCGCCGAACGCTTCGTACCGGACCCGTCCGGACACGCGCCGGGAAACCGGCTCTACCGTACCGGGGACCTGGTCCGCCAGGACCCGGACGGCACGATCCACTTCATCGGGCGGCGCGACCATCAGGTGAAGATTCGCGGGCACCGCGTCGAGTTGGGCGAGGTGGAGGCCGCGATCGCCGAGCTGCCCACGGTGCGGGCCGCCGCGGCGGCGGCGTACCAGGGCGTGGACGGCATCAAGCAGCTCGTCGGGTACGTCGTGCTCGACGAGGACGGCCCGGCCGATCCCGCCCGGCTCGGTGACGTGATGCGCAGCCGGGTGCCCGGCTTCCTGGTCCCGACGGCCTGGGTCCGCCTGGACCTGCTTCCGTTGAACAACAACGGCAAGCTCGACCGGGCCGCGCTGCCCCGGCCGGCGGCGGCAACGTCGGTACGGGAATACAGCGCGCCGCGTACGCCCACGGAAGTGGCCGTCGCCGAGGTCTGGACCGAGGTTTTCCGCCTGCCCCGGGTCGGCCGTGACGACGACTTCTTCGACCTCGGCGGGCACTCGCTGCTGACGTTGCGGGCGATCGCGATGCTGCGGGACCGGCACGACATCGAGACGACCGTTCGAAGCTTCGTCGAGCACCGCACGCTCGCGGCGCTCGCCGCGTCGATCGACGGCGAGCGGCAGCCGGTCACGGCGCTGCTCTGGCTGCGCCGCACCGGCGACCAGCCGCCACTGGTGTGTGTGCACCCCGGCGGCGGCAGCGCGCACTGGTACCGGCGGCTGGCCGAGCACCTCGATCCGAATCTGCCGGTGGTCGCCTTCGAATGGCCGGGCCCCGACCCGTCGACCGGCGCGGTGCCGTCCACCGAGGAGATGGCGACCCGCTACCTCGCGGAGTTGCGGGAGGCGGTCCCGCAGGGGCCGTACCGGATCTTCAGCTGGTGTGGCGGCAGCGGGGTGAGCACCGAGATGGCCAGCCGGTTGATGGCCGAAGGCGAGGAGGTCACCTTCATCCTGCTCGACCCGGGGCAGGACGCCTGGCAGAAGGAGCACCTCTGGTCGGAGTACGCGCTGATCAAGCAGTGCGTGACGAACCTGGAACGGCTCGACGCGGCGCCGCCGGACGAGGACACCTCGGTGCTCCGGCAGGAGACGCTGGCCCTGCTCGAACACATCGTGGACGACATCGTCGGCAACGACGGGATCACGCTCCCCGAGCGCGGCGCGGGAACGATGTGGCTGCCCGCCGCGCGGATGTGGGAGGAGGTGATGGAGATGGTGCTGTCCTACCGGGACCGCCCGTACGCTGGTCACCTGGATCTGATCGTCAGCGACGAGCTGGCGCAGGGTGAGCACGAGGTC
The DNA here is from genome assembly GCF_018070435.1 of Micromonospora sp. C51. Lineage (NCBI taxonomy): Bacteria > Bacillati > Actinomycetota > Actinomycetes > Micromonosporales > Micromonosporaceae > Micromonospora > Micromonospora sp. C51. The sequence continues at coordinate 339,912 of NZ_JAGPXQ010000003.1, read as the reverse complement.
GTCAGCTCCGGCCAGAGCTACGGCGACTACCTCCAGCGGTGGCGCGAGCGGACCGCCGGGCTGGGGGTGCACCGGGCGAAGGGTGAGCACTTCTCGGTCATGAAGGAATACGTGGCGGACCTCGCCGGCATTCTGACCGGGCTGATCGACAAGCCGGCCGGGCGACGGTGAACGGTATGTCGACCGCGCCGTCTCCCGCACCGGGCACCACCAGGCGGGCCCTCGCGGCGGTGTACGCCGCCGGCGCCGGGTCCGCCGTCGGGACCCAGATGACGACGCTCGCGCTGCCGTGGCTGGTGCTGGAGAGCACCGGCTCGGCACCGCGGGCGGGTCTGGTCTTCGCCGTGTCGGTGCTTCCCATGGCGGTGCTCGGATTCGCGGGCGGCGAGGTCATCCAACGGTACGGCGCACGCCGAACCATGGTGGTCATCGACTTCGCGCAGTTCGTGGCCATCGGGTCGATACCTGCGCTGGCCGCATTGGGTCTGCTCAGCTTTCCCCTGCTCCTGACGATCGTCGCGGTGATCGGCGTGCTCGGAGTGCCCTACTTCGCCGCGCAACGCGACCTGGCCACCGAACTCGCCGGTCCGGACCCGAAGGCGCTGATGCGGGCGAACAGCGTGCTCGAAGGGTGCTTCAACATCGCCGCGCTGGCCGGCCCGGCCATAGCGGGCGTGCTGATCGCGACGCTCGGCGCGGACAAGGTGCTGTTGTTCGACGCCGTGACCTCGGCGGTGTCGGGTCTGCTGCTGTGGTGGTTCGTGCCGCGCACGCGGCGGACGGAGTCGGTGACGCCGGCACCGCAGGAGCGGCAGACCCCGGACCACTCGGGAGTCCTGGCCGGGGTACGCGCCTTGCTCCGGGACGACTTCCTGCGACGGGTGATGGTCACGACCATCAGCTTCGGCTTCCTCATGCGGGTCCTGATGCTCGCGTTGCCGCTGCTGGCGTTCGCCCGCTTCGCCGGCGATGCCAGGGTCGGTGGGCTGCTGCTCTCCGGCTTCGGTGCCGGCGCGATCGCCGGGGCGGCGGTCAGCTATCTGATCGGCAGCCGGCTGTCCCCGACGATGGTCTTCGGGCTGGCCGCCTTCCAGCTCGTCCTGCCCTGGTGGGTGCTGCTGTTCGACGTGCCGGTGCCGGTCCTGGTCGCCGCGCTCGCGGTGTCCGGTGCGGCGCTTCCGTTGTCCAACGCCCCGTTCTTCAGCATCTTGGCCACCCGGTTCGCGGCGGACATCCGGGCGAAGGTCATCCAGGCGGTCATGACCATCAGCAACATCGCCGGCCCGCTGGGCTTCCTGGCCGGCGGGATGGCGATCGGCCGATTCGGCGTGACAACGACCCTGCTCGTCCTCGCGGCCCTGTCCACCCTCGCGGCGGTCAACCTGGTGGTGGCGCTGCGGCACTTCGATCCGGTGGCGCCGACCAGCCCGCAGCCCGAGCCCGAGCCCGAGCCCGAGCCCGAGCCGGCGACGGCAGCTGCTCGGTAGCCCGCTCCGGCGCGCTGCCAGCGGCGGGCCGGAGCGGGCAGCAACACCCGTGGAACAGTTCACCCGATATACGCAGAGAGTGTGATGTCCGGGCCGACGTCGGCCCGGACATCACCCTGTTGCGGGATCGCCGCGGGTCAGGGTCCCCGGAAGCCGACTGCCGGGGGCGCTGAGGTGCGACCTGGTGTGGGCCGTCCCACCCCGGCGCGGGCGGCCCGCCCGGATCAGCCATCCGTACCCGGCGCCCGTACCCGGCGCCCGTGCCCGGCGCCCGTGGCCGTGTCCCCGGTCCCACACCAGTGCCCGCATCCGGGCTGACTGCTGGCGAGGGCGACCACCCGGTGACGAGCGTCAGCTACGCACTGATGGGCGCGGTTGCCGGTTCGCAACCGCGCCCATCAGGTGGCCGGTGGGGTGCGGGCCGGGGCCCGCGACCTGTCGGGTCGACGTCCTCAGATCAGCGTCGACGGCGTTTCCGTCTCGATCGCCGCGACGGCCAGCAGCCGACCGCTGGCGGAGTCGCGCAGTTCCAGGTCGGCGATCTCGGAGAGCGGGTCGGCAACGTTCTGCCATCTCCGGGCGGTCACGGTGAACAGCGAGCCCAGGTCGGCGTTGCCGAAGAAACCCACCTTCTGATCGATCACCCGCCGCTGGAGGAACTGCCGCTCGGTGCGGCCGAGCCCACGCCACAGCCGCAACAGCGCCGTGTCGAAGATCGAGAAGTACGAGGCGAAGTAGACCAGCCCGGCGCCGTTGATGTCCCGGACGGCGTCCAGTGCGTACTCGAAGGACAGCTCGCCCCCGGCGACCGCGAATCCCGGCGGTGCCGGGGTGAGGAAGCTGCCCGCACCGCGGGCGCGACCGACGAGCGTACGCGGTGAGAACTGGTTGGGGAGTCGTGGCAGGTCGGCGTTGTCGAAGCCGTGGGGGACGGTTTCGGAGAGGACCCGGTTGCTGCCCGGATTGCCGCGCGCGATCCACCGGTTGAGCGTCTCCGCGTACATGCACTCCGGGTCCGGCGTCTCGTAGACCTCCGCCGGGTCGAGGAACGCGGTGCCGAGGCCGGAGCCGGCGGGCGCGAGCCGATGCAACGTCAGAACCGAGCCGCCGCCGAACTGGAAGACCCTCGACGTCACCTCAAGCTCGTCACCGAAGGCCAGGCCGTGCGGATGCACGACCTTCCCGCCCCGCACCCGGTAGTAGTAGAACGAGAGGTAGGTCGGTTCGCCTTCGGCGGTACGGGCGGCGTGCACGTTGGTGCGGCAGGTCTCGGCAACCGATTCCCACGTCCAGTCGCCGATCCGCCCGAAGATCAGAGAGCCGCCGCTGCACATTCCCGGCGCGACGATCACCTTCCGGTGAAGGGCTGTGTTCTCGGGCATCATCTCAGCGCTCCAGTCGTGAGTAGTTCCGGTGCGTTGCGGACGCGCCACTGGTGTACCGCCGCGAGGAACGCGTCGTTGTCCGAGGGCGAACCGAGCGACACCCGGACGCCCTCCCCGTCGAAGACCCGCAGCTCGATCCCGGCGCGGGCACACCAACTGCCGAACGGGCCCGCGTTCTCGCCGAGCCCGAGCCACAGGAAGTTGGCCTGGCTGGCCGGGACCGTGAAGCCGTCGGCCAGCAGAGCAGCCCGCACCCGGGTGCGCTCGGCGATCGTCTGCCGGACCCGCGTCAGGAGCACGTCCTCAAGGGCGAGGGCGGCGACCGCCGCGTGCTGGGCCGGCGCGCTCACCGCAAAGGGCAGCGTCATCTCGCGCAGCGACGCCACGATGCGCGCCGCGCCGATGAGGTAGCCGACCCGGAGCCCCGCCAGGCCGTACGCCTTCGAGAACGTGCGCAGGACCACCAGGTTGGGATACCTGTCGCACAGCGCGAGACCACTGGCTCCCATCGGCTCGTCGACGTACTCGAAGTACGCCTCGTCGAGGGCGACCAGGCAGGTCGGCGGGATGCGATCGAGGAACGCGCGCAGCCGGTCCAGGCCGAGCAGCGTACCCGTGGGGTTGTTGGGGTTGCAGATGACGACCAACCGGGTCGTGGCGGTGATGCGATCGGCCATGGCGGCGAGGTCGTGCACGTCGTCGGCGAGTGGCACCCGCTCCGACTGGATCCCCAGATGACCGGCGAGGATCGGGTAGTACTCGAAGGAACGCCAGGCGTAGACGGCCGTCGCACCCGGCCCGGCGAGCTGGAACACCGCCTGGAGCAGTGCACAGGATCCGGCGCCGACCGCCACCCGGTCCGGTGCGACACCGTGCCGCCGGGCGAGCGCCACGGTCAGGTCGGTGCAGGCCGGGTCGGGATAGCGGTTGACGTCCCGGCTGCTCGCCGCGACCGCGGCGACGATGTCCGGCAACGGGCCGTGCGGTGACTCGTTGCGCGACAGGGCCCGGGTGACGGCATGGGACGCTCCGGCGGTCGGCCCCGCGGCCTCACGCACGACAGCGCTCCGCGACCAGTTCGGCGATATCGCCGACCGTCGCGAGTTCCAGCAGTTCGTAGTCGGAGACGTGGATGTCGAGCCGCTTGCTGAGCAGGTCCGACAGCTCGACCACGGCGAGGGAGTCGAGGCCGACCTCGGTGCGATCGGCGGTGGCCACGACGTCCTCGGTCCGCATCTGCAGATCCTCGACCAGGATGGTCTTGAGTTGGTCAAACATGGCTTGCCGTCCGTTCACGCTGACCCGTGGACCCGGCACGCAACGAGAGCGCCACGTCCTCGATGAGGTCCTCCTGCCCGGCCACCGCCTGGAGGCGGCCCAGTTCGAAGAAGACGTCGCGCGGATCGACGCCCTCCCGGGCGGCGACGTCCAGCACCCGGTTCTTGAACCCGGAGAACACCCCGGCGAGACCGCTCACCACGCCGATCGAGTCGATGGTGGGCGGCGCGGGCATCAGCTCCCGTGCGGCGATGTCCGCCGCGTCCAGCAGTCGATAGAGATCGATGCCGGTGTCATAGCCCAGCCGTTCGAGCACGGGCACGAGAACTTCCAGCTGCGTGTTGCCGGCACCCGCGCCGAACCCCCGGGCGCAGGCATCCAGGATGGTGGCGCCCGCCTCGGCGGCGGCGATGGAGTTCGCCACCGCCATACCGAGATTGTTGTGCCCGTGGAACATCACCGGCACGCTGACGGCGGACCGGATGGCCGCGATCCGCGTGCTCACGTCCTGCGGCAGGTAGTGGCCGGAGGAATCGAGGATGCCGACGCCGGTCGCACCGAACTCGACGAGCCGCGCACACTCCTCGGCCAGGCGCTCGGGACTTGCCATATGGCTCATCAGCAGCACGCCGTGCGCGTCGACGCCCGCGTCGCGCAGCAGCCCGAGGTGCCGTTCGGCCAGATCGCTCTCGGTGCAGTGGGTGCCGATGCGGACGATGTCGACGTCGTACGAGACGGCCAGCCGGATGCTTTCGGTCGTGCCCCAGCCGGGCAGCATGAAGACGCCGAGCTTGGTGGTGGTCAACGCATCCCGGACCACCGACAGCATCGCCTCGTCGCTGAGCAGCGCTCGGCCGGCTTGCAGGGACGAGGCGCCCAGGCCGTTGCCGTGCCCCACCTCGACGACGGGTACCCGGGCGGCGTCGGCGGCGGCAGCGTACGCCCGAAGTTGCTCCCGCCCGAGCTGGTGGCGGACGGCGTGGTGCCCGTCGCGCAGCGTCGGGTCGTGGATCAGGATCGGTTGTCTCGGCGAACTTTGCGCAGCCTGCTGGCTCATGACACGACCTCCATGGCCTCGATCGGTCGGCGTTCCACCGCACAACGCTCGGCGACCCGGATCGCAGCCGAGTTGATGATGTCGAGGTTGCCCGCGTAGGCGGGTATCTGGTCGCCTGCGGAGGTCACCTCCACGGCGATGAACGCCTTGTTGTCGTTCACGATGCAACTCGTCACGGTGTAGCCGGTGGCGAAGGCACGGACGTCGGCGGCGGCGGACGCCACGAGCGGGTGCACCGACTCGTGGGTCAGGCCCTCGCCGACCAGCGACATGGCCACCCGGAAGGTCGCCGGTGGACGAGCCGGGCTGACGTTGAGGATGGCCTTCACGTCCCCGACGCCGGTGAACTCGCGGAGCGCGTCCTGAGTGGTCTCCACGTACTCGTCGAGGTTCAGCCTGGTCCCGCGGCCGACGCTGAGCGTCGCCGCGGTCGCGACCACCTCCACGTAGTCGATGCGGTGGGCTCGGGTGATCGCTCGTACGATCGGCACCGATGCCTGCCCGCCGCAGCTCACCATGTTCAGGTCGCGGTGAGCGGCGGCCTCCGCGCCGTTGACGGTGGGGACGACCATCCGCCCGATCCGGCTGGGCGTGAGGTCGATCAGCAGCGTGCCGAGCGGTGTCAGTGTCTCCGCGTGCTCGGCGTGCGAGCCGGCGTTGGTGGCGTCGAAGACCACGTCGAGCGGTTCGTCGAGGTCGGCAAGGGACGACAGGCCTCGGCTGGCGACCGGCAGCCCCAGCCGAGCGGCCCGCTTGAGGCCCGGGCTGTCGGCGGTCCGGCCAGCGACGAGGCGAAGGTCCAGTGCAGCGGACCGCTCGACTTTCACCGCCAGGTCGACGCCGATGAGCCCGGCGCCGAGCACCCCAACTGACAGCCGTCGTTCTGAATTCATCGAGGGGATCGCCTTCCTACCCGCGTCGGGACTACGTATTGGTGACGTGCAGAGTGACCGAGCCCAGATGATCGAATTCGGCGGTGTAGGTGTCACCGGGGCTCAACGGGACGGCGGCGTGCAGGGCGCCGGTCATGATCAACTGACCGGCCTCCAGCGTGACGCCACTCTCGCCCAGCAGGTTCGCCAACAGCGCCACCACCGCCACCGGGTTGCCCAGGGCGTCGGCGCCCTGACCGGACGCGATTAACTCCCCGTTGCGGCGGAAGGCCATTCGCACGAGCCGGTAGTCCAGCTCCGCGCTGGCCGGGATCGAGCGTCCCAGCACGGCCGCGCCGTTCGAGGCGAGGTCGGCGATCGTGTCGCCCAGCCGGATGCGCCAATCCGTGATCCGGGAGTCGACGATCTCGAGACCCGCGATGACCTCGCCGATCGCCGCGTGGGCCTGCTCCACGGTGACGCCAGGACCGGTCAACGGCCTCGCCAGCCGAAAGACGATCTCGGCTTCCACCTTCGGCGAGATGAACTCGCCGCGAGCGAAGCTCGCACCGTCCGCGCGGACGGTCGAGGCGAACACCGGGCCGTAGTCCGGGGCGTGGACCCCGAACATCTCCTGCATCGAGGCGGAGGTGAGCCCGGCCTTGTAGCCGACCACCCGTTCGCCGTCGGCGATCAGCAGCTCGGTCAGCCGGCGCTGGACGGCGTATCCGCCGGCCGCGTCGAGCGTGGGGCAGGCGTCGGTGAACGGAGCGATCGGCACGCGGTTGCTCCGCGCCTCGTACAGAGCCAGGGCCATGCGCTCGGCATCGTGCTCCGCGAGGGCCGCTGCTCCGCCGTTCCGGCTCATCGCGTGGCCACGAAGAGGCGGCTGCCGGGCATCCCCAGGGCGGTGCTGGTCACCGCGGAGAAACCGGCCTGCCGGAAGAGTTCGCACCACCGGTCCTCGGTCGGCAGCCGTACGCCCATCGAGCTCTCGTGCAGGTAACTGAAGAGAGCGCTGAAGGCGCGCTCGCCCGGCGTGTCCACGTACGGCACCGCGTCGGTGACCACCAGGCAGCCGCCGTCGGCGAGGTGCTCGCGGCAGGCCCGCAGCACGCCTGCGAAGACCTCGGGATGCTGAGCGACATCGTGCATGACGAAGCCGGCGTGGATGATGTCCGCGCCGTCGAGGGGGGCGGGGTCGTCGACGAGCGTTTCGACGGACCGGTTGACCACCGTGAGCCGGTCGTCCACCTGGGCGTGGCGACCGGCACGTTCGGCCTCCTCGCATGCTCCCGGGCTGAGGTCCAGGGCCACGCCGGTGCTGGTGGGCAGCTCGGTCAGCAGCCGGATCAGCAGCGCGCCCGCGCCGGAGCCGAGATCGACGATGTGTCGGGGCTTGCGGCTGATGATCTCGGACAGCACTCCGGGATAGAAACCGCGCGAGCCGATCCAGCGGGACGACACCGCCACCAGTCGACCGTCGCGCTGGTGCTGACGGCCGGCCGCGTCCGGCTCACGCAGAAACCGCTCCGCGTGATCGATGAACGGCCGGTTCGCGCTGAGCGACCAGGAGAGGTAGCCCGCCTCGTACCGCCGGTCCGCGAGCTCCGCGCAGGGCGTGAACGGCCCGGTCTCGGTGTCGCGCTCCAGCAGCCCGGCGGCGGACATGGCGCGCAGGAAGAGGAGAGCGCGAGCTTCGGGAACGCCGGTCGCGGTAGTTGCCTCGGCCAGCGTGAACGGGGTCCCGCGATCGAGTAGCGGCGAAAGTCCCAGATTCTCGGCGATCTCCAGAAGAGTGGCGTTCGCCGCAAGGTCTGCGGCAATGTCACTGACGTCAGAACTAATCACTTGTTCACCCACGTCCTGCTGATTCGACGATTTTTCGGTACCGACCCTTGCTTTTCCCGATCCGTGTCCGTCCAGGTAGGGGGCCGGCGACGAGCTGGCATCCTTCATCGACCGCTCCTCCGGTAACGACGGAAATCGACGTTCTCGGCACGGATCCACAACGGTTGTCAATGTGCCACGGAAACGCGGATCGCCTGCAGAGAAGAATCGGCAGACATACGGGAAGGCTGCCGCCGCCGGGTCGGCCGGCGGCGCAGCCGGCCGTCGCGTCACGGCCGGGACGACCGGCGCTGACGCGACGATGGCGAGTCGATGCTCCGCTATCAGGCTGCGCCGGCGGCTGAGAGCGAGTCGACAGCGAGTCGACAGCGACCAGTTAGTTCGTCGCGGAACCATCCGGCCAGGACATTCCGACGCCACGCCCCGGCGTGACGACGAAGGAGGCGTGATGGGCGAACCGATGTGGGTCAACGTCATGGCGACCGACCCCGTGCTGGAAGCGGGCGTGACGAGCGCGATGCTCGGATGCCCGGACATCGCTGTGGTGACGGCGCGGGAGAAGGCGGCGGTCACGGTCCTGGTGGTCGACCAGCTGGGCCAGGACGCGCTGGATTCGGTGCGGGCCATCCGCGCCGGCGCGGACCGGCCCGAGGTGGTGCTCGTCGTGCCCGAGGTGGAGCCGGCTGACGCGCTGCGAGCCATCGCGGCGGGTGCCCGCGGCCTGCTGCGGCGCCGGGAGGCGACCGCGGAGCGGCTCACCCGCACGGTGTTGGCCGCCGGTGAGGGAGACTGCACGGTCTCGCCGGACATGCTCGACCGGTTGCTCGCCGCGCCGGCGGTTCCGGCCGGCACCCTGGCATCGAACATCAGCGACCGCGAGCGCGCGGTGCTGCGGCTGATCGCCGAGGGCCGGGAGACCGGTGAGATCGCCAAGGAGCTGTGCTACTCGACGCGCACGGTGACAAGTGTCGTGCACGACATCACGCGACGATTCCGGCTGCGCAACCGGGCCCACGCGGTGGCCTTCGCCCTGCGGGCCGGGATGTTGTGAACGGCGAACAGGAGAAGATCATGATGGCCTTGACCGCACACGTGGTAGCCCCGAACACGACCATCCGGGCCGAGGTGCTGGCCGCGCTGCGGCGTGCCGGCGTCACACCCGTGCCCGACCCGTACGAATCACCGGACACCGTCATCGTCACGGCGGTCGACACGGTGCATGAGGCGCTGACGGCGTGCCCGCCGCGGCCGCGGCCCACGACACAGCGGACGCTGCTCGTCGCGGACCGCTTCTCACCGACGGACGTGGTACGCGTACTGCGTTCGGGGACTCTGGTGATGCTCCGCTTCGCCGACGTCACACCGAGCCGGCTGGCCGCCGCCGTGCAGGCCGCCCGGGACGGGGAGGTCCGGTTGCCGCACGAGGTGCTGGTCGGGGTGCTCGGTGGCACCGGTACGCCGAACCAGGCCGAAACGTCCTGGACGGCCGGCCGGTCGCCGCTGACGCCCCGTCAGACGAGGGTGCTCGCGTTGATGGCCGAGGGCCAGGACAACGCGATGATCGCCCGGTCGTTGCTGTGTTCCAACCACACGGTGAAGAACGTCATCTACGACATGATGGCGCGGTTGCAGGTTCGCAACCGCGCCCACGCCGTGGCCTGTGGGGTAGCGGCCGGGTTGATCTGAGCCCGTCGTCCGCGGCTGCACACCGGCGTGCAGCCGCGGACGACGGGGCACTCAGGTGCGGCTGGTCGTTCCCACGGTCGGCAGTCAGCGGAGGCTGCGCGGGCGAGGCGACCGCGCCGCCGTCACCAGTCGGCTGGCCGACGTGGGCCACCGGCCGGCATCCGGTCACCGATGACCCGCAACAGATCGGCCGGCTCGGTCGAATAGCTCAATCCGGATCCGGGCAACTGCACCAGATCGGTGTCTCCGTACGCCGACCAGCCGGCCACCACCTCCGCCTCGATGCCCTGGTCCAGCCACCGGATCGCGGTCAGCGGACAGCGCAGCGGCACCGGGTGGGGCACCTGATAGGCCCGCAACGCGCTCAGTTCGGCCCGGAGCGCCCGTACGCCGGCGGCGACGATCGACGGCAGCGGGATGGTCCCCATGGCCACTGCGGTCGCCAGTACCCGCTCGGTCAGTTCGTCGTCGGTCGGTTCGGTGTGCGCCTCGCCGGCATGGCGGCGGAGGTACTGGGGTGCGGGACAGCCCGAGACGAACAGGCGCAGCGGTGCCGGCGCGCCCCGCCGGTCCAGCTCGACCGCGACCTGGTAGCCGAGCAGCGCGGCACCCTCGTGGCCGAACAACGCGAACTCCTCGATCCCTCGGCGCTTGAGGTCCGCCACGAGCTCCGCGGCTCGTTCCGGCAGCCCCGAAGGGGGCTGGGCCCTAGACCGCGTACCCGGTGCGTCGCCGCTCGGGTCGCCCACGACCGGCGGGCGGACAACGCACCATGGGCCGACGGTGTCGGGCCATCGGTCGAACTGGAAGTCGCCGTTACCGGCGCTGGGTATGCAGATCAGCGTTGCGGTGCCGACATGCGGAGCGGTCCGCTGGTCCAACCATGAGGCCATGAGGAGGGTCGCCTTCGTTGACGGAGAGTAGGCAATTCTTGCTCAACCGTCGTCCCGGGCACCTTCACACCGCTATCGCCGATCGGGTAGGCAGCGGCCGGCGAGGAAAGCGTCGTGATGGGGAGCCGAAAACGGCCGGCCATAGCTTCGTTTCTGTCGGCGGCAGCCGGCACAAGAGCCGAAGCAGACAAGGGGTATTGAGTTGCTGGTTTCAATGATTTCCGGTCCGCGCCTGATCGTCTCGTCGACCACGTCGGTGGTCGCTGTCGCCGGTGACACGCCGTGGGGCTGATCAGTCTCTCCCGGGCAGGCCGACGGAGGGCCGCCGCAGCGGTGTCCCTCCGTCGGTCAGGTGCCACCTTCCTCACGAAGTCGGAAATGGTTCGGCCATCGCCACGGCTATCTTGCGTGGCCCGGTGAACGGCTCGCGGGCGTGAGCCGCAAGCATGTTGTCGACGATCAGTACGTCGTCGCGCTCCCAGTCGAAGCGGCGCTGGGCGGCTCGGTAACAGTCGCGCAGGTGCGCCACGACCTCGTCGGGGATTCGCCCGCCGTCGCCGTAGTACGTGTTGGTGGGCAGGTCCGCCTCGTCGAACATCTCCCGCAGCCCCTCGCAGTCCTCCTCGGGCAGCGTGGTCACGTGGAAGAACGTGAGGTGGTTGAACCAGACGGTCTCGCCGGTCACCGGGTGCTGGTGCACCGCCTGGCGGCGGGCCGTCGTACGCAGGCCATTGCGCCCGACCCACTGGACCTCCACACCGCTACGCGCGCAGTAGCGCTCGACCTCGGCCCGGTCGGTGGTGTTGAACGCCTGCTGCCACGGCACCCCGAAGCCCTCGGTGAAGTTGCGTACCACGGTCCAGCCGCGCCGGGTGAATTCCTCAAGCACGCTCGGATCGATCGACCGTAGGATCCGGCGGGTGTCGGCCAGCGGCGTGGCACCCTGCGTGTCGGGCGGGGTGATGCAGTAGAAGAACAGCGTCAGCGGCCAGGTCGCCTGGTACGAGTTCTCGTTGTGCAGGAAGATCTCCTCGGTCGGTGGGTAGTCCGTCGAGGTGTAGACCTGGCCCTCGATGGTGCTACGCGGCGACGACCGCTCGGCGTAGGACAGCGGCGCACCGGACACCGCCCGGACGACCCGTTCGAACCCGCTGACGCTGCCGATGTCGAAGCCACGCAGCAGGACCGCGCCGTGGGTGCGCAGCTGCCGACGGACCGAATCCCGCATCTCGGCGATCTGACTCTCGGCCGGTACGCCACTGCTGGGCGCGGTCAGCACGGCGGGCAGTGTCGACTCATGGCTTGATACCGCGGGTGTGAGGCGTACGGGCGTGATGTTGCTCGTGGTCACCGTCGGCTCCCTTCATTGCATCTGGTGGTCGGGTCGGATCAGCAGGGCCCGGGGTCGCCGGTCCCGACGTTTCGGCCGGATCCCTGGGAGCACACGTCGAGCCAGGCGGCCGGGTCGTCGGGGTTGTCCGGAACGCGTTCGCAGATGACGTAGCGCCGTGGTGTCATCGCCGTCGAATACGCCTTCACCGCTGCCAGGCAAGCGGCGTGGGCCTGTTCGGGGGTGCGGATGGCCTCGGTCCGCGCCAGATAGGCGACCAACGGCAGGCCGTCCACCTCCGCGAAGATTCGGGCACCGGTCGACGGCAGGTTGTCGTCGAGCAACCGTTGCACCTCGGCCACCTCGATCCAGCAGCCGTCCACGAGCAGCCAGCCGGGGCCCCGCTGTACCGGGCTGAGCGGGATCGAGTCGCGGATCCCTCGGGCGCCGAGGTCAGCGGATCCGGCCGCGATCAGCAGGTTCTCGACCGCCAGGAGCAGCGATTCGACCTCGTCGTCGGGGATTCGGCCGGTGTCACTGCTCCAGCAGCCGAGACGCAGCTGTCCGTCGGTGCCGTAGAGATCGAAGCGGATCAGCGTGGTCCCGGCGGGCATCGGCTGCCGCCGCAGCTGCGTCGTGCGGCGCGCGGCGACCAGTTCATCCGGCGTGGGTACCGGTGTCGTGGTCCGGCCACCGGCCCGACCGGACTCGATGACAAGGTTGTTGAACAGCGGTTCGCAATCGAATACGACGCCACGCTCGTGCTCGATCCGGCGTGCGATGGCACTCTGCCGGTCCACGTCGTAACGGCCGTGTCGGCTCGCGTCGACCACGGCAGCCCACGCCTGCCGGACCAGCCGGTCGAAGGTGGTGTCACTGATCGTGAGCGTGATCGACGCGAGCTGCGCGAGGCTACCGACGTGCTGCCGAAGGTGCGGCTCGAAGCGATTGGCGGACAGGGTTGGCAGCACGAGTTCCCGGACGCCGGTCCGGTGCGAGAGCACCGCGCCGATCGCCGCCAGCACGACGCTGGCGCGACTCGTCCTGGTGCGCGCCGTCACCGCTCGCAACGCCATGCCGGCTGCGGTGGAGGTCATCTCGACGGAGACCGACCCGGTGCCGGCGGCGACCCGCGGGACGGGGTACAGGCACTGCGGCATGCGGGAGAACCGGTCTTTCCAGTAGCTGAGAACCGTCTCCTCGTGCCGCAGGGCCTTGGGCGTACGTTCCAGGGCGGCCAGGTCCAACGGCTGGATCGGTGGTCCGCCGGCCGGTCGTGCGCCGCGGTCACGGATCAGGTCGGCGAACTCCCGCTTGATGATCTCCATCGCCTGATAGTCGACCGCGAGATGCGAGCAGCCGATCACCGCCGCCTGCACCACCCCGGCGGAGCCGGTGGACGCGTCACCGGAGGACACCGCGAGGGCGACCCGGACCGGCAGTTCGCCGATGCGGTAGGCGCCAGCGGCGCGCAACCGCCGGGTAAGGTCCCGGGCCAGGCTGGCCCGGTCGACGAGTTGTGGGTCAGCGGCCTCAATCGCGTAGACCTCCACGACAAGCTCGCCGGTGGCCTGCACGAACTGCTGCGGTTCGACGCCGTCCAGGTAGGTGGTACGGAGTCCTTCGTGCCGTTCGATCAAGACCGCGAGTGCCTGGGCGACGTCATCGACCATGGTCGCGGCCGGAACGTCGAGTTCCCCCGCGACGGCCGCGAAGAACTGCTCCGACTCACGACGCAGCCATTGCAGGATGTTGTACTGGCCGATGTTGAGGGGCCCCTCGGCCGATCGTGTTCCACTGAACCGCACGGTCACCGACGGCCGCGGAACCAGGCTCACCGATCGAGCCCGACGCCGGGGCGCGCGGGTACCGGTTGCCTGGTGGGTCCGCGTCGTCCGGGTGCTCGGCGCGGCACTGTCGATGTGCCCTGGTGAGACCATGTGCGCAAGGCTATTGAGCGCTTCGCGCCGCGCAGTAGAGAAGGACCGGCAGCGACTCGGGGTCCGGGTCGTGTGCGTTGTTCTGCCGGTTGTTCTCTGCGTGCGCCGGCCCGGACGGGCCATCATCGACCTGCGTCCATCATGTGTGCGCCGGCCAGGTCTGCCGGGTGGATCTGCGTTTCGTCCACTCGGCCGGCCCGGCCGGCAGGTCGCCGACCGCCGGGTGGATGACGACGCACTCGATTGTGGGAGGCTCGAATGAGCGTATCGATCCGTCAGCGGATCACCGATATCGCGGAGATGTCAGCCGATCGGCCTGCGGTCGTCGGCTTCGACGAGAACTCCGTCGAGCAGGTACTGACGTGGCGGGAGCTGGCCGAGCGGAGCGGCCGGCGGGCGGACGCACTGGTGGACGACGCCGCCCGGGGGACCGGTCCGGGCGTGGTCGCGATCGAGGCGAACAACACGATCCAGGCGGTGGTCGACATCGTGGCCGTCCTCTCCGCGGAACTGCCACTGCTGCCGCTGAACCCGGCCTCGCCCGTACCCGAGCGGGAGAAGCTCCTCAACTTCATCGGTCAGACGTACGGACGGGCCCAGCTCATCGCCGCCGAGGCCGACGTCGAGGCCGACGCGGGCCGACCGGCGCGGTCGCCGGCGGCGATGGCCAGCCGGATCGCCTACCTGCTGCCCACCGGCGGCAGTTCCGGCCGGCCGAAGATCGCGATTCGGCCCGGACCGCTCGGCTACGATCCGCACCAGGTGCCGTTGCCCCTGCGCCGTCGCGCCGGCTGGCGAGCCGGTCAGCGGCAACTGATTCTCGGTCCGCTGCACCACGCGGCCCCGTTCACCACGCTGCTGGACGGGCTCCTCGACGGCAACACCACAATTCTGCCGCCGTACTTCCTGCCGGCCTGGACAGTGGAGCTGGTCGAGCGCTACGCGGTGGAATGGATCCAGCTCACCCCGGCACACATGCGTACCATCCTGATGCTTCTCGAGCCCGATCCGGCCTCCTTCGCCAGCGTGCGTACGGTGATGCACACGGCCGCGTCGTGCGACTCGTTCACGAAGAAGCGGTGGATCGAGCTGGTCGGGCCGCAACACCTGTACGAGGTGTACAGCTCGACCGAGAACGTCGGCGGCACCCTGGTGCGTGGGGACGAATGGCAACAACGGCCGGGCACGGTGGGCCGGGGATTCTTCACGAAGATCAGCATCAGGGACGACGCCGGGAACCGGCTGGGCCCGGGGCAGACCGGCAAGGTGTTCATGCGCGCCGGTCGGGTCTCCCGAGGCGACGCCTACCTGGGCAGCCAGGTGCTGGAAACGACGGCCGACGGTTTCGCCAGCGTCGGCGACTTCGGATGGCTCGACGAGGACGGCTATCTGTTCCTCGCGCCCCGTCGGCACGACGTGATCAACGTGGGTGGTGAGAAGGTCTACCCCAACGAGGTCGAGGCGCAGTTGCTGGAACACCCCGCGGTGCTGGACGCCGTGGTGGTGGCGGCCGAGGACCAGGTGCTGGGCGCTACGGTCGGCGCCTACGTCGTGTGCCGGCCGGGAGCCTCGGTCAGTACCGGTGAGCTGATGGCGCACTGCCGGGCCGGTCTGGTCAACTACAAGGTGCCGACGCGGGTCACGTTCGTCGATCAGGTGCCGCGCTCGGCCGCCGGGAAGCTCGAACGTTGGCGGCTGGCCGGCCAGCGGGGCTGATCGCGGTCAGGTCTTCATCTCGCCGGCCGGCTCGTTCTTGTTGCTCTGTGTCGTCAGCCGGCCGGCGGCCCGGCGCAGCGCGCCCAGTTCGTCGATGGAGCGCGAGTGCCACGGGTTGTTCTCCTGCATCGCGAACGCGTTCGCGGCCTGCACGAAGAAGTGTTCCGCGGTGTCGAACTCACTCCGGCCCAGGTACACCCGGCCGAGGCCGAAGAGGGCGTGTGCATGAACATTCCGCTCCTGCGTCATCCGGCAGATCTCGACCGCCTCGCTGAAGTGAATTTCGGCGGCGGTGAACTCGCCTTGCTCCAACATGGCCCCGCCGAGGCCGATCAGGGCGTAGGACTGGCCGACCCGGTCGTCCTGCGCCCGAGCGAGATCCAGAGCCGACTGGAAGACGGCCTTCGCGGCCAGCGACTGCTTTGAGTCGGCAAACACCTCACCGAGCCGGTACAACGCCTGGGCCTGAAGGCGCCGGTTACCCAGTTGTTCCCCAAGTACGAGCGATTCCTTCGCCAGGATCTCGGCCCGCTCCGGGGCTCCGAGATCCAGGTGGCTACGCGCGAGTCCACTCAGTACATGGGCCTGTGCGCCCAGGTCGCCGACTGCCCGGAACTTCTCCAGTGCCTGCTCGTAACGCAGCACCGCCCTGTCGGGTCGACCCTGGATCCGGTCCAGGTGCGCAAGGTTGCGTAGCGTCAATGCCGCCCCGGCCTGATCGCCGACCTCGTCGAACAAGCTCATCGCATGCAGCAGGTTCTCGCCATCGTCCTCAGCGTGTTGGGCTACGCCCAGCGAGCCGAGCGACGCCAACACAGCGGCCTCGCCCCGGCGATTGCCGGCCCTGCTGGTGGCCTCCAGCGCGATGTTGTGGGTCGTACGCCATTCGGCGAACAGGCCGCGCCTTTCATACAGGGCGACCGATACGGTGGCCAACTCCCAGCACAGTTCGTCCAGCCCCAGCTCTGCCGCCTGGCGGATCGCCACCTCCAGCGTGATGCGCTCCTCGTCGAACCAGGCGGTGGGATCGCCGAGGAAGCGGTCGAACTCGGCGCGCGCGTTGGCCCATCGGGGTGCTGTGCCGTGCAGAACCGCGAACCGGCCCCCGTAGATTCGATGATGAGCCTCCTCGGCGAAGGCGAGCAGGGCACCGAGCGATCGGGTGACCGCAGCTATGCAGGTCTCCCGGTCGTCCTGCGTCAGCCGGTGTTCGCTCGCGAACACCCGCACCAGCTCGTGGAATCGGTAGCGGGGTTGCTTGGTGAGCGCGGAAAGCTGGGCCTCCAGCAGCCGGACGTCCACGAGCTCGTCGAGGAGTGCCGTGGCCTGCCTCGAATCGCAGTCCAGCAGGGCCGCCGCGGTCCAGGCGCTGAACTCGTGTATCTCCAACGCACTGAGCAGCCAGAACAGAGTCTGCGCCGGCACGGTGAGAGAGTCGTACACGTCAGCGAGCAGCGAGCGGACCGCGACGTCACCGTGGGACAGTTCGTCCAGCCGAGAGCGTTCGTCGCGCAGCCGGTCCAGCAGGGTGCCAACGGCCCAGTGCGGGTGCGCAGCCAGACGGACCCCGGCGATCCGCACGGCCAGGGGCAGGCCACCGCACATCTCGGTCAGCTCCGCCGCGGCCTCGGGCGCCGCGGCGACCCGCTGCTCCCCGCAGATCTGGCCAAGCAGGGTGAGGCTCTCGTCGGCCGACATCATGTCGACGTCGACGGCCCGGGCACCCGGGATGCCGGCGAGCCGGCGGCGACTGGTGATCAGCACCGCCGGGCCTGGCACGCCGGGAAGCAGGTCGGCGACCTGGTCCTCGTTGCCCACATCGTCCAGCACGATCAACAGCCGCCGCGTCGCGAGCTGGCTCCGTAGGAGGTTGATCCGCTGGCCGGGTGCGACCGGGATTGCCGCCGGGGCGACGCCGAGTCCGTGCAGGAGGTCGCTGAGTACGGCTTCGGTCGAGCGTGGCTGCGTGGTGCTCCCGTAGAGGCAGGCGTAGAGGCTGCCGTTGACGAACTTGGCGCGCAACCGGTGCGCGACGTGCAGGGCCAGCGAGGTCTTTCCGCAGCCCGGCGCGCCGGTGATGACCGCGATCGGCACCTGTTTGGTGTCCTCGCTGGTCAGTGTGGTGGTCAGGGTTTCGATCAGCGCCGCGTGGCCGACGAAGTCCGGCAGATCTGCGGGCAACTCCTGCGGACGGTGCACGCTCGTGGCGGCCTCGGTTCGCCGGTCGTCCACTTCGCCGCTGATGCTGCTGTCCTGGCTGAGGATCGCGCGTTCCAGCTTGCGCAGGTACTGGCTCGGCTCGATGCCGAGCTCGCCCACCAGGTTGGTGCGGGCCGTACGGTACGTCGCCAGCGCTTCTGCCTGCCGTCCGGACCGATACAGCGCGAGCATCCGGAACCCCCACAGGCGTTCCCGCAGGGGGTACTCCGTGGTCAACGCGACCAGTTCCTCGACCAACTCCCGATGACCGCCCAGGCCCAGACGGATCTCGGCGCGGTCCTCCAGCGCCATGATCCGCCGTTCCTCCAGACGGTGGGAGACGACTTCGGCGGCCCGGCCCGGCACTCCGCCCAACGCCGGTCCGGACCAGATGTCGATCGCACGGTCCAGGTGCGTCAGCGCCTCGTCCAGCCGCCCCTTGGCTGCGGCGGCCCGGCCCCGGGCGAGAGCGTCGTCGAACATGAGGTAGTCGAGCTGTTGACGGGCCACCCGGATGGAGTAACCGAGCGGGCTGGTGTCGATGATCTCCGGACTGCCGAGAGCCCGGCGCAACGCGGAGATGCAGATCTGGATCTGACCACGCGCGCTGGGCGGCGGGGAATCGTCCCAAACTGCGCCGATCAGCTTTTCCACGGTCACGACATGGTTGGCGGCCATCAGCAAATTGGCCAGCACTATACGTTGCCGCGGGGAGGTTATCGGCACGGGGGAACCATCGACCACGGCTTCCAATGTTCCGAGAACCCGGAACTCGACTCGCACCATGTCGGCCAGCATACGGTATCACGGAACGACGATCATCAATCACGTTTGTTCCGGAAGTCGTTCGGGCGGCAACCGGGCGCACTCGAGCGGGGCCGCGGAGCAGGGATACCGCGAGTAACCTCAATTCGTCGGGAGGTGGTTTGACCGGTTACAGATCGTCTTACTGATGACCTGTGACGGGCGAAACCCCGGTAAATTCTGAACGATAGTTTGGTCGCTCGATGTCGTGAGGATCCGGCATGTCGTGTGGTTCCGGCTTGATCGGTTTGTCCGACCCGCGGGATGCGGCAGCGTAGCTCCGGTCCCGGAGCCCACCGGCCTGTCGCTCACCGGCGCCTGATGGGCGCAACCTGTTCGGCGACGGGGTAGCCGGGCAGGGCCGAGGCCAGAGTCGCGACGGTCGGCCAGTCGAACAAGGCCCGCTCCGGCAACTGCCGGTCCAGGGCGACGCACAACCTGGCCACGGCCTGCGTCGCGAGCACCGAATGGCCGCCGAGGTCGAAGAAGTTGTCGTGTCGCCCGACCTCGTCGAGATTCAGTACCTCGGCCCACACCTCGGCGATGACCCGCTCCGTAGTGGTGCTTGGCCTGTCCTCTTCGACGAGCGACGACTGTGCATAGCTGATCTCGTTCATCGTCCATTACCCCCTGGCCGGCGACAATATGGTGTCGATTAGCGAACAGTCGCAGGTTCGCCACTCTCGGGAGAATTGTGGATCGCGCGGCCGACGCGGGCAAGGATTGGCGCCAAGAAGCAACGGCAGTCAACCACTTCCGGAACTTCTGCCGGTTCTTCTCTGCGACCGGTCACGCTTCCGTGGCACATTGGCGACTGTTGTCAATCCGCGCCGACGGCTCGGATTGCCGCCGTTTACTGAAGGAGCGGTTGATGGTTGGCTTGGCAGAGCTCGCATCCACCCTGCTGGGGCATCCGGCCGTACGTGATGCCCGGGCGACGACGATCCGCCACGACGATCGGGACGTCACGATCGGCGTGGTCGAGTTTTCCCAGTACGTAAGCGGGCCGGAGCTTCGTGGCTACGTGTGGGACCGGCTCGGTGCGAGCTGCGGATTGGACGGTGTGCTGCTCGTCAACGCCGTGCCACTCGCCGGCAACACGCTCGACACCGAATACGTCCGGTCCGCCGTCATCGCCGGCACGTGCACCCTGTTCGAAGGTCCGGCCGACGACGTCGAAGAGCGGCTCCTGTCGATCTGGGCCAGCACCATGAACCTCAAGTGGATCGGCGTGCACGACGACTTTCTGGACCTCGGCGGCGACTCGATTGTTGCGGTCGAGGTCCTTGCGAAGATCGAGGACGAGTTCGGTACGGCGCTGGACGTCTACGACTTCATGAGCACCTACCACATCCGCGGCGTCGCCGGTCTTCTGAGCGAAGCTCGGGTACTGCAGCAGCAGTAGTGAGTAGGCGAGCCGCAGCAAGTCCGCCGCGTGTGCGGTATGGGTTGGCCTGCCGCTCGGCGGGAGGCGCTATTAGGTGAAAGCGGTATGTGACTGAGACACCTTCATGTCCCAGTGTCATACATACCCGAGTGGTGGTGACCCGCGGCGGTCGAAAGGGCGACTCGGACAGGGCCCATCCGGTCGGCTTCACGGTGCCGGTCCACGAAGGCCGCTACCGGGGGTCCGGGTAGCTCGCTCTGCGGTCGGGTAGGTCGTCGATATCGGTGCCGGGCAGCCAGGCGAGGGTCTGCTCGGCGAGCCGCCGGATGGCCGGCTCGGGATGGTGGGTGGCCTGCTCCACGACCAGGTTGCGGAACTCCTCGACAGGGCGGTGCTGCGCCAGCGCCCAGGCCGCGGCGCGGCGTACGCCGGGATCGTCGTCGGTGAAGAGGTCGCGGAGCAGGTCGACGACCTGGGGGCGGGAGTGTCCCTCATTCGCGAGACCTGCCACGGCGACACGGCGGACGGAGACGTCCGGGTCGGTGCTCGCCCGGTCCACCAGCAGGGCGAGGGTGTCGCTGTCGCCCACCGGATGGCGGCTGAGCAACTCGACCACGGCGCGCCGGATGGCCGGGTCGTCGCTGGTAGCGCGTGCTCGAAGCAGCGATGCCGCCGCGGACTCGCCGTCCCCCGCGAGCAGCGCGTCGGCGGCGGCCGCGAGGACGGTGGGATCCGGGTCGTTCACCCGGTCGAGGAGGAACGCCCTCGACTGCTCGGCGGGAAGGGGCGAGCTGGCGAGCAGTTCGACGGCTGCGGCTCGGACAGCGGGGTCACGATCGTGGCTGGCGCGTTGCAGCAGCGCCGCGACGACCTCGTTGCGCGCGGGGGACTGCCAGCCGAAGACGCCGGTGACCGCTTCGCGGATCACCTGCGGGTCCGGATCCTCGCGGATGCGCTCGACTGCGAGGTGGTCGCGGGTGCCGGTCCGGACGAGAGTGCTGACGACGGCCTGTCGCACAGCAGGGTCCGCGTCTTGGATCAGGTCCTCGGCGACGTCCGCGAGGACGGCCGGACTGCCGTTCAGGAGAGCGTGGACGGCGGCGAGCCGTACCGCTGGCGCTGGATCGTCGCGCGCTATGTCGAGAACCGCCGCGCTGTGGTCGGTGGTTCGCGCGAGTGCCTCCAGCGCCGCGAGGCGGGTGTCCGGGTCAGGGTCGTGACGCACCAGTTCGAGCATCAGCCCCGCGTCCGGAAAGTGCCGGCTCAGCAAGCGGACAGCGGTGCTGCGCACCGCCCCGGACTCGTCTTCATGGATCCGGTCGAGCAACTGCCGCCGGACCAGTGGGGCGTTGCCGGGCTGGTCAAGCAGCGCGGTGGCCGCCGCCTCCACCACCGGAGGCGCGACATCCTCGGCCAGTCTCTCGCCAAGGATGTCGTGGACGTCCCCGGCGTCGTGGCGGCCGAGAGCCCGTACCGCCAGGGCGCGTACCGCGGGGTCCTCGTCGTTGCGGGCCCGGTGATGCAGCAGATTCACCAGCTCCTCATCGACGGCGTGGCCGCTGACGAGCGCGTCGAGTGCGGCACGTCGCACGGCCCGGTCAGCGCTGTTGACGGCGTACCAGATCAGCCGTGCCCGACCGGCCGCCCAGCGGTCCCGCTCGGCTGGCAGCCGAACCTCGGAGATCGCGGTTTCGGCCAGTCCGGCGACCAGTGCGAGCTGGGCCTGGTGATCCCCACCGCCGGCCAGCGGGTCGAGAAGCTCCTGGATGCCGTCGCGCGGAGAGCCGAGCAGCGTGGCGAGCCGCGCGGCGACCTCGGCATATGCGGTGCCCCGGGTCAGCTCGAACCCACGTCGCCGGTACCAGCGCGGGTACGCCTCTCGGCCCGGCCAGTCAGTGCCCACCGTCCTGATCACCGGCAGCATCAAGTCCTCGATCAGTACGGCGCTGGCCTCGTCGCCGGTGGACACCCCGTGCTCGATGAGCAGGATGAGCTGACGCAGGAGCGCGTACGCCGGCTGCGCCACCGCGGGGCCGATCCGCAGTTGGGCGAGGCACTGCACGGCCAGCACGAGATTCCCCGGCGGCTCGGTGAACCGGTCCGCCGGCCAGGGCCGGTTGACCTCGGTCGCGAGGAGTTGGATCAGCCGCCCGGCCAGCCCAGGGGGTACCGCCCCCGCGACGAGCTGGAGCACCTCCCACCACGACTGGTCGGCCCAGTGCGCGGCGAACAGGGCCGGTAACGACTCCGCTGACTCCTGGTGGTGCTGCCGGACGATGTCCCGCGCGCAGAACCATTCCAGGAAGGCGCGGTGCGCAAAGCCGTACCGGCTGTCGTCGTACCGGACGAGCATGAAGTCGCGTACCCGGAACTCGTCGATGAGCTCGCCGGCCACCTGCCGGGACTGCGCCCGTGACAGGCCGTACCGCTCCTCCAGGTAGGACTCGAAGACCCGGTCAAGCTCATCTAGCCCGAGGCGCGTCATGCCCTGTGACTGCATCAGGTACGCCAGGCGTCCCAGCATCTGCTTCTTGTCGACGGCGTCGACGAAGGCTGCGGCGTGCCGGGTCGGGCTCAGGTGGCGGTGCTGGTCCCAGCGGTCGAGAAGGACGTCCGTGAGGTGGTCGTAGAGTTGCCATCGATTCCTGGGCTGCTCCGGCCGGAGTCGGCTCAGCGAGAGCAGGGCGGTCAGCAGCAACGGGTTTCCGGTCAGCGCCCGGATGGCCGGGCTGTCGCGGATCGCGGAGCGGAGACGTTTCCGGTGTGGCTCCGCCTTGGCAGGGTCGTCTGGTGTCTCCGCCGCATACCACTTGGACAGGAAATCGGCGATCTGGGCGTCGTTCAGGGGATCCAGGGTGAGGTGGTGGAAACCGGCCTCGGCCAGGATCCGCTGGCTGTACTCGACCGGCCGCGACGTGACCACGATCCGTACGGAGGGATACTCGGCGGCGAATGCCGCGATGAGGCCCGTCACCGCCTCACGTTGGCGGGGATCGAACAGCTCGTCCAGCCCGTCGAATATGAAGATCATGGGCCGCCCGGCGTCCAGCAGGGCGCGCAGCACGGAGCGCGGCAGGCCGAGGCCCTCGGAACGATGCAGGTGGTCGAGGTGATCGAGAATGCCCTCCCGCCGACTGTCGCCGGCTGCCGCAGCGAAGGAGCGGAGCGGAACCAGCAGCGGAACGTGCCCGCGCAGCGGCGCCAGTCGGGGCTCCGGATGCGGTTCCGTCAGTGACAGTGTCAGATACTGCGCCACCGTCGACTTGCCGGCGCCCGGGGCGCCGAGCAGCATCACCGTTCGGCGGCTCGGATCGGTCAGCAGCTCGAACAGGGGCACCGCTGACGCGGTCGCTCCGGGGCTGATCTCCTCGCGGGCAACCGGCTCGACGAACACCGACCCGAGGTCGATCCGTCGATAGCCCGGTGAGGACAACGCCTCCAGGTCGAGTCCGCCGTAGCGCTGGCGTAGCCGCAGGAAGTATCCCCGCAGGCTCTCGGCGATGGCCCTGTCGTCGGCTTCAGGGGGCTGGGTGCCCGCGAGGAAATTGGCCAGCGCGGCGGTCACCTGGGTTGCGAGATCCTCCGGACCGCGGAAGAACGCGATGAGATGGCGCTCCCGAAGCTCCGTACGCAGCGCCTCGATCCGCTCGCCAGCCTCGCCACGGTCGACCATGGTGGCCGGCCATGGCGCGTCGTCAGCCAGGAGGAAGATCAGACACGGTTTGCCCAGTCGTAGCGCCTCCCGGTACTCCAACTCGGTGATCGACTGGTCGTGCCCCGCCGGCACGAAGCCGTACCGCCACGCGAACAGCCCGATGTAGAGATCGCTGCGGGCAACGGCCTGTAGCGACGTCTCCAGGGGCGGACGGCTCTCCGCGACGTACGATTCCATTGCGACGTCTTCGACATTGAGCCGCCGAGCGGCGGTGTGGACGGCGCGGCGGCACTCGGTCAGATCCCGGAACGTCGACGAGACGTACACCTTCGTGGTGTCCTTACGGGCCCGGGGATAGATCGTCACCATGACGCAGTCGCCGGTCTGCACCACGGTCGGCTCAGGTGCGCCGATGCGCTGACATTCGCCGACCGCGCGGGGAATGCCCGAGCCTTCGCCCTCCACGAGTCGCATCCAGGTCAACACCCGCGCGAAGTGGAAGTTGCGGCGGTCGGATTCCGAGCGTAGTTGGCTGATCGGAATCGCTTCGCCGTCCGGCAGGTCCGGCCCGTGCCAGGAACCCGGGTTCACGATCTCCACCCGGTCGTCGAACACCCGTACGTGCACGCACATGCCCCGGTGCTCGTAGTCGCGGTGCGCGAGAGCGTTCGCGATGACCTCGCGTACCGCGATCATCGGGTAGTCGTTGACCGGAACCGGTGTCATCGAGTCACCGGTGAACGTCTCACCCTGTGCCGTCCGCTGGGCAACGAAGTTGCGCGCCTGCACGATCTGCTCCGGTACCGTCCGGCGCAACTCCTCCCGCGCGTACCACTCGTCCCGGTTGGAACCCTTGAAATGTACGCAGGTCACCATGGCGGTCGGCACCACGGCCGTCGGATCCTCGCCGAACAGCAGCGCGCCCGCGTAGGTCAGCCGCCCATTGCGCATCAGGTGGGCCCGATGCAGGAACTCGGTGGTGTTGAGGGCGGGCGGCATCTCCGCGGCGATGTCGGGGCGCAGGTTCGCGCGGAACTGGGCCAGTTGTTCGGTGTTCACGCCCGTGCCGGAGGTCTGCCGTTCCAACAGCGACAGGGCCTGTCCGGTCGGATCGGTCGGCTGTGGATCCGCTTCTGCTGCCGGCAGCGTGACCTGTCCCACCGCCGGGACAGGTCGGCGGGCGATCGCGATCCGGCCGTACCCGTCGAACTTCTGGCCGGGCCGCGGACTGGTGAGCGTGGCGTGCAGGTAGTCGTAGAGAGTCGCGAGCGTGACATTGCCGTCGTTGTCGACCGCCGCACCGCCCAACAGTCCGTCCACCAGGGCTGCGGTGAACGGACTGGGCTCGCCGTCAAGCTCGGCGTCCTTGGCCAGCTCCGTTGCGGCGGCAGCGGTGAGCACGAATCGGCCGCGGCCCGCGAACTGCTCCGCCAGGTTGTCGCCCTTGAACGCCCCGCCGTCACAGCAGTCGAGAATGAAGATCTTCGTCCGGGCGACGCACTGCTGCAAGATCGCATTCATGGTGTCGTTTCCGACGGCCGTGCCGGGGATGAGATCCCGTTCGGTGTCGACGCCGCACAGGTAGAGCTTCTGCAACTCGCTGCGGCCATGCCCGCTGAAGTAGAACAAGAGAGTGTCCTCGGGATCCGCGGACCTGAAGAATTCGTTGATGGTGCGCTGCATCTGAGCCGAGGTCAGGTTCTGCTCGGGCCGTACTGTCGCGTCGGTGAACATGCCCTTGTCGGGATCGGTCAGGGCGGCGGCCAGCAGGTTCCCGTCCTTCTCGGGACCACGGAGGAACGGCAGCGTCCCGGACCGGCCGTAGTCCGAATTGCAAATGAGGAGGGCTTTGTACACTCTCGCTCCCGACTGCCCACAACGCGACCAGTGGTCTACTGTACGGCTCGCCGGTAATGCGGAGGAGGCGCGAAGTGGATCCTTTGACGATCGTGGTGAGTCCCGGCCTGACCGGGGTGGCCAACGACCACGAAGCGGTACTCAGCGCGGTGGACGATCTGCGCGTGGATCTGCTCGAACAGGGTCTGATCTCGCACGACGAGGGCCCCGACGTCCCGGGCACCAAGGGGTGGGAGCAGTACCTCACGATTCTGGTCGGTGGGGGAGGGGCACTGGGCAGCGTCGTGGCGCTGTTCCACGCCTGGCTCAACCGCGATCGGCGTCGCTTCCTGATACTGCGTAAGCGAGTGGACGGCCGCATTGTGGCCGAGGTGGAGATCGCCGGTGACACGGTGTCCGACGAGACGATCCGCGCAGCCCTGGAGCAGGTGGTGGACCTGGAGTAAGAGCCTCTCGCACCTCCGTCACGCGCATCAGGCCGCGGTGTATCCGGTCGCGGGGGTTGCCGTCCGGGTGAACGGGCCGGTGCCGGTGAAGGCGTATTCCGCGAACCGGGTGCCGATCCGCTGATGGGCTTCGGCGCTCGGGTGCAGGCCGTCCGGTAGCGGAAGGTCGATGGCATCGGTCGGGCCGTACAGGTCGGTGCCGTCGAGGTAGTGCAGATTCTTGTCGGCGGCGCGACGGTCGACCAGCGAGCGCAACTCGCGCCGAATGACCTGGAGCGTCAGGCGTCCCAGCGCGACGTCCCCGGGCGTGCCGGTCGCGACGAAACGTACCTGGTCGGTGCCGATCGACTCGGGGTCGATCGCCCCCGGGCCGGGGGTGTCCTCGTGGATTCCGCAGAACAGCGGCGAGATCAGCAGCAGCGGGACGTCGGGGTGGCCGTCGCGGATCGTGTCGAGGAAGCCGTGGACGGCGGGGACGAAGGTACGTAGCCGCATCCCGTCGAGGTTCACCACGTTGATGCCGAGCTTGACACTGATGTAGTCGGCGGGGGCGTCGCGGATCACGCGGGCCAGGAACGGGTCGACGAACGCGCTGCCGCCCAGGCCGAGGTTGCGCAGCTCGACACCGGCCCGGCGGGCGGCGACGGCCGGCCAGGTCCCGCTGGGCGCGAGGGCGTTCGAACCGTGACTGATGGAACTGCCGTGATGTACCCACAGCGGCAAAGCGGCGTCGTCCGGCTCGATCGGGGCGTCGGCCCGCAGGTCGACCAGCTCGATGCTCTCGTTGTGCGGCAGCCAGATCTCGATCCGGTGCCGGCCGGCGGGCAGCCCGGAGACGGTGGTCGTGTGCGCCTGGCCGGGATGGAAGGCGCGCTGGCCGCTGGTGAGATCGACATCGATCCGGTCGCCACCGCCCAACGTGTCGCGGGCGGCGAGTACGCCGTCGGCGTACACGTCGATACGGCCACGCGGTCGGTCGGTGCCCAGGTAGGCGACCCGGGTCGGATGGGTCACCAGTTCCAGCGTGCTCGCCGCCGTCCGGAAGACGATGCGTACGCCGGACGGCTGGCTCTCCATCGCGAGCAGCTGGCCGTCCGGGAACTGCTCCCGTACCCATGTCGGCAACCGGTGCGGCCGAATGCCGCGCGGTGTGACCTCGGCCTCGGCGACGCCACGGAGGAGTTCGGATGGGACTGGCATCAGTGGTTCCCTTCGGTGGGCCAGGAGCGGAATGCGATGTCGAGCGCGCTCAGCGCCCGGTGCCAGGAGGTGTCGGCGGGCGGCTCGCGGTGCCCGAAGCTGCCGGCCACCTCAAGTGCCAGGAAGCCGTTGATGGTCGCGCCGAGCAGCCGGGTGGCATGCACGAGCTCGGTCTCCGGCAGCTGGTAGCCACGGAGCATCGCCAGCGTGAGCGCGACCAGCCTGCCGGCGGCGTCCGACCGCACGGTGGTCGCCGCCGCCGGACGTTGCAGGGCGGCCCAACGGCCGGGGAACTGGCGGGCGTAGTCGCGGTGCGCGTCGGCGAGAGCGGTGAGCGCGTCGCGCTGTGAGCGGCCGCCGATGGCGATCGCGATCCGGTCGGCCAGCTCGCCGAGGGCCAGTTCCTGCACGCTGTCGAGCAGCGCGGACCGGTCGCGGACATGCGAGTAGAGGCTCGCGGTCTGCACGCCGAAGTGGCGGGCCAGCGCCGACAGGGTGATCGCGTCGAATCCTTCCCGGTCCGCCAACTCCGCCGCTGCGGCGGTGACGACCGCCGGGGTCAGGTTCGCTCGTGCCATACCCACAGCCTACACCCTGTAGACAAAAACCTAATGTGTTTAGGTTGCTCCCGGTGGAACCCCCGGCCCGCCGCGACGAGTGACAGCATCTCCGATACCCGTGTTGCCGCGCGTACGTGGCACCGGCGACGCTGCCGAGCCGTGACCGACGCGCTGGGGGATGCCGCAATGAGCCCGATCGACGACCTGATGATCCGTGCCGCCCGCCACGTCGATCTGGACGGTCTGGGCGAATTGGCGGGCTCGCGGGACCGCGCCGAAGTTCGTCTCCAGGCCGCCGAGCGAGGCGAGGAGGCGATGCTCGTCGCGGTGGCCGCCGATCACGTCGTGGGGGTGGTGAGCGTCCGGTGGCGGGACGGCTGCGACGCCCCCAACCCATGGCTGTACGGGCTGGCGGTGGTTGCGCCAGCCCGTCGCCGTGGGGTCGGAAGGGCGCTGGTCGAAGCCGGCGAGGCGGCAGGCGTGGCGCGGGGTGCCGCCGCCATGAGTCTCGACGTCGACGTCGACGACGTGGCGGCCATCGCGTTCTACCAGAGGTTGGGTTACGTGGTCGTTCGACCTCACCAGCACCGCTGGCGCGCGCTCGACCCGCGTACCGGCGCCGTGACCGGCGAAGGCACGGTGTCGACGTGGATCATGCGCCGGCACCTTCCGGGAGCATGATCCGCCCCGCAGATCCGACACCGGACTCAGGGGCGGCGCCCGGACCCGAGCCTGCTGGCCGGAGCCAGATGCGTACGGTGACGGCTGCGCGAGCCAGCATGAGAACAGCGACGAGGAGCAGCCCGGCACCGAGCAGCGCGGCGAGGTCGGGCGCCCACAGGGAGACCTGGCCCAGCGTCACACCGAAGTACGACGGCAGGGCGAGCAGGCCGGCACCGACGAGCAGCAGGGCCACGAGCCAGGCGACGAGACCCAGCAGGCGCCGACGGGACCAGGCGGCGGGCCGCGCCACCCGCCACAGCGACCGGGCCACCGCCGTGAGCAGCAGCAGACAGACCAGGCCCAGGCCGGACAGGAGCGCAGCGTAGGACGGCTCGTTGCCGTGGGTCTCGGGTACGGCTCCGGAGAGGATGGAAGCCAGGCCCCACGAGGTGTCCAGGAGCTGGTTCTCCTGGAAGCTGCCGTACGCGTTCTGCAACACCACCACGGCCCGGTTCTGCTCGGGCAGCAGGACAATCCCGGCCTGGTAGCCCGGTGCGGCGCCGGCGTGCCAGACCATCGGCTGGTCGCTGCCGAACACCGGCCAGGTGCGCCAGCCGAGCCCGTAGCTCCGGCCGTCACCGGTGGTCGTCTCCGGGCGGACCAGAGTGGCCCGCTGCTCGGGGGACAGCACGTCGCTGCCGTCGAGGTTCGCCCGGGCGAACGCGATGGCGTCCCGGAGGGAACCTCCGAGGTACCCGTAGCTGACACCGGCGGGGTCGAACCGGCTCGGGAATGCCGTCGGCTCGCCGAGCACGTACCGATGGCCTGGCGGGAGCCGGTCTGCCGCATCGTCGGCCTCGATGATCGCGGTATTCATCCCCGCGGGCGTGAGCAGCCGCTCACGCAGCACGTCGGCGAAGTCCCGGCCGGTGATCTCCTCAACGACCGCCCCGAGCAACAGGTAGTTGACGCTGGAGTAGAGGTGTCTCTCGCCGACGCCGGCGGCCAGGTGGAGGTTGTCGAGGGCGTCGACCACGTCGCCTGGCCGCCGATCAGCGGCGTAGCGGTCGGTCAGATCCATGCGATCGGGAATACCACCGGTCTGGTTCAGCAGGTGGCGCAGGGTGATCGTCCCGGCTTCCTCATCCGCCATGCTGAAGTTCGGCAGGTAGGTCGTCACGCGCGCGTCGAGATCCAACTCCCCGGCCGTCGCCATCGACACCACCAGGCTCGCGGTCAGCGGCTT
Organism: Micromonospora sp. C51; assembly: GCF_018070435.1. Lineage (NCBI taxonomy): Bacteria > Bacillati > Actinomycetota > Actinomycetes > Micromonosporales > Micromonosporaceae > Micromonospora > Micromonospora sp. C51. Next base: position 310,400 of record NZ_JAGPXQ010000003.1, on the reverse strand, counting down.
GGCCACCGATCCCCACAGGAACGGGGTGGCGTCGGTGATCGGCTCGCCGTCGCCGTCCGCGCCGAACGTCGCCTGGTGCTCCACCCCACCGGAGCCCACGATCGCGTACGCGACGCCCGGGATGCCCACCCGTTCCATCTGCTCGGTGACGAAGGCGTCCAGCCGGCCCGGTTCGACGGCGCTGCTCTCCGCCGGTGCCGCCTCAACCGACCTGCCGGTCCCGACGTCGAGGCCGACGCCGGGCAGCGCGAGCAGCAGCGCGGCCACCCCTCGTTGCAATACGCTCATATGGCAACCGTAGCCATACGACGGTATGGTTATCAAATGCCCCGCGTTGCCGACCACGACGAGCGACGCGCGCTCATCGCCCGTACGTTCCGGCGTCACCTGGTGGAACACGGCCTTCAGGCCACCACGTTCGCTCGCGTCGCCGCCGCTGCCGGCATCTCGGTCGGCCTCATCCAGCACTACTTCGGCAGCCGCGACGAACTGCTCCGATTCGTCTACGTCGACGCGCTCCGCCGCCGGGACGAGCGGATCGCGGCGCACATCGCCGCCGGCGAGGCCGCCGAACGGCCGATCCGTGAGATCATCGCGACCGCAGTGGTCGAGCTGCTTCCGCTCGACGCGATCCGGGTCGAGGAGTTCCACGTCACCCAGAACCTGGTGACCCAGGCCCTGCACGATCAGGCGCTCGCCGAGGTCGCGGCACGCGCCCACCGCGACCTGCACCTGCGCGCGTCGATCGCGGTACGCAACGGGAAGCGGTGCGGCGAGGTCGACGGTGACGTCGACATCGATACCGCCGCCGCCCGGATCCTCGCCACCACCTGTGGTCTGGCTGCCAGCCTGATCCTGGTCGGCCCCGACGATCCGGCCCGTCGTCGGGCGCCCGCGGACGCGGTCATCGACCCGGTCCTGGCGATGACCTTCACCGGCCGCTGCCGCCACTACGCGCGGTCGTGATCCCGCCCGGTGTTGCCTTTCTCGGCTGGTAGCGCTGGTCTCCACAGACAGTCGACGGTCAGCGTCGGACCGCGTACCTGACATGGACGGCGTACGGCGACTGGTGGACCGAGAGGATATCGAGGTCGAGGTCGCGGTCGAAGCCCTCGAAGAGCCGCTTGCCCCCGCCGAGCGTCACCGGAGCGGTGGTGATGCCGAGTTCGTCGACGACCCCCGCGGTGAGGGCCTGCCGGATGATGTCGGCGCCTCCGCCGATGGCGACAGCCCCGCCGTCCGCCGCTTTCCGGGCCGCTGCCAGCGCCTCGTCGAAGCCGTTCACCATCAGGAAGCCGCTACTCGGGTCGGGCTGATCCTGAGTGCGGTGAGTGAGTACGACCATCGTGCCGCCGAACGGATTCTGGCCGCCCCAGGCACCGGAGTTGTCGTACATGCCACGGCCACACAGGCCGCCGGTCGCCCCGTCGAGCAGTGCGTCGTAGTAGGCGCGGTCGGCGTCGCTCATGCCCGCGCCGGGCTCATGGTCGGTCTCGTAGGTCCACGGGCCGCCCATCACCCAGTAGTGCAGCCGCTCACCGCCGACCCCGAGCCCCTGGCCCTCACGGTCATCCGGACCGGTCACGTAGCCGTCCACCGACACGGTGATGGCGGCCTTGACCCGGCCGCGACTCTCGGTCGTGCTCATCTGTTTCTACCTCCAGTTGTCTGTCGGGTGTAGGCCCACCTGCGTCGGATCATCGGTCTGCATTGTCGGGCAGGGGAGGCGCGACGCGGGGTTTCCGCGCCAACCGCAGGACCGCCAGCGCGACCGCCAGCCCCGCCAGGCCGAGGAGCACCGGGCGCAGGGTCAACAACCATGGCCACCCCGGACCGGACAGCTGAAGATCCGAGCGCGGGTACTCCAGGATCTTGGCGGTCCACCGTCCGGTGGGCACATCCATGCTGCGGGCCACTTCCCGCAGAGCCGGGTCGAACGCGAAGCCGGGACGCTCATGCAGGTACGCCACCGGTACGTCGGCGCGGTCGTTCAAGCCGACGAGCGCAGCGGGCGGATCGGCGGCGGCGTCGGCACCGGGAACGAGCAGCCGGTCGACGCGTTCCGCGTCGCCGAGCCGCGCCCGGGGGACGAAGGTCAGGCCGTGCCGGGAACGGATCCGGTCCCCGGCCGCGAGCGCCACTGTCCGCGCGGCCTTGACCTCGGCGTACGGGGCGAACGCCGAGGCGAGTTCGAGCTCACCCACACCATCGGTGAGCACCACCCCGAGGTTGGTCTCCCGCGCGCGGAAGCCGACGTTGAGCACGTGCAGGAGGGCGTCGCCGACGGCCAGCCGCGACCTCGGCAGGGCGGCTGCGCCGCCGGGGGAGTAGTGCCGCCAACCAACCGCCGTCGCGGCCGTCGCGGCGATGTCGGTACCCGCCAGCCGCTCCACCGCCCGCAGCGTGCCGTCGACTGAGGACAACAGACCGCCGGTGGTGATGACGTCGCCGTCGTCGAGATAGCGGACCCCGCGCTGCCAACGCACATCGGGATGGCGCTCCCGCAGACCGTCGAGCCGGTACCAGTGCGTGGTCGCGTCGCGGCCGTCCAGTAGACCGGCCTCGGCGAGCAGTCGCGCGCCGGTGCACACCCCCAGCAGCAGTCCGCGCCGGGCGCTGTCGCGCAGCCACCCGGTCACCCGCGCGTCGCTGGACTCCGATGCCGGCATCTCCGGTACGACGGTGACGTCCGGCGCGGCACCACCCAGCCGCCGGTCCAGTTCCGCGAAGTCGAGATCGGGTACGAGATCCAGTCCACCGAGCAGCGGCACGAGGCGACGTTCCGGCGCGACGGTGTAGACGTTGAACGCACCACTGGCGGCGAGGACCTCGTACGGGACGAGCGTGTCGGCGATGTTGGCGCCGTTGTTGCCGACGACGACCACGGCGGTGGGCCTGCCGGGGTCGTGTGCCGGCGGAACGGCCGCCGCGACCGCCGCCGCGTCGGCGTCGGGTTGCGCGTACCGGTCCCGGTCGAAGGTGTGCAGGCCAGCGGCGAAGGTGGCGGTCGGGACGGCGAGGAAGGCGAGCAGCACCACCGCGCTTCGGGTGAGTCTCCACACCACACGGCGGAGGCCGGGAGGTGCCAGCTTCTCCGGGCTCGGCATGCTGACCTCCGCAACTGCTGACAACGGACCGTACGGCCGGGCAGGGGCGCAGCCGCATGTGGTCGAGTCTCGTGCGGTGCGGACGCGGCGGACCAGTGCCGCGGCCACGAGCTGAATGTGCGATCCGCATGGGCCGGAGGGTGCGGCCGGCACAACTTCGTTCCGGTGCCGTGCGGTGGCGACTACCGTGCGGACGGCAGCAGCCGGCCAGGAACCGGCGAGGAGGTGTCAGCGGGAATGGACGCGGACCGGGGGCCGGCCCCGGACGCCCACCGGCACTCGTGGGTGTCCGCCACGGTCTTCCTCTGCCTGACCCTGCCCGTGGGCGCAGGGATCGCGGTCCACTGGGCGGGTCCGCTCGCCGGCGTGGTGACGGTCCTGGCGTTCGCGCTGCCGCTGCTGTACGCCGTACCGGCGACCCGACCCTGGTGGGCGCGTCACCGCGCGCTCCTGCTCACCACCCAGGCGTTGCTGACCTACCTGCCGTTCGCTCTGTTCGGGGGCGAGTGGGTGGTCGGCACCTCCGGTCTCCTGGGCGCGCTGCTGCTGTTGACGGTGGCGACGCCGATGTCATGGCTGCTGTTCGGCGCCGCAGTGGCGGCCGAGAGTGCGCTGCGCTTCGCCGTCGTCGGACTGCCGCATCTCACCGGCCTCTCGGAGACCCCGCTGGTCCTCGTCCTACCGGTCTACGTCGGCATGGCCCTGTTCGGACTGGTCCGGCTCGCCGGCATCGTCACCGAACTGAACACCGCCCGGGCCGAGCTGGCGGCCCTGACCGTGGCCCGGGAACGTCTGCGGGCGGCCGAGCGACTGCGGGTGGCCGTCGGTGACCGGCTCGACACCGTGCTGGCGCATGCCCGGGCCGCACTCGCGACCGGCACACGGACACCGGACGAGGTGCGCGAACGGCTCGACGAGGCGGCGCGCACCGCCCGGCAGGCACTCGACCAGATCCGGACAGCGGTGGCGTACGACCGACCGGCGGGCATGCCGGATCCGTCCGCCGACCACACCACGCAGCCGACGTTGGCGCCACGGCTCGCCCGACTCGTCCTCGCCCTGGTGCTGGCCGCCCTCGCGGCGGAGTTCACGGTCAGTGCCGTGGCCAGCTCCCCGAGCACCGTCGTCGTGGCGGCCTCGGTCGCCGCCATCGTGCTGCTCGCGGTGCTTCAGCTCTACCACTCCACCGCGTGGCGGGACGGTGTCCGACCACGCGGCTGGTCGTACACGTTGACCTGCCAGTTGCTGCTCACCTGCCTAGGTTTCGTCCCGGCCATGCACCCGGCCATCCATGGGCTGAGCGGTTTCGTGGCGGGTTCGGCGTTGCTGCTGCTGCCCCGCCCGTGGGGTTGGCTGACCTTCGCGGTGATCCAGGCGTCGATCGCGGTGCACGTGCACGTGCTGCCCGACCTGGACACCGCCGACCTCGTCTACGCGCTCCTGGTGACCGTGACCACCGGCCTGGTCGTCCACGCGCTGTCCCGCATGGCGGCCCTCGCGGTGGAACTCGACGACGTACGCCGGCACCTCGTCCGGATGGCCGCCGTGCGGGAGCGGCTCCGGGTCGCGCAGGACACCCACGACCTGCTGGGTATGGGCCTGTCAGCGGTCGCGCTCAAGTGTGACCTGGCCCGGCGGCTGATCGGCCGCGACGACGCCGCGGCGCGCGCAGAGTTGCAGGCGTTGACCCGGCTGGCCCGGCAGGCACGGGCGGACCTGCGGTCCGTGACCGCCGACGATCGCGACCTCTCGCTCAGCGTCGAGCTGGCTGCGGCGGCTGAGGTGCTCGCCGCCGCCGGTGTGGACGTCGTCGTGCGCGCCGAGCCGTCGGTGGCCCGGTTGCCCGAGCAGGTGGAGACCGTTCTCGCGACGCTCCTGCGGGAAGCGGTCACCAACGTGGTGCGGCACGCGCCGGCACGGGAGTGCGAGATCACGGTCGAGGTGGGCCAGGATGCGGTCCGTCTGCGGGTCACCAACGACGGGCTCCCGGACGCCGCTGGCGAGCGTGGGCGCCTGCGGCCACCTGGGCCGGACGCGCCACCGGACACCGGCGGGCGCGGGCTGTCCAACCTGGCCGGTCGGGTCGCTGACCTTGGCGGGCGGCTCTCCGCGCGTGTCCACGGCGGTCGCTTCGAGCTGACGGCCTGGCTGCCGCTGCCGGGCGTCCCACCACGGCAGCGCGGTGAACGGGCACCCGCCGTGGGTGACCCCGCCTACCGTCCGCCTGTTGTCGGCGGGGCCGTTCCAGAGGCGGAGACCTGACGTGCGGATCCGTTCCGCTACAGCCAGCCGGCCTCGGTGGCGATGCGGGCGGCGTCCACCCGGTTACGCGCGCCCAGCTTGGTGACGGCCGAGGCCAGGTAGTTGCGCACCGTGCCACGGGACAGGTGCAGGTCGGCGGCGATCTCGGCTGCCGACGCTCCGGCCGCGTGCCGGGTGAGGATCTCGGCCTCCCGGGCGGTCAACGGGTTGTCCGCCGCCTCCAGCGCCGCCAACGCCAGCTGTGACTCCACCACCCGTTCTCCGCCGGCCACCCGCCGGACGGCGTCGATCAGCTGCTCCGCCGGGGCGTCCTTGACCATGAAGCCGCTCACCCGGGCGGCGACCGCTCGGCGGAGATTGCCGGGTCGGCCCAGCCCGGTCAGGATCAACGTACGGCACTGCGGGAGGCGCTGGTGCAGGTCGGCCGCCGCGGTCAGGCCGTCGACGCCGGGTAGGTCGATGTCGACCACGGCGACGTCCGGGCGGTGCCGTAGCGCGGCCGGGACGATCTCGTCGCCCCTGGCGACCGTCGCGACCACGGCCAGGTCATCCTCAAGCCGCAGCACCGCGGCCAGGGTGTCCCGCAGGATGCGTACGTCCTCTGCGAGAAGAATCCGGATCACTCATTCCTCCCGAGCCGATCGGCAAGCGGGCCCCGGTGCCAGCTCTGCCGCCCACGCCGACCGTACGCCGCGGCGCTCGGAGCCGTGCGGCCGCCCGGCGGTTGGAAACATGAATCCGGGGTTTCCAATTCATCACGCAATTTGACCGCACGTTGCGATTGGATGCCTTCTGCGTTAGCGCTAACACGGACACCGCTTGTGACCTCTGCCATGTTGACAAACGTCGACCGGTTGCCGATTGGTGAGCCGCGACAACCGCTGTCTCCCCAGTGACCTCGCCATTCACGCACGCCGTACGGGAACGGTGCCCTCGCTGGTCATTCCGATCAATCGTGTCGCGTTCCAAATGGTATTGCCGACGACATTTTCCGGTAACCCCGGACCGTGGCCTGGTCGCTACGTTCAGCACCGGCCGGCGGAAAGCCGGAAAACGATCTGGGAGAGGGAGCATGCGCAGAAAAATGATCCGGCGATTGCTCGCCGGGGTCACTGTGGGGGTGGTGCTGGCACCGCTCGCCGCGTCGTCCGCGTCCGCGGCCCCGACCGGGGACGTGCAGTGGACGCCGTGTGAGCAGGACGCCAGCGCCCTGTGCGGCACCCTGGAGGTACCGGTCGACTGGGCCGATCCGAACGGGCCGACCATCGAGTTGGCGCTGGCCAAGCGGCCGGCAACGGACCCGACGGTGCGCCGCGGGTCGCTGATCGTGAATCCGGGCGGCCCCGGCGGCTCCGGCGTCGACTCGGCGCTCTGGGCCGCCTACGGCGACGAACTGCGCCGCCATTTCGACATCGTCGGATTCGACCCGCGCGGGGTGGCCCGCAGTTCACCGATCATGTGTACGCTGGACAAGATTAACGATTTGCCGGTCGAGCCGATCAAAACGTCCAGCGCATTTGCCCGGATGGTGTCCGCGAGTCGCGCGTTGGCCGATGACTGTCGCGCCAACAGCGGGCCGGTATTCGACCACGTGGACACGCTACAGGTGATCCAGGACATCGACGCGATACGCGCCGCGGTCGGTGACACCCAGCTGAATTTTCTCGGGATGTCGTATGGCACGCTGATGGCCCAGCAGTACGCGGAAATGTATCCGAGCCGGGTACGCGCCATTGTGGCCGACAGCGTGATGGATCACAGTCAGGACGCGCGTGGTTTCGCCGTCACCCAGGCGGCCACCGGGCAGGATTCGTTCGACGAGTTCGTGGCCGGCTGCGCCCGGTTGCCGCAGTGCGCCCTGTACGGCCGGGACATCCGCCAGTTCTGGCAGCGGCTGCTCGCCCGCGCCGCCCGGGGTGAGCTGCCGGACCCGGACGATCACAGCTACAAGATCACCCAGCGGGATCTGGTCAACTTCGTGTTGGGCAACCTCAACTACCAGCCGTACTGGCTGGAGATCGCCGCCGAGTTGGAGCGGGTCGACGCGGGCCGGCCGTCGGGGACGTCGGCGGCGGCGCGGGAGTCGGCCGAGGAACCGCCGACCGTGGTGGCCTTCGCGTACCAGGCGGTGCTCTGCCAGGACTGGAACCTGAAGGCACCTGATGTCACCCGGTGGCGGTCGATTCTCGCCGATGCGCAGCGCGTCGCGCCGGATCTACCGGACCCGCCCCGGGCGTCGGTCGGCGCGATCTGCCTGGGTTGGCCGACCTCGGTGGACAACCCGCAGCGGCGGATCAACCCGACCAACGATTCGCAACTGCTGCTCGTCAACTCGCTGCACGACCCGGCGACCGGTTACAACTGGGCGCTCGGTGCCGCCGACCAGTTCGCCGACCATGCCGAACTGCTGACCTACGAGGGTTGGGGGCACATCGTGTACGGCCGCGTGAGCTGCGCGGACGAGGCCATCGAGGCGTACCTGATCGATCAGGTGGTGCCGGCGGAGGGTACCCGTTGCGCCGCAGCCCCGCCGCCGGGCACGACGTCGGCCCGTGGTCGGGCGTCGAGCCAGGATTCCGGCCCCGCCGCGCAGCCGCCGGTGCCGCTGCGCAGTGACCCGGCGTTGCCGACCTGGCTGTTCTGACCGATCGGGACGGAGGTGGTCGGTTCGCCGAGGCGAGCCGACCACCTCCGTCGCTACCCGAGCCGGTCGAGTCGCGGGTCAGGGTAGTTCGTGGATGGTGACCGGGCCGGCGGCGTAGCGGACCGGGGCCAGCCGGGCCAGGTCGGTGGAGACCGGTCCGGCGTTGGTGTCGGCGAGTAGCCAGCGCACCCCGTGGGTGTCGCGGAGCCGGGCCAGATCGGCGGGGGTGGGGGCGGTGAACACCCGCTCGTTGAGGGCGAACAGTGCCGGGTCGGGGGCGGGTTGCCGGGGGTAGCGGTATCCGTCGCGGCCGTGGGCGGCGAGGGTGGCGTCGGCGTACGCCCAGCTCTCCACCAGGGCGCGGCGTCCGCCCAGGCCGGTGACCCAGTAGGCGCGGGCGTCGCAGTGCGGTGTGGAGCGCACCGGTCGGCAGTGCACGTTGGTGGCGACCAGGTCGTAGGGGTCGGTGTGATCGTTCAGCCAGAGCGCGGCCCGCATCTCGGTCTCGGACACCACGAGCTGCTGGTTGATGGCGCCGAGCGGGTCCTCGCGGGCGAGCAGGTGTGTCACCGGGATGTCCACTCCGGTGGCGAGGCTGGCACCGAGCAGTGCCGTGACCGCTCCGGCGAGCGCCGACCGGCCGAGCAACGTCGTCCGCGCCGGCCGGCCCCGCCGACGGACCAGGGCGGCGCGGCGGGCGGTGACGGCGGCCCGGGGCCACGTGAGCAGCAGCGCCTCCACCGCGACGGCGAGCAGTGCGGACAGGACGATCAGTGCGGCGTACCGGGCAGCCGACCACCCGAGGGCGGTCATCCAGTCGTCGGCGTTGGCGACGCGTACCGACTCGACGGCTCGCTCCGCCTGGGTCAGCACGGGCGGCGACCCGAGCGGCGGGGCGAGAAGGTGCGTGAGTACGCCGAGGAGACCGGCCGTCACGAGCACCGGCCACCGTACCCGGCTCCGGGCGAGTAGCCAGCCGGCGAGCAGCGCGCCGAACGGGATGACGGGTAGCCAGAAGTAGACCTGACTGGCGGAGGGGTGATAGGTCAGCCAGGCCACGGCGAGACCGGCGGCGACGGCACCGGTGAACAACCAGGCGACCGGATCGCGTCGGGCCGGTGTGGCCAGCAGCAACCCGCCGGCCAGCCGGGGTGTCTGCCGCAGCAGCCACGAGCCGAACAGGGCCGCCGCGAGCAGCCACGCGGCGTTCCCGTCCGCCTCGGCCAGGCCCGGCGGCAGCAGGCCCCCGAACCGGGCGCCCTCTTCCGCGCCGTAGGTCTGCTGGTAGGGCAACAGGTGCCGGATCAGCCCGAGCGGCTGAACCCGCAGGGTGCCCGCGCCGCCACCGGCGAACAACTGGTAGCCGACGGCCATGGCGACGACCAGCGAGGCCAGCAGCGCGAACACCCGCCACGGCACCCGACGACGACGGACCCAGGCGGCCAGCGCGGCGAGACCGAGGCCGGCGATCAGCGGCGGCAGGGCGCTGGACTTGGCGCCCGCGCAGGCCAGGCCGAGCGCCGGGACCAGCACCCAGGCCGGGCCGAGGGCCCGCCCGCGCAGCACCTGGACACAGACGGCGGCGAGCAGCATCAACAGCGGCAGCGCGTACGTCTGAGAAAGGCTGGCGTACGACAGCGCACGGGTCCACGGGATGTCCAGCGGCGAGCCGAAGGTCGGCGAGGCGCCGAGATACCCCGCACCGGCCACCAACGGCCCGACCCACCAGCGTCCGGCCAGCTCGCGGGCCAGTGCGGCGGTGACCAGCGCGGCCACCCAGCCGACCGGCACCACCCACAGGTGCAGCAGCACCGTCGCCGGTGGCACGCCGGTGATCATGCTGGCGCTGGCGATGTGCGCGTCGGACAGATAGTGGTAGCGCAGCGGCTCCCCGGCCAGGTGCGGCAGCTCGAAGGGCATGGTCCGGGTGAGTTCGTGCACCAGCCCGAGGTGGTAGAGCAGGTCTGGGTAGTAGGCGTAGTCGGCCGGGGGCAGCGGCAGCATCCGCCAGCTGGCGTAGCCCCATACGGCGATGAGCAGCAGTACCCCGCAGATCGCCCAGTGCCAGCCCAGCGGCAGTTGTCGACCGGGACCGGTACGCCAGTGCTTCCGCAATCGGGGTACGGCCAGGAAAACGACTACCACCGGCAGCGGCCACCACCGCAACAGGTGCTGGCCGCCGGTGGCGGCGGCGACCGCCCAGGCGGCGAGTTCGAGCAGCAGGCCGGTGGCCGCGCCGTAGCCGAGATCCTCGGGCAGGTTACCCCGGCTGCCGCGTAGCGCACGGTGCACCAGGGTTCCCGGCAGCACCACCGCCAACGCCCAGTACGCCACGAACGCTAAGACGTCGGCGACCGGTACCCCGCCGTGCCACCAGCCGACCGGCACTACGGTGAGTACCGCCAGCCAGGGCAGCAGTGCGGCGAATCGACGCAGCTCAGCCACGGAGAGCAGCGACCGGCTGGCCGTTGGCCGCCTGATGCTCCGACGTGGTGGGCGGGTCGTCGGCGGTGTCCGAGCCGATGTGGAAGGCGGGTCGGTTCTGCACGGCGGCGTAGATCCGGCCGACGTACTCGCCGAGCAGGCCCAGGCAGACCAGCTGCACCCCGCCGAGCAGCAGCACCGCCACGAACAGCGAGGTCCAGCCGGGGATGGTCACCCCGCGCAGGTGCCCGACGACGCCAAAGGCGATCAGCGCCAGGCAGGCCAGGAAGCTACCCGCGCCGAGCCAGGTGGCCAGCCGCAGCGGAGCAGCGGAGAAGTTGGCGACGCTGTCCCAGGCCAGCGCGACCATGCGCGGCAGCGGGTACTTCGTCTGCCCGGCGTGCCGGGCCTCGCGTACGTAGCGGACCTCGGCGCTGGGAAACCCGAGGGCCGGGATGAGCAGCCGGTAGACCGGGTTCTGCTCCGGCAGCCGGCGCAGCGTCTGCACCACCTCCCGGCTGACCATTCGGAAGTCGCCCGCCTGAGCCGGCACCTCGGCCCCGACGATCCGCCGCATCAGCCGGTAGTAGGCCCGGGCGGTGTGCCGCTTGAAGACCGTGTCGGTGCTGCGGTCGGCGCGTACCCCGTACACCACTGCGGCACCGGCCCGAGCCAGCCGCAGCATCTCGGCGATGGTCTCCGGCGGGTCCTGGAGGTCGGCGTCGAGGCTGACCACCCACCGGCCGCGCGCCCGGTGCAGGCCGGCGGTCAGCGCCGCCTGATGGCCGCTGTTGCGACGCAGCCGCACGATCCGTAGCTGTGGCCAGTCCCGCGCCTGCGCGGTGAGCAGCGTGACCGTGGCGTCCCGACTGCCGTCGTCGACGGCCACCACCTCGTAGTCGACGTGCAGACCGTCCAGCACCGGGCGGAGCCGGGCGACGAGGCCGGCTATCACCGCTTCCTCGTTGTACATCGGAATGACCACGGAGAGCGTCGTCTCTCCGGTCATGTCGGATCGCATCGTCTGCCGGCCCCGTCCCACGCAGAGTCCACCTCAGAGCATCCGCGCAACGTGCGCAGGCGGTCACCCTGCCGTGACGAGTTGACGCCTGCCTGGCGCTGGCGTGAACGGCCACTGAATGCCGGTCAGCGCTCCAGCGTCACCGGGCCCCGGCTGACCGTCGCACCCGGCGGTTCTCCCACCAGAGCGTGAGCTGTTCCCGGCGCCGGTAGGCCGCCACCGCGCTTACCGCCAGCACGATCCCGGCGGTCCAGATCCAGAACCGGCCGCCGACGCCGCGCGGTGGGTCGGCGACGCGGGTCTGACCGGCCCGGATCACCTCGTCGGCGATGTCGATGGAGACCACCTGCCGGGGTGCGGTGAGCAGGGTGGTCGGTGGCTGGCCGTCCGGTGGCAGCGACAGCACCTCGATGCTCCCGATGTGGCCGTACTCCGGGCGGTCATCGTTGGGGAAGGGGCGGGTGAAGTCCGGTGAGTCGGGCGGATGGGGCAGGTAGGACACCACCCAGGGCACCCCGGTCGCCGTCCAGCCCAGGAGTTGGATGCCGACCACGTCGTCGACGCCGGCTGTTCCCAACGCCCCGAGGTCCCGTCCCGTGGCCGGCTCGATCCGGCGCAGCGTCCACCTCGCGTCATCGCGCCGCGCCACGGTGAGCCACCGCCCGTCCGGCGTCCAGGCCCCCTTGCCGGCCAGCTCGGTACCGGGCGCGAGTGGAAACGAGGCGATCACGCTACCGTCGGTGTGCGCGACCGTGACCACGTGCCCGGTCTGCCAGGCGAGACGGTCCCCGCCGGGCGCGAAGGCGACGACCACGCCGGGCACGCTGCCGGATGGCGCCTCGGCCAGCCGGACCGAGCTGCCGTCGTCCAGCCGGATCAGGCTGAGCAGTCGCCGGTGATCACTACGATCGGGGTGGGTCGGCACCGAGTCACGGACCACCAGGGACTTCCCGTCCGGCGACCAGCCGGCCGGTTCCGTGCCGACCGTCCCGGAAACACCGCTGCGCAGCTGACGGGTCGCGCCGGTGACCAGGTCGATGATCTCCACTCGGGGATCGCCTCGCTGCGGGTCGTGGGCGATCCACCGTCCCTGCGGGGAGAGCACCACGTCCGTGCCGGCGGTCATCTCCCAGCCGCTGCGGACTGTCCGGTAGGCATCCGTGTCGCCGTCCACCACGGTGACGAGACTGCACTCGTCGTCGTACGTCAGGCGTCCGGCCTCGCCGGTGAAGATCACCGAGGCGGGACCGGTCCGGGGTCGGTCCGTGGCGTGCAGGCTCCCGAGGGGCGGCAGGCCGATCCGGTCCGGCAACGCCCCCGACGCGGCCCGACCGGCCGGATCCGCCGGCGGCGTGCGGGTCGCCGGGACAGCGAGCCCGCCGAGCACCACGAGCGCGAGCGCGGCGGCCACCGCGGTGGCCCGACGCCGCCGCGTGCGACGCGCCGTCGCCAGCGCCCGCTGCTCCACCTGGTACGCGGGAACCTGCGCCGCGGTGTCGTGCAGCGCCTCACGCAGCCGGGCGGTCATCGCGCGCTCCTCTCCGGCACCGGGTCGATCAGTTCCGGGGCCACCGCGCGAAGCCGCACCAGCGCGTCGTGCCCGTGCCGCTTCACCGTCCCGACGGAGCAGCCGAGTGTGGCGGCCACCTGCGCCTCGGTCAGGTCCTCGTAGAAGCGCAGCACGACCACGGCCCGCTGCCTGGGGGTGAGCTGCCGTAACGCGGCGGCCAGCGTCACCCGCAGGGTGGCGGCGTCGCTGGGGTCCGGGTGACTGGCCTGCGCGGGCGCCGGGTCGGCCTCCAGCCGTTCGGTGAACCGACGCCGCCGCCACCAGGAGACCTGCTGGTGGTACATGACCCGGCGCACGTACGCCTCCGGGTCACCGTCGCGGATCCGCCGCCAGTGCCGGTACGTCCGCGCGAGTGCGCTCTGGAGGAGATCCTCGGCCAGTTGGTGGTCGCCGGTGAGCAGGTAGGCGGTCCGGGACAGCGCCGGTGAACGGTGCACCACGAACTCGTGGAACGTCTGGCTCATCGCCACCCCCTCGCCAGAAGTAAACGCCTCCGGCCGGGCGGATGGTTGAGGGCGAGGTGGAACCGGCGCGGGGCGTGCCGCGCCGGTCTGCCTCACCCGCCCCTCAGACCGGGACCGGCAGGCCGCCGAGCGCGCGGCCGGCCTCCCGAGCGGCCTTCAGGGCCTCGGCGTGCATCTGCGCGGCCTGGTCGGTGAACGAGTCAAGGGCGGGGTTGACGCCGACGAGGGTGAACTCGCGTTCGATGACGGTGAGGTCGGCACCCCAGCAGTCGGCGAGGATGCGGCGCAGGTACGGCGTCGCGTGGTCCCAACCCTCCCGGGGCGTGCCACCGCCGTACGCCCCGCCACGCACCGTCGCGAGCACGACCCGCTTGCCCGCCAGGAACGGCTGGGCGAACGCTCGCTGGTCGGTGCTCACCAGGTCGACGTACGCCTTGAAGTGCTGTGAGACGCCGTAGTTGTAGAGCGGCACGGCGAACAGGATGGCGTCGGCGGCGAGCAGCTCGTCCACAAGCGTCGCGGCGAGGGCGACGGCCTCGCGCTGCTCGGTGGTGTGCTCCTCCGGCGCGGTCGTCCCAGCGGTGACCGCTGCGGCCCAGGCGGTCGCGGGCAGGGGGTCGACGCCGAGGTGGCGACGTTCGATCGTGTCGTCGGGGCGCGCGGCGAGCCACTCCGCCTCGACGATGTCCGCGATCTCGCGGCTCGCCGAGCCGTGGGTGCGGATGCTGGCATCCAGTCGGAACAGGGTCACGACAACTCCCATGAGTCTGAGGTTCAAGCTTGAATCCGACGATAGCCGGACTCGGTTCAAGCTTGAACCAAATAGGAGATGTCTCACCTTGATGTGGGCCTGCCGCCAGAGCGGCAGACCCACGTGGCGCAGACCGCCTGCCCGTCGCGCGGACCCCGCGCGGCCGGGTGCTAGGCGGAGGCGGTGTCGTGGGCGGTCATCGTCTCCTGGCGACCGGGTTCCTCCCTCAGAATGGCCGCGTGCAGCCAGATGTCCGGGATGGCGAATCCGTCCACCAGTGTCCGCATCTGTGGGCGCAGCTCCTTGAGCAGGCCGTTCACCACAGCGGTGATCGCCTTCGAGCGGGCCGGTGTGAGCCGACCGTGCTCCAGCAGCCACCCCTTGTGGGCCTCGATGACGCTGAGGGCGTACAGGTCGCAGACGCGGGAGAGCAGCGCCCGGACCGCCGGGTCCGCCGTGTCCTCGATGCCGGCGACGAACGCCTCCAGGGTGATCCGGTCGATGTGCGCGGCGGCGGCGGTGAGGACGTGGTCCTGGACATCGTTGAAGATGTCGAACGGGCGGTCCTGCTTGCTGGAAGCGCCGTTACGCAAGCGGCGGATCGCCCCTTCGAGCAGATGCTTCTCGCGGTCGTCGAAGATCTTCAGCTGCCAGCCCCGGTCGGTGACGGCGACCTCCTCGTCGCGGCCCGGCACGGCGCTGATCAGCTGCTGGATCAGCGACCGTGCGGCGGAGCGTTCGAGCACCATCTCCCGGACCTGCTCGGCGACGAAGGAGGCGCGACCCCAGCCGTCCAGCGAGCCGAACTCGTCCCGGTAGCCGGTCAGCAGCCCCTTGGCGACCAGTTGCAGCAGGACCGTGTTGTCGCCCTCGAAGGTGGTGAAGACGTCGGTGTCGGCCCGTAGCCCCGGCAACCGGTTCTCGGCCAGGTAACCGGCGCCGCCACACGCCTCGCGGCACAGCTGGATGGTGCGGGCGGCGTGCCAGGTCTGTGCGGCCTTGAGCCCGGCGGCGCGGGATTCCAGCTCCCGCTGCCGGCGCTCGTCGACCGGGCCGTCGCCGCCCTGCACCTCGTGCACCGCGGCGACCAGTTCGGCCTGGGCGAAGTGCAGCGCGTACGAGGTGGCCAGGGCGGGTAGCAGCTTGCGCTGGTGGGCCAGGTAGTCGTTGAGCAGCACCTCCCGCTCCGCGTCAGGGGTACTGAACTGGCGGCGGATGTCGCCGTAGCGGACCGCGATGGTCAACGCCGACTTGGTGGCCGACGACGCGGCGCCACCCACGCTGACCCGGCCCCGGACCAGGGTGCCCAGCATGGTGAAGAAGCGTCGGGAGTCGTTCTCGATCGGGCTGGAGTAGGTGCCGTCCTCGGCGACCTGGCCGTACCGGTCTAGCAGCATGTCGCGGGGCACCGTCACGTGGTCGAAGCTGAGTCGCCCGTTGTCCACGCCGAGCAGGCCGGCCTTGGCCCCCGCGTCGCCGATGGTCACGCCGGGCAGCGGGTTGCCCCGCTCGTCGCGGATCGGCACCAGCCACGCGTGCACGCCGTGCCGCCGCCCGTTGGTGACCAGCTGCGCGAAGACCACCGCCATCCGCCCGTCCCGGGCCGCGTTGCCGATGTAGTCCTTGCGGGCCGCCTCGTGCGGGGTGTGCAGGTCGAAGGTCTGCGTCCGGGGGTCGTACGTGCAGGTGGTGCGCAGCTGCTGGACGTCGGAGCCGTGTCCGGTCTCGGTCATCGCGAAGCAGCCCAGGATCCGGCCGGAGATGATGTCCCGAAGGTAGGCGTCGTGGTGACGCCGGGTGCCCAGAGCCGCGACCGCGCCGCCGAACAGGCCCCACTGCACGCCGGCCTTGACCATCAGCGAGAGGTCGACCTGCGCGAGCATCTCGGTGGCGATGATCGAGCCGCCGACGTCGGATCCGCCGCCGTACTGGGTGGGAAAGGCCGACGCGATACCCAGCTTGACGGGCAGCTCGCCGAGCAGTCGGGTGATCCGCTCACGCGCCTGGTCGCCGGTCTCGCCGTACACCGGGAGGAAGCGTTCGTCGAGATGCCGACGGTGCGCGTTGCGGACCTCGGCCCACGGTCCGTCGAGCACCTGCTGAAGGCGGGCGAGGTCGACGGGGCCGGGCGCTTGACTGGGCATGGCTACCTCGCAGGATGCTGGTTGGGTACAGCTCGTACCCAACCAAGGCTACCGACCCGCTACAGTGATCGGGTGGGTAACGCGGCGGTGAAACGGGACACCATCGCCGCCCGCCGTGCCGGCGGCATTCCGCAGGAGCGGGCCCGGCGACGGCAGGCGATCGTGGAGGCCGCGGTCCGCGTCATCGAGGACCACGGCACCGACATCGGGCTGGGCACGGTGGCCGACCGGGCCGGGCTGCCCAGACCGCACGTCTACCGCCATTTCGCCAGCAAGGACGACCTCGACCAGGCCGTCGCCCGGCACGCCGCCCGCCTGGTGAGCGCCTGGATCCGTCCGTCGCTGACCGCCTCGGGCACCCCGCCGGAGGTGGTGCACGGCATCGTCGGCCAGGTGCTGAGCTGGGCGGTGGCCCACCCCAACCTCTACCGGTTCCGGGCCCGTCTCGGCACCGCGTACGCCGTTCCCGAAATCACCGAAGCCGCCGTCGCCAACCTGCGTGCCGCCGGGTACGCGGCGCACCTGCCCGCGTACGTGGTGGCCAGCGTCGTGGGCATGGTCGACGCCGGCATCATCTGGTGGTTCGACCATCGGGACGAGGTCGGGCCGGAGCAGCTCAACGACTGGCTCGCCACCCAGGTCTGGCGGGTCGTCGCCGAGGCGGTCCAGCGACCACCGGCGGCGTCGGACGACGGGTGACCGACGCCGACCGGGCGCTCACGACCGGAGCGCCTCCGGCAGTGGCCTGGTGTGCAGGATGACCAGTTCGGCGACGGCCCGGGTCAGGGCGACGTAGAGCCGGTTCATGCCGCGAGGCTCGGCGGCGACGATGTCGGCGGGCTCCACCAACACCACCCGGTCGTACTCCAGCCCCTTGACCTGGCTGACCGGGATCGCCCCCAGTGCGTCGGCGATCGCGTCCGGAGCGATGATCGCACCGGTTTCCTGCGCGAGGGCCGCCCGCAGGTCGTCCACCTGACGGATCGTGAGGGTGCCGCCGGGTCGGAAGGAGCGGGTCGGCGCGATCCCGGGCGCCAGCGCCCGGGCGGCGAAGTCGGCGATGACCTGCGGCACCCGATAGCCGGTGGGTAGATCGAGCATCCGGACCTCGCGTCTGCTCAGCTGCTTCACCAGCTCCGGCCAGCTCCGGGCGGCCAGCGGATGGGTCGCCTGACCGAGGTCGCCCACGATCGTCATCGAGGCGTGGGCGGCTCGGCGGGCGATCATCCGACACTCCATCGGCGACAGATCCTGGGCCTCGTCGAGGATGACGTGCAGGTACACGTCCTCGACGGGCTCGGTGGGCACGGCCACCGGCAGCGGCTCGGCCAGTTCCGGCACCTGGCCCTCCTCGCCGTACGGGTCGAAGCCGTCCGCCCAGCCCACCACCGTGTGGCCCTCACGCAGGATGATCGCCGCCGCCCAGCGCTGCGCCGCCCAGACGTTGCCGCTGTCCAGGGACTGGCCGGAGACGGCGATCGGGGTGGCCAGTCCGGGTGCGAAGAGCTGCCAACCGTCGTTGAGGCTCAGGCTGAGCACGAAGGTCTCCGCCAGCCGGGGACCGCTGCTCAGCTCCCGCACCTGCCACTCGCTCCTCGTCGGCGCCGTGGTGACCGGTGGGCCCAGGATCTCGGCGAGCTCGTCGAGCAGTGGGACGTCGTCCACCGACCACTGCCCGTGCTGCGCGGGCAGCACGTCCTGCGGGGTCAGCATCGGCCACCAGGCGTTCAGGAAGGCGTCCGGGATCTCCCTGCCGCCGAGCAGGTCCGAGAGCACCTGCGCCGCCTCGGCGCGGGCGAGGTTGGGCTTGATGCCCCGAGCCTCGCACCGTCGACGCACCTCCAGCCGGGCCTTCGCCAGGTCGTCGGCGTCGAGCCTGCCCAACCGTTGGGGCGCGTTCGGCGGAGTGTCCCAGGCCAGTTCGGTGAGCACCCGTACCATCTTCAGGTCGCCCTTGGACCTGGCGACCTCGGCGCGGTCACGCCGGGTCGCCACCACACCGTCGAACAGCTCGCCGATCGCCCGCAGGTGGACGCTGTCCTCACCGAGACCGGGCAGCACCCGGCCGATGTACTCGGTGAACACGGTCGACGGACCGACCACCAGCACCCGGCCGTCGGCGAACTTCCCCCGGTCGGTGTAGAGCAGATAGGCGGCACGGTGCAGGGCGACCTGGGTCTTGCCGGTGCCGGGGCCGCCGGTGATGACGGTGACGCCGTGCGCCGGTGCGCGGATCGCCTCGTCCTGCTCGCGCTGGATGGTGCTGACGATGTCGCGCATGTGCGGACCGCGTTCCCGGCTGAGCGACGCGAGCAGGGCACCCTCGCCCACCACACCGTCGACCTCGCCGCCGGACAGCACCTCGTCGTCCACGCCGACGACCGTGGGGCCTTCGCAGCTGATGATCCGACGGCGGACCACGCCCAGTGGCTCACCGGGGGTGGCCCGGTAGAACGGCGCGGCGGCCGGCGCACGCCAGTCGACCACCAGCGGCTCCCGGTTCTCGTCCCGTACGCCCAGCCGGCCGATGCGGTAGGTGTCGCCGTCGTCGAAGTCCAGCCGGCCGAAGACCAGGCCCTCCTCCTGACCAGCCAGATCGGAGAGTCTGGCCGCCGCGCTCAGCACCATCGCGTCGCGCTCGACCAGCCCGGTCAGCGGGCCGGCCGAGGCGCGACCGCGACCCTCGGACTCCAGTTCCCTCGCCTGCGTACGCATGACCTCCAGTCGCTCGTACACCCTGTCGACCACCTGCTGCTCGATGGCGAGCTGCCGCACTGTTTCGGACACACCGCTCCCTGGTCTGCCAGAGGCTGCTGCACGGGGACTGGTCGAGAATATGTACCGGCCAGAACCGTAAAATCGGCATCCAGGGTGATTCGCACGACTTGACCCGTCGATAAGATGGAGGTGGCCTCAGGGGATCAGCCCTGGACACCCCGCCCGGTCTGCTGCTGCAACCGGTCGATCAGCTTCGCCGCCTCGGCCTTGCTGATGCCGTCCGGCACGCTCTCGCCCGCCTCGCGGGCCAGGGTCCGCAGATACGACTCCTGCGCCGCCGTCGTCGGCTCGTCGCCGGTCACCCACTCGTCCGGGTCCTTCACCGCGGCCTGCGGATCATGCTTTTCGCTCATCATGTCGGCACCCTTTCTCTCGAACAGGTGTGCCATACCCGGGCCGTTGGTCACCCAACCCTCCCGGCCTGCCCGGGCCCCGCCGGCAGCGGACCGGTGGCTGGTGTTCGGGTGGTCCGACCAGCGGTCGTCGGTG
This sequence comes from Micromonospora sp. C51, assembly GCF_018070435.1. NCBI lineage: Bacteria > Bacillati > Actinomycetota > Actinomycetes > Micromonosporales > Micromonosporaceae > Micromonospora > Micromonospora sp. C51. The sequence continues at coordinate 290,746 of NZ_JAGPXQ010000003.1, read as the reverse complement.
TGCCTACCCGGTGGCCGGGCCGGTCGTCGGGCCTGCGCCGGTGACGTTGAGGGCGAGCGAGTAGACCGAGGTGGTGGCCGTCACGAACAGCACATTGCGCTTAGGGCCACCGAAGGTGAGGTTCGAGCAGATCTCGGGCAGCCGGAGCTTGCCGAGCAGGGTGCCGTCCTGGTCGAAGCAGTGCAGCCCGTCGTGGGCGGCGACCCACAGCCGGCCCTCCCGGTCGAGTCGGATCCCGTCGAACGACCCGGCGTCGCATTCGGCCAGCACGCCACGGTCCCGCAGCGTCCCGTCGGGGCCCACGTCGAAGTGGCGCAGGTGCCGACGTCGGGTGTCGGCGATGAACAGCCGACGCTCGTCGGCCGAGAAGGCGAGACCGTTGGGACGCAGGAAGTCGTCGGCGACCCGTTCCACCCGGCCGTCGGGCGAGCAGCGGTAGACGTGGCAGCCGTCCAGCTCCGGATCCGCCCGGTGCCCCTCGTAGTCGCTGTCGATGCCGTAGCTCGGGTCGGTGAACCACAACGAGCCGTCGCTGGTCTCCACGACGTCGTTCGGGCTGTTGAGCCGCTTGCCCTGCCAACGGTCCGCCACCACGGTCAGCGACCCGTCGGGCTCGGTCCGGGTGACCCGGCGGTGGCCCTGCTCGCACGTCACGACGCGGCCGAGGCGGTCGATCGTCCGGCCGTTGGCGTAGCCGGCGGGCGTCTGGAAGACGTCGCACCGCCCGGTGATCTCGTCCCACCGCAGCACCCGGTCGTTCGGGATGTCACTGAACAGCAGGCAGCGCCACGCGGGGGAGTACGCCGGCCCCTCCAGCCAACGCCCGCCGTCGAACAGCCGCTGCGCCATGTGGTCACCGCTCACCGTCCGGAACCGCTCGTCCAGGACCTCCCAGCGGGTGGGTATGCGCTCGACCGGATTCATCGGGCACCTCCGTTGCCTGCGGCGAGCCTGGCGAAGGCCGTCGCCTCCTGCGTGAGGAGCCGCTGGGTCCGCTTGCCGTACAGCAGCTCCACCAGGCGGGCGACCGGACCAGCCCAGTCGATGCTCAGCCGCAGGCGGGTGGCGGAGCCTTCCGGCAGCAGCTCGTGGCTCGCCCTGGTCCGGACACCCGGCGTACGGGCCACCCAGGTGAAGCCGGCCCCGGGCCGCCAGTCGGTGATCTCGTACGTGGCGGCGCTCAGCCCCGGCTGGCGGATCCGGAAGCGGCTGCCGACCGCCACCGGCCCGGCGTCGTCGATCCGCCTGATCTCGTCGATGGTAGGCAGCAACTCGGCCCAGCGGTCGACGTCGCTCACTGTCCGCCAGACGGTGGCGACCTCGGCGTCCACGTGCTGTTCGACGGCAATCGTCATGTACCGGATGGTACGGCGGCCTCGGGTGCGCGGCCCACGAGGGTTGGTGTGACCGGTGGCGGCCCGGGGGCGCGTGGTCCGCCACCGGGCCGCCACGGCTGTGGTCAGCCGTTGTCGATCAGACTCGCGATCTCGCTGTAGATGAGGTGCGCCTTGGCGCCCTGGTTGGACGGACAACCGCCGAGGTGGTGCAGGGCGATCACCCGGTGGCTGCTGTTCAGCACCGGTGAGCCCGAGTTGCCACCGGAGGTGTCGCAGCTGTAGCTGATGTTCCAGGTGTTGTAGTTGGCGTTGCGGACGGTGCAGCGCGCGCCGTTCTGGGCGTTCTCGAAGATGGACAGCCGCTTCGGGCTGCCGTCACCGTGCCCCGGGATGTACATCTGCGTCCCGGTGGTGGTGGCGGAGGTCGCCAGGTAGAGCGTGCCGAAGCCCTGGATGGCGGCGAAGTTGTTCACCGAGAACAGGGCGTAGTCGAGCTGGCTGGAGCCCCCACTGCTCACCCGGTAGAGCGTGGCACCACTGACCTTGGTGCCCGGCCCGGGGTTCGCCCCACCGCAGGTGGCGCACTGGTAGTTGAACTGCATCTCGCTTCCGCTGACCGCGGCCTGGGTCGAGAAGCAGTGTTTGTTGGTCAACATGCGGTTGGTGTTGCCGACCCGCCAGGTGGTGCACATTCCGCCGCCGCTGATCAGCAGCCGGGCCACCGCGTTGCCGCGCGCGTACTCGGTGGGGTGGCTGCTCTGGTAGCAGACCACGTCGCGGCGGGCGTCGGTGCTGCACACCGATTGGATGGAGAAGTTGTACTGGCTGATCTCCGTGCGGTCGTAGCCGCGCCAGAACCGGTCGATGATCGCGGCGCTGCCCCGGGAGGAGCGGTTGCTGTGCAAGGTCACCACCGCCGTGTCGCCGTCCACCGACATCGCCCAGAAGCCCGGCCGCCCGTCGGTGGTGTAGTCCGCGCCGGTCGCCCGGTTCAGGTGTCGGTCGTACCGGTAGCTTTCCCGGCCGTCCGGGCTCGACACGGTGACGTACTCCCCGGGAGCCAGCCGCAGCGAGCTGAAGTGCACCTTGATGTACGTGGCGCCGGGGTGCTGAATGATCTGGGTCCGGCCGGCGCGGGCGTACGACAACGAACCGTCGACGGTGCGCAGCTCACCGACGGTCGTCACACCCTCGGCCGAGAACTGGTCCGACTCGGGCGCCCGGTCGGAAAGGGGCGTGATCGGCTGCACCGGATATGCCGCGGCCGGGGCCGACAGCAGGGACAGGCCGAGTGTGCAGGCGGCGAGTGTGACGGTCGCGGTGCGTAGGCGGCGCAGGGCAGGTTTCATCGTCGCTCCTCCCAGGAAGCGGAACCTGAACGATTCCTAAGCCTTCATACATGACAGCCATCGATGCATGCAAGATATTCGATGTAACATCGTCGCGTACCCGCCTGTTGGGGCGGCGGCCGACGTGGGTACTGGTCGCGTATGTTCGACGGATTCACCGACGAGCGGGTCGATGTGGGAGAGGTGGAACTCCGGGTCCGGCACGCCGGGCATGGGCCTGCCGTGCTGCTCGTGCACGGGCATCCACGTACCGGATCGACCTGGCATCGGGTCGCCCCGCGGCTGGTGGACCACGGGTTCACCGTGGTCTGTCCCGACATGCGGGGCTACGGGCAGTCCGGCAAGGCGCGAATTCTGCCGGACCACTCCCAGCAGTCCAAGCGCGTGGTGGCGACGGACCTGGTCCGACTCATGCGTACGCTCGGTCACGCGACGTTCGCCCCGGTCGGGCACGATCGCGGGTGCTACGTGGCACTACGCCTGACCCTGGACCATCCCGACACCGTCAGTCGGCTGGTGGTCATCGACGGAGTGCCCATCAGCGAGGCCCTTGCCAGGTGCGACGCGACGTTCGCCCGGAGTTGGTACCACTGGTTCTTCTTCGCCCAGCCGGACAAGCCCGAGCGGGCCATCGGTGCCGATCCCGACGCCTGGTACGCGGAGAAGGCGCGGCCGGAGCGCATGGGAGTCGACAACCACCGGGAGTTCCGGCAGGCCATCCACGACCCGGCGACCGTGCGGGCGATGCTGGAGGACTACCGCGCCGGCCTCGGGGTCGACCGGGCGCACGAGGAGGCCGACCGGCGAGCCGGTCGCACGGTCCGGTGCCCGACCCTGCTGCTCTGGTCGACCCGCGACGACATGGAGGAGCTGTACGGCGACCCGCTCGCCGTCTGGCGTCCCTGGGTCGACGACCTGCGTGGCCACCCGATCGAGTCCGGACACCACGTCGCCGAGGAGAACCCGGACGACCTGACCGCCGCGCTGCACCGCTTTCTCGCCTGACCGTCTCGCGGGGTCCGGGTCACCGCAGACCGACGGTCGGGGGCTGGTGCGGGAGCGTCGGTATGGGTCACCCTGACTGTCACGCTTGATCCATCGATATCCATCACCACCTCACCTGGTCCCGAGACCGTCCGGCAGTCCCGCCGGACGTGCCCGAATCCGTCGGGCACCGCATCCCTGGATGTGAAGGAGCGCCATGAAACCGTCCCTCCGGGTCCTCGCGGCAGTGGTCGTCCTCGCGGCCCCGCTGGCCCTCACCGCTCCCGCGCAGGCGGCCAACACCCTCGCCATGCGCGGCGCGGACGTCTCCTCCCTGCAACGCAGCCTCGATCTCGGGGCCCGCTACTACAACGCCTCCGGCGCGCAGGCCGACCCGTACGACATCCTCGCCTCGAAGGGGGTCAACTACCTGCGGCTGCGGATCTGGAACAACCCGGCCAGCGGCTACAACAACAAGGCCAAGGTGCTTCAGCAGGCCAGGGCGATCAAGGCCAAGGGCTTCAAGCTGCTGATCGACTTCCACTACTCGGACACCTGGGCGGATCCGGGCAAGCAGTATCCGCCTGCGGTCTGGGCCGGCCACTCGCTGAGTCAGTTGCAGGCCGACGTCTACAACTACACCTACGACGTGTGCAGCGCGCTGAAGGCGCAGGGCACCACGCCGGACGCGGTGCAGATCGGCAACGAGATCAACGTGGGGATGCTCTGGCCCGCCGGACAGGTGGTCAACAACGACTTCGCCCCGCTGGCGAGCCTGCTCAAGCGTGGCTACCAGGCCACCAAGGCGTGCCACGGCGGCACCCAGGTGTGGATCCACACGGCGAACGCGGACAGCAACGCCAACGCCCGCTGGTTCTACGACGGAATCCGGGCGCAGGGCGTCACCTGGGACGTCACCGCCTTGTCCTACTACTGCATGTGGCACGGCACGTTGGCCAACCTGTACAACGTCATCGCCGACGTGAAGGCCCGCTACGGCAAACCGGTGGTGATCGCCGAGACGGCGTACCCGTTCACCACCGCCGACGCCGACCACCAGCCGAACGTGATCCCCGGCACCGCGCGCTGCGACAACATCCCGGCCACCTGGTCCGGGCAGGCGCAGCAGTTCAGTTGGGTGCAGAACACCGCACGCAACGCCGGTGCGGTAGGCGTCTTCTACTGGGAGCCGACCTGGCACGCCGTACGCGGCAACGGGTGGGATCCGGCGGACATCAACGGAACCGGCAACGGCTGGGACAACATGGCCGTCTTCGACTGGTCGGGGCGGGTGAACCCGCATCTGTACTGGACGCCGTGACCGTCGTCCGGGCCCGGCAGTCGCCACCGGGCCCGGTGGGCGGGGCGTTCCGTGCCCCTGCGCGGTTCCCGACCGGCCCACGAACACCCGGCAACCGATAGACCTCTGTCGTTTGACGTATGACGTCGTTAACGCTAACTTCGCTGTCACGAGCGGGTGTTGTGGCTGCCGGGAGCCCGATTCTCCGCCGTGGTCCCGCGCCGGCCAGCCGCGACCGTGGGCGCGTCGTCATGCTGGCCGGTGGCGCCGGTGACCAGACCTTTCGCACCACCCCACCGTGCTGACGCCACCACCTGACGCCGGCACATCCCCAGGGCATCCACGGCTGCGCGTGGGTGACCCCGATCGAAGGAGTGGACCATGAAGGCCATCGGTGAGGTTCGTCCCGCCTCTCCACCCAGACGCGGTTGGCGGTCGGGGCTGGCGGCGGCGGCCGCCGCGGTCCTGGCGGCCGGCAGCCTCGTCGCCATCAATGCGGCACCCGCGGCGGCGGCGACCGTGGACCCCAATGCCTGGTATGTGCTGGTCAATCGCAACAGTGGTAAGGCGTTGGATGTGTACGGTCTGGCGACCAATGACGGTGCGCGGATCAGTCAGTGGACGCGTAATGACGGCGCGAATCAGCAGTGGCAGTTCGTGGATTCCGGTGGTGGCTTCTATCGGTTGAAGTCGCGGCATTCGGGCAAGGTTCTGGACGTGTCGAACGCGTCGACCGCTGACGGTGCGGCGATCGTGCAGTGGTCGGACCACAATGGCGCGAATCAGCAGTTTCGGTTGGCTGACTCGGACGGTGGTCATGTTCGGTTGGTGAGTCGGCACAGCGGTAAGGTTGTCGAGGTGCAGGGTGCCTCCACTGCGGATGGCGCGAACGTTGTGCAGTACGCCGACTGGAACGGCGGCAACCAGCAGTGGCAGCTGGCTCGGGTCGACGAGGGTGGCCCCACGTCGCCACCACCGACCGGTGGCACCGGGTGCGGCAAGGCCCCGACGCTGTACAACGGCACGCACACCATCCAGAGCAACGGCAAGAGCCGCCAGTTCATCCTGCGCCTGCCGGCCAACTACAACAACAACAACGCGTACCGGCTGATCTTCGCCTTCCACTGGCGTGGTGGCACCATGCAGGAGATCTCCTCCGGCGGTACCAGTGGGAGCGCCTGGTCCTACTACGGTCAGCAGGAGCAGTCGAACAACAGCGCGATCCTGGTCGCGCCGCAGGGTCTCGGTAACGGTTGGGGCAACGCCGGTGGCGAGGACGTCACGTTCGTCGACGACATGATCCGCCGGATCGAGAGCGACCTCTGCGTCAACACGACGCAGCGCTTCGCCCTCGGCTTCAGCTGGGGCGGTGGCATGAGCTATGCCCTCGCCTGTGCACGGGCCACGGTCTTCCGGGCGGTCGCCGTGATCGCCGGCGCGCAGATCAGCGGTTGCAGTGGCGGTACCCAGCCGATCGCGTACTTCGGTCTGCACGGCATCTCGGACAACGTCCTCAGCATCGGCCAGGGCCGAGGGCTGCGCGACACCTTCGTCCGGAACAACGGGTGCAACGCCCAGAACCCGCCGGAGCCGGGTGCGGGCAGCCGTACGCACATCACCACGGCCTACTCCGGTTGCCGAGCCGGGTACCCGGTGCAGTGGGCGGCCTTCGACAACGGGCACATGCCGGGCCCGGTGGACGGGACCTACGCCGAGAGCGGCATCACCACCTGGACCAAGGGTGAGATCTGGCGTTTCTTCGCCCAGTTCTCCTGATTGGGCCGAGCGCGACGGCGGGTCGCGGTCTCCTGGCGGCAGTGGGAGCCAGGGGGCCGGGCCCGCCGACCCGTCGTGTCCCAGGTCAGCGTTGCAGGCGGGCCGGCTTGCCCGAGCCGCTGCGGCGGACCACCCAGGCCTCGGTGATGTGGGTGAACATCGCCGCCGCCGCCCCTTCCGGGTCGTGGGCGGCGATCCGCTCGTAGATGCGGCGGTGCCCGCGGTTCGACGCCACGCACAGGGAACGCTCGGTGCGACCCATGTACCGGGCGGTGTTCACCACCTGGCTCTCCAGCGCTCGTACGACGCCACGGGCGATGCGGTTCCCGGACGCCTGCATGATCGTGTCGTGGAAGGCCCGGTCGTGCTCGTGGTAGGTGACGTGATCGCCGACCAGCTCGTCCATCCGGTCCACCAGGGCGCGCAGCCGGTCGAGAGTCTCCTGGCCGGCTACCCGGGCGGCGACGTTCGCCATGTCGGATTCCAGCAGGCGTCGGGTGACCACGAGGTCGTCGAGGATGGCGAGGCTGTCGTCCTCGGCGATGGTGGCCGCGAGGACGAGTTCGTCGAGCATGTCCCACATCGAGGGCGGGGTGACCATGGTGCCGGCACCCTGACGGACCTGCACCAGACCCTTCTCCTGGAGAATCTTCACCGCCTCGCGGACGACGGTCCGGCTGACGGAGAAGGTCTCGCAGAGCACGGGCTCGGGGGGTAACGCCGTGCCGGACGGATGCACCCCGCGAACGATGCGTTCCACCAGCTCGGCGGTGACCGCCGTGGCGAGATTGGTGGGGCGGCGCGCCCAGGCCGGGGCGGCCAGATTTTCCAGGGCCGTCTCCTGCGATGGCGTCATGTCCCCCTCCGATTGGCTCGTCGTGCCACGACGTCCAGGGCCAGTGTACGGCGGACTGTTGACGTCAGACGTCATACGAGTTACGTTCTTGATCACGTTGGCTGCGGCAGGCCGTCAGCCATTCCCCTCAGAGGTGAACAACGATGAAACAACGAGCATTGTGGTCAGCCGTCCTCGTTGTGGGACTGGCGACGGCAGGTTGTGGAAGTGCCACCGATACGGGTCCCTCGTCCGGTGGCGGAAACGACAAACTGGTGGTGTGGGACTGGAAGTCCGGCGAGCCTTCCGCCGGACCTTACATCGAGAAGGCGAAGGCCGACTTCGCCGCCAAGCACCCCGACGTGACGGTCGAGTTCGTCGCGCAGCCGTTCGACCAGTACTACACGCTTCTCGGCGCGGCCATTCAGTCCGGCAAGGGCCCGGACGTGATGCTGTTCAACGGCGGCGGTCAGATCCGCGACCGGGTCGATGCGCTGGTGCCCCTCGACGAGTACGTGGCCGAGGACAAGCAGCGGCTCGCCGGTTGGGACGCCTTCAGCAAGGACGGCAAGGTGTACGCCGGTCCGGTGACGCTGCAGGGGCACCCCATCTACTACAACAAGGCGCTCTACGAGAAGGCCGGGCTCGATCCGGCGAGTCCCGCCACCACCTGGGACAAGTTCCTCGCTGACTGTGCCGCCATCGGCAAGGCCGGCGCCAAGTGCTTCGCCCTGGGCAACAAGGAAGGCGCCGGAATCCAGTTCTGGATGTCGGCGCTGGGCTCCGGCATTCTCACCGCTCAGGAGTACGACGACTGGATCGCGGGCAAGCGCGACTGGAACTCGCCCAACGTGAAGCGGATCTTCGAGCTCTGGAAGGAAGCCGGCGACGCCGGCCTGAACAACGACGGGGCCAACTCGACCGCGATGTTCAACGACTCGTTCGCGCTCTTCCAGTCCGCCAAGGCCGCGCACGTCATCGGGCTGATGTCGGACGTGGGCCACTGGAAGGACTTCAACGAGTTCCTGACGCCCGAAAAGCTCGGCGTGATGAGCGCTCCGGTGGTCACCGCCGGCACCACGCCGAGCCTGGCCTATGACGGTGGTATCGGGTACGCGGTGGCGAAGTGGACCAAGGATCCCAAGGTCGCCGCCGACCTGGTGCGATCGCTGACGTCGACCGAGGCGCTCCAGGCGTTCTACGCCGACGCCGGTGCGATCGCCGCCGACACCACCATCGACGTGTCGCAGGCCGGTCCGGCCGCCGCCACGATCGTCGCCGCGCTGCAAAGCGGTAAGCCCGCCCTGCACGTGGCGCTCTCCTCGAAGACCCTGGACCTGATGGGACGGGTCTCCCAGCAACTGCTCAGCGGCTCGATCAGCGTCGACGAGGCGGTGAAGCAGCTGGCAGCTTCCGACCAGGCGGGCTGATTTCGTGCCGATCGGAAACGCAGAGCCGTCGGTCCGTCCGGTTCCTCCCGGACGGACCGACGGGGCGGCGGCCGGGTCCGCCGGCCCCCGTCGTGGTGCCGGCTCACGGTCCGTCCGCGGCGGCTCGCGGGCCGAGCGCTTCGCCCCTTACGTCCTGGTCGCACCCGCCATTCTGATCATCGTGGTGCTGCGGCTGTATCCGTTGCTGCTCGGCGTCAACTTCTCCTTCACCGGAGACGGCGAGCGCAACGGTCAGACGGTGGGCCTCGACAACTACCTTGAGTTGATCGATGACCCGTTGTTCCGCACCGCGCTGGGCAACGTCGGCCTGCTGGTGCTGCTGCTTCCGGTGGCGGTGGCGATCCCCGGGCTGCTCGCGACGTTCATCTACCTCCGGGTGCCCGGGCACCGCTTCTACCGCAGCGTCTACTTCTTCCCGGCGGTGCTCTCACCGGTCATTGTCGGCGCGATCTTCAATCTGCTGCTCGCCTTCGACGGCCCGGTCAACGCCGTGTTCGAGGCGGTCGGCATCAGCCCGGTGGACTGGCTCGGGGATCCCGACGTCGCGATGTTCGTGGTGGTCGGCGTACACATCTGGGCCACCTTCGGAATGGCACTTGTGGTGTTCCTGGCCGGCTTCGCGACCCTGGACGCCGCGCTGTTGGACGCGGCCCGGGTGGACGGTGCCGCACTGCCCCAGGTCATCCGGCACGTGATCATCCCAGGTCTGTCCCGCACCATCGCGTTCGTCGCCGTGACCACCATGGTCGGGATGCTGACCTCGATGTTCGGCCTGCTCTACGTGATGACCAGCGGCGGGCCGGAAGGGTCCACCTATCTCCCGGAGTACTACATCTGGATCCAGCAGGGCCAGATGAATCGGCCCGCCCTCGCCTCGGCCGCGTCGACGGTGCTCTTCGTGATCATGCTCGTCGTGGGGCTGCTCCAGGTGAAGCTGCTCAGGCGGGCGGGAGGTGAGGACTGATGTCCCGGGTACGACTGAGTCGGTGGCTGCTGGCCATCCCGATGTCGCTGCTCGCGCTGGCGACGATCTACCCACTGCTGTTCACCGTCAACGTGGCGATGAAGACCCGGCGCGACTACATCCTCGACCGGTTCTCCCTGACCGACACCCTGCGCTGGGACAACATCAGCGCGGCGTGGAACAGCGTCGGCATGGACCGGTACTTCGTCAACTCCCTGATCGTGGTGACGTCGTCAGTCGTCCTGCTGCTGTTGCTCGGGTCGATGGCCGGCTTCGCCCTGAGCCAGCTTCGGTTCCGTGGCTCCTCGGCGCTGTTCCTGGGCTGCCTCGCGGGCCTCTTCGTGCCGTTCCAGGTGATCATGGTGCCGCTCGCCCGGATCATGGCCGACACCGCCCTCATCGACACGTACCCCGGACTGGTCCTGGTCTTCGTGGCCCAGTTCCTGCCCTTCACCGTCTTTCTGATGACGAGTTACTACAAGACCATTCCGCGGGAGATCATCGACGCGGCCAGGATCGACGGCAACAGTGTGTACGGCGTGTATCGCCGGATCATGCTGCCGTTGGGCACCCCGGCCCTGCTGTCGGTCGGCATCCTCAACGCGTTGTTCTGCTGGAACGACGTCCTGATGTCGCTGGTGATGATGCCGTCGGCGGATCACCGCACGCTCATGGTCGGCGTGACCTCGCTGCGTGGCCAGTACTCCGACGACATCCCCACCTTCGCCTCCGGGGTGCTGATCGCCGCGATACCGGTCCTCGTGGTCTACCTCTTTCTCCAGCGCCAGATCGCCGACGGCGTCGCCGCCGGCTCCACGAAGGGCTGAAATGCGCATCACCGGTTATCGGACGCTCACCACGGTCCAGGAATGGGGGCGCCCGGTCGGCGACGCCAACGGCGTCTTCGCCGACGGGAGGGTCCCGGTGCCGATCGTCGTAGTGGAGACCGACGAAGGGCTGTCGGGTGTCGGCATCGGCCCGCACGTCGAGATCGAGCGGATCTTCGCGGCCATCGACGGTGAAGATCCCCGTGCGGTGACGACGCTCTACGACCGCATGCTGCGCCACACCTTCAAGGCCGGTCACGCCGGCCCGGTGTTCGGCACCATCGGCGCACTCGACACGGCACTGTGGGACATCAAGGCGCAGGCGGCCGGCCAGCCGCTGTGGCGCTTGCTGGGCGGCCGCGACCGCCGGGTTCCGGCGTACGCGTCCGGGCTCGACATCGCCCTGAGCGACGAGGAACTCGTCTCGGCCTACATCCGTTACGCCGAGCACGGGCTGCGGGCCGCCAAGCTCAAGGGCGGTCTCGACATCGAGCATGACCGACACCGGCTCCACCTGGTCAAGGAGGTCCTGGCCGAGGCCGGCCACGGACTGCGGCCGGGTCTGATGCTCGACGTCAACGAGGCGTGGACCCGCAAGCAGGCCGTCCGGCACGTCTGCGAACTCGAACGCACCCTCGACCTCATCTGGATCGAGGAGCCGGTCCGGCGCTGGGACGCCGAAGGGCTCGCCGCCGTCGGCCGGGGGGTGCGCGCCTCCGTCGCCACGGGGGAGAACCTCACCGGGCTGGAGCAGTACCGCCCGCTGATCGCCGCCGGCGCGGTCGACGTCGTCCAGACGTCCGCGGTCGGGGGAGTCACCCACTTCCTACGGGTGTCCGCCCTGGCACACGCCTACGACCTGCCGGTCAGCCCGATCGGCAACAGCCCGCTCGGGCTGCTGCACGCCGCCACCTCGGTGCCGAACCACCTGACCAGCGAGTTGCAGGATCTCTGGCCGCCGGTCGGTGTCTCCGTCGACGCGCACGTCGAAGACGGGTGCTTCGTCCTTGGTGACTCACCCGGACTCGGCCTTCGCGTGGACGAACAGCGGATTCAGGCCGTGGACCGGCACCCCCAGGCGCCGGCCGACGACGGCCCGAACGTCCGGCCGGAGCAGGCCGGGCGACGGCTGCTGGCGGCGACGGACGGCGTCCTGCCCGCCACCGCTGGTTTCCCGCTGACCCGGGCTGTCACCCCGGCACACAACAGCAACCAGGTGTCGCCGACCGGAAGTCACTGAACGGGACCGACGGTGGTGGCCGGTGACGCGAGCGGCGTGCGGCATTGATACGGAGGATCGATGAAGGCAGTGGTCTACCGGGGAGCACGGCATCTCGGGATCGAGGAACGTGAGCCGGCGGCACCCGGGCGCGGTGAGTTGGGGATATCGGTGGCCTACACCGGGATCTGCGGCACCGACCTGCATATCTACCACGGAGACATGGACTCCCGGGTCGGTGCCGCCGCGATCATCGGGCACGAGATGTCCGGGCGGATCGCGGCGCTGGGCGAGGGCGTCACCGGCTGGTCCGTCGGCCAGCCGGTGACGGTGCTGCCGACCAGATGGTGCGGACAGTGTGCCGCCTGTCGGCGCGGTAACTCGCACATCTGCCACGCCATGAACTTCCTCGGCATCGACTCGCCCGGCGCCATGCAGTCAGTCTGGAACGTGCCGGCGGAACTGGTCCTGCCGCTGCCGGAGGAGCTGCCGCTCGACCAGGGAGCACTCGTCGAACCGGTCGCCGTCGCCGTGCACGACGTACGGCGTGGCGAGGTGGCCTCGGGCGATCACGTGGTCGTCGTGGGCGGGGGGCCGATCGGGGTGCTCATCGGCACCGTCGCCCAGGGTCGCGGTGCGCGGGTACTGCTCGTCGAGCCGGACCCGACTCGACGCGCCGTGGCGGGCGACATCGGCATCGAGGCGGTCGATCCGGCCGCGATCGACGTGGCGGCGTTTGTCGCCGACCGGACCGACGGCGCGGGTGCCGACGTCGCCTTCGAGGTCTCCGGTGCCGCGGCGGGTGTCGCCACCGCGGTCGAGGTGCTGGCTGTCCGGGGGCGGCTGGTGATGGTGGCGATCCATCCCCGACCCCGGGAGGTGAACCTGCACCGGTTCTTCTGGCGCGAGCTGGAGCTGCTGGGTGCCCGCCTCTACCAGCGCGACGACATGGCGGAGGCGATCAGGTTGGTCGCCTCCGGCGCGATCCCGGCACGGCAGCTGATCTCCCGGGTCGACCCGCCTGAGGCGGCGACTGCGGCGTTCACCGCGCTGGAGGGTGGCGGTGTGATGAAGGTGCTACTGGACTGGCGGGAGGGCAACCGGTGACGAATCCGTTCGACCTGTCCGGGCGGACCGCCGTGGTGACCGGCGCCCGGCGGGGTATCGGCCTGGCCATGGCCGAGGCGCTGGCCCGGGCCGGTGCCGACGTCGTGGGTGTCTCCGCGCACCTGGAGCCGGAGGGGAGCGAGGTGGAGCGCCGGGTGCGCGCCACCGGTCGACGGTTCACCGGGCTGCGCGCCGATCTGGCCGATCGTACGGCCGTGCGCCGGCTGGCCGGCGAGCTTGTCGCGCTCGGACCGATCGACATCCTGGTCAACAACGGCGGTACGATCGCCCGCGCCCCGGCCGTCGATCACCCCGACGAACTCTGGGACCATGTGATCGAGGTGAACCTGAACAGCCAGTTCGTGCTGAGTCGGGAGATCGGTCGGACAATGGTCGAACGCGGCCACGGGAAGATCATTTTTACCGCGTCCCTGCTCAGCTTCCAAGGCGGCATCACGGTGCCCGGGTACGCCGCCTCGAAGTCGGGCGTGGCCGGTCTCACCAAGGCCCTGGCGAACGAGTGGGCGGCGCACGGGGTGAACGTGAACGCCATCGCCCCTGGCTACATCGCCACCGACAATACCCGGGCTCTGCGCGAGGACCCCGAGCGCGACCAGGCGATTCTCGCCCGGATACCGGCCGGTCGGTGGGGTGCCGCCGATGACCTCGGTGGTGCCACGGTGTTTCTGGCCTCGGCGGCCTCCGACTACGTCAACGGGATCGTGCTGCCGGTCGACGGAGGGTGGTTGGGCCGATGACCGACGCAGCTCCGGGGGCGGCCGGCATCGTCGACGCCCACCACCACCTGTGGGTCCGGGCACGGCATCCGCAGCCGTGGATCGACCCGGTGACCATGGCGGCCATCGACGCCGACTTCGAGCTGGCCGACCTGGCCCCGCTGGCCCGGGCGGCGGGTGTCACCAGCACCGTCGTCGTACAGTCCATCGCCTCGGCGAGGGAGACCGTGGACCTGCTCCGGGTCGCGGCCGACGACGTGCTGGTCGGCGGTGTCGTCGGTTGGGTCGACCTGACGGCCGACGACGTCGCCGACCGTCTCGACCGGCTGCGCGCCGCGCCCGGCGGGCAGCGCCTGGTCGGCATCCGTCATCTCGTGCAGAGCGAGACCGACCCGGCCTACCTCGATCGCCCGGACGTCCGCCGGGGCATCGCCGCGGTGGGTGCCGCCGGCCTGGTCTTCGACCTGCTGGTGCGGCAACACCAGCTGCCCATGGCCGCCCGGTTGGCCCAGGACCTGCCCGAGGTGAGCTTCGTCCTCGACCACCTCGGCAAGCCCGCACTGGGCACCCCAGAGTTCGACGACTGGAAGCGCGACCTGCGGGCGCTCGCCGAAGCAGCCAACACGACGGCGAAGGTGTCCGGCCTGACGACCGAGGTGCCCCGGTCCCCCTGGTCGACGGCTGATCTCCGACCTGCCGTCGACCACGCACTCGACGTGTTCGGGCCGCAGCGGCTGATGTTCGGCTCGGACTGGCCGGTGTGCCTGCTCGCCAGCTCGTACCCTCGCTGGATCGAGGCGGTCACGGAACTGCTGGGCGACCTCGACCCGACCGACCGCGCAGCGTTCTGGGAGGGTACCGCCCGTCGTTCTTACCGACTGGGGGCGTAATGAGGAAGCACGTACTGCCGCGTCGTCCGGCGATCGGCCTCACCGAGTTGGGCTTCGGCGCTGCCCAGGGCGGCAACCTTTACCGGGCGACCACGGACGAGGAGTTCGTCGCCGCCGTCGACACCGCCTGGGATGCGGGCGTGCGGTACTACGACACCGCGCCGCACTACGGCCTCGGGCTGTCCGAACGTCGCCTGGGCAGCGCCCTGCGGCACCGGCCGCGCGACGAGTACGTGGTGTCGACGAAGGTGGGGCGACTCCTGGTGCCGTCGCCGCAGAACGAGCACCTGCGCGACCCCGAGGGGTTCGACGTTCCCGCGAGCCATGGTCGGGTCTGGGACTTCAGCCGCGACGGGGTACGCCGCAGCATCGAGGCCAGCCTGGAGCGCACCGGCCTGGACCGGATCGACATCGCCTACCTGCATGACCCCGACGATCACTGGGAGCAGGCCGCCACCGAGGCCGTGCCCGCCCTGGTCGAGTTGCGTGACCAGGGCGTGGTCGGTGCGATCGGGGCCGGCATGAACCAGTCGGCGATGCTCGCGCGGTTCGTCCGGGAGACCGACGTGGACGTGATGATGTGTGCCGGTCGGTACACCCTGCTCGAACAGGGCGCGGCCGGTGACCTGTTGCCGCTCGCGCAGAGCCGGGGAGTGGGTGTGGTGATCGCGGGTGTCTACAACTCGGGACTGCTGTCCCGGGACCACCCACCCGCCGACGCGCTCTACAACTACCAGCAGGCGCCACCGGAGCTGATCGAGCGGGCCCGGCGGATCGCCGAGGTCTGTGACCACCATGGTGTCACCCTGCCGCAGGCGGCGCTGGCCTTCGTGCGTCGGCACCCGGCCGTGGTCTCGACGGTGGTAGGTGTGCGTAACGGGACGCAGATGACGGAGACCGTACGGCGCTCGGCCGCGGTCGTGCCCGACGAGTTGTGGCGGTCACTGGCCACCGCCGGGCTGCTCGCCTCGGCAGGATGACGCTCGAAGATCGGATATGACGACGTCGAGCACACATCGCGTTGGCGGGCGTGACCGCACCGGCGCGGGACCGGCTCCGCTTTCCGGAAACCGGTCCCGACCGGGGCGTCCTTGACGGTCGCGATGGTCGCGACGATCAGGCCAGGCTGAACCGCCACTGCTGGTTGGTGCCGCTGTGGCAGGTCCACTGCAACAGGCGGGCGCCGTCGGTGGTGGCACCGCCGTTGACATCGATGCAGAGCCCGCTCAGCACGCTCTTCACCGTGTAGACCCCGGTGGTGCCGGTGGACGCGACGGTGAACTTCTGCTGGTTGCCGTTGTTGCAGGTGGCCTGCTGGAGGAAGGCGCCGGGGGTGGTGGAGCCACCGACGATCTCCGCGCACTTGTTGCTGTGCACGGCCCGGAGGTAGACGGCGCCGCCGCCGGCGTCGACCGCCTGCCACTTCTGGTTGTTGCCACCGGTCGACGCCCACTGGTGGATCTGCGCGCCGTCGGCGGTGGAGACGCCGCTGACGTCCATCAGCTTGTTGCTGTGTTGGGCGGTGAGCGTCCACGTGCGGCCGGCTATCCCACCACCGGTGTCACCGACGCCCACTCCCGGACCGCCGAAGGTGTGCGAGTCGAGGTCGAACCAGTTGTTGGCGCTGTGCTTGAACACCAGGTACAGGGTGTGGGTACCGGCGAGCGGGGTGACGTTCACCGGCGGCGTGGACTGGTAGTTGTCCCAGCCGCCGGTGCTCGGCACCGGAGTGGTGGCCAGCAGCGTGCCGGTCGGCGATCCGGCCCGCAACTCGATCGATCCGCCGCCGGAGGGCGACGACAGCCGGTAGCTCACGGTGTTGATGCCGGACAGGCTCATCGGGGTGAAAGCCACCCAGTCGTTGTTGGAGATGTCCCCGATGCGCTTGCCGCTCTCCGCGCCGGCCTGGTCGATGACCCGGGTGCCGGACTGACTGCTGTAGTACTCGGCCTGCTTGTGCTTGGGTTGGAGGATCACCTGGGCACGGCCGGTGAGTGGGGCCGCGCCGCCCGCGCCACCGTTGTCGGTGTACCGCGCGTTGAGCACGTAGAACAGGTTGGCGCCGTCGGGGTGCCCGCCGAGCAGGTCGGTGGGGATGGTCCCGGAACAGCCGGCGTAGTCGGTGGTCTCGTGCGCGTGGTCGTCGTGCCCGAGCGCCGGGTTGAGGAAGACCTTGCTGCAGTCGATCGCCGCGCCGCCCGGGTCGGTGACGGTGATCTGGTACGACACCCGGTCGCCGAAGGTGAGCATGCCACCGTTGGCCGGCGTGGTGATGGTGACCACCGGAGCGGTGTTGCCGACGGTGATAGGCACGTTGGCGAAGGCGGTCTTGCCCGAGCTGTCGGTGACCTTCAACTGAGCCGTGTAGTTGCCGTTGCTGGTGTAGACCTTCGACGGGTTGGCCGCCGTCGAGGTGGTGCCGTCGCCGAACGTCCACTGGTAGCTGATCGTGTCACCGGGGTCGGGATCCGCCGACCCGGCGCTGGAGAACTGCACGGTCAACGGGGCGTTGCCGCTGGTGGGCGTGCCGGTGGCCTTGGCGATCGGTGATCGGCCGCCCTGGACGTAGTCGATCCGGTAGAGGCCGGAGTCGCTGTTGCCACCACCGAAGTTGGTGCCCCACTCCAGCAGGTAGAGCGAGCCGTCCGGGCCGAACTCGAGGTCCATCGGGCTGTTGAACCGGGTGTTGGGCAGGAACGGGTTGGTCCGGGTGACCGCCGACGCCGAGTCGAAGTGCATCTCCTTGATGTAGTCACGCGACCACTCGTAGAAGAAGTGCACGCCGTCGTAGTACGGCGGGAACTTCGTCGCCGAAGGGTTCTCCGGGTCGTAGCGGTAGACCGGCCCGCCCATCGGCGCCGAGCCACCCGAGCCCACCTCGGGGAAGTTCTGCGAGGCGCCGTAGCCGTACCACATGTTGGGCGCGACGACCGGCCGGAGGTTGGTCAGGCCGGTGTTGTTTGGCGAGTTGTTGACCGGTGCGGCGCAGTTGAACTTGGCACCCACCACGCCGGTGTCCGGGTTGTACGGCGCGTACGGCTGGTTGTCGCCGTGACAGAACGGCCAGCCGTAGTTGCCCGGCGTCTTGATCACGTTGAGTTCGACGAGGCCCTCGGGGCCCCGGTTGGTGGTCGGTGGGTTCCGGTCCGGTCCGTAGTCGGCCAGGTAGACCCAGCCGTTGGCCGGGTCGATCGAGAAGCGGAACGGGTTGCGGAAGCCCATCGCGTAGATCTCGGGCCGGGTCTGCGCCGTCCCCTGGGGGTAGAGGTTGCCCGACGGGATGGTGTAGCCGCCACCGGCGGAGGGCCGGATGCGCAGCAGCTTGCCGCGCAGGTCGTTGGTGTTGCCGGCGGTACGAGCCGAGTCGAGCATGTGCTTGCCCGGGCGCCAGTCCAGCGGGGCGTAGCCCTGCCAGTTGGGGTCGAGGTTCGGCGCGACGTCGTCGCCGGTGCCGATGTACAGGTTGCCGTCCGGCCCGAACGCGATGTACCCACCGGTGTGACCGGGCTCGGGATAGGTCCGGTCCCGGTAGGCCGGTACGTCGATGATGGTCACGCCGCTGGACATGTTCAACGTGTCGCCGTTGAGCGTGTAGCGGGAGACCCGGTTGACGTCGGTCGAGCTGCTGGCCGGCGCGTGGTACAGGTAGACGTACCCGTTGCTGGCGAAGTTCGGGTCGAGGGCCAGCCCGGTCAGCCCGTCCTCACCTCCGGTGTAGACACTGAGCGTGCCGGCGGTCACCGTGCTGTTGGTGCTCGGCTTGAAGATCTTGACCTGGCCGCCACGCTGGACGTACAGCACCCGCCCGTCGGGTGCCACGGCCAGCGCCATCGGGTCGACGGTGTTGCTGTCGAGGGTCCGCTTCTCGAAGTTGCCCCAGACGGTGCCACCGCAGTCGCCCGGCTCGTTGCCGGCGGCCCACTTCACCCCGCCGAGGACGTGATTGCGGAAGTGGGTCTCGCTGTAGGACGCCGCGGCGTGGCCCATCGCGGTGGCCCAGACCCGGCCACCGCCGGTGTTACGACACCAGGAGATCGGGTGGTCGGAGCCCATCGCCCGGGGGCCCGGGTTGTACGTGCGTTCGTCGGCGGTGACCAGGACGTGCACCTCACCGCGCGGGTTCTTGTCGAAGTTGTACCACTCCTCGCTGCGGTTCCAGCGATCCGGCAGGCTGGCCGTCGACGGGTGCTTCTTGTCGGCCACGATGGCGGTGCCGGGCAGGACGCCGGGAGAGTGCTCCGGCATGTGCGCACCCGCGTTGATGGTCTGGTCCCACCAGGGGTACTCGCCCTCGATGCCCATGTCGGTGGCGTTGTGGATGGCCACGATGCCCTTGCCGCTGGCGAGGTAGCCCTCCACCGCCTGGCGCTGGCTGGCCGAGGTCCACACCATGCCGGACGTCTGGAACATGATCAGGACATCGAAGGTGGCCAGGTTCGCTGCGGTGAAGACGCTGGAGTCCTCACTGTGTACCAGCTCGAAATTGTCGGACGCGGCCTGCTGCTGGAACATCGAGACCCCGGCCGGGATCGAGTCGTGCCGGTAACCGGTGGTCTTGGTGAACAACAGGGCGCGGAACTCCGGAGCCGCTGATGCCGGCTGGACCAGCGCGAGCGCCAGTAACAGACCGGTGATCAGTCCGATGATGGCTGTCTTACGACGCATGCCGTCTCCTCGTCGGGGTGGAGCAACAGGGGGCGCGACCACGAGTCCGGTCACCTCCCACGGCACGTCGGGTGGTGCCTGGTGTGGCACGACGGGATGCGCGCGCGGTCGTCGTCGCACGGATCGTCGTACCGACGTGACGCTGCTGGATGTGACGCAGAGTCACGCCCGGGTGGGTTCCGGGCCCCGTGGTGGCAAGGAGCCTAAATAGTATGGATATGGACATAAATTGATGTTAGCGACAACATGGATGGGACTGATCATCGGCGCCCGCGTTCCCCAGTGGACCTGACCCGGCGTCTTTGCCTGTCATTGGCCCAGTCGGTAGTCCGGGAAGATCGGGGATTGCGTACCCATCCCCGAGCATCTATCTTCATACGTGTGATGTTTCGGTCATGTCAAGCGAAAGTTTGAGCACGACAACAGGAAGCTTCGCTTTCGATAACTAAAGCCAGGTGACCGGCCGGTCCTAAGTGAACTTTGAGGTGGCGCACCGATGCCCTTGGCGATTACTATCCGTGAGGATTCTTGATGTCAGCTCGACCCCCGGCGCTGCTGACCCTGCGGGGCATAAGCAAGTCCTTCTTCGGGGTACCCGTCCTCGACGGTGTCGATCTCGACGTCGCCCCGGGCGAGGTGCACGCCGTGGTGGGTGAGAACGGCGCCGGCAAGTCCACCCTGATGAAGATCGTCTCGGGTGGGTACGCGCCGGACGGCGGCACCGTCGAGTTCGCCGGGCGGCCACGCGTGTTCGGTGGCCCGCGTGACGCCCAGCGGGCCGGCATCGGCATCATCCACCAGGAGTTCAACCTCCTGCCGGAGCGCACCGTCGCCGAGAACGTGTACCTGGGCCATGAGCCGAAGCGGCGCGGCCTGGTCGACCGGCGACAGATGCTCAGCCGCACCGCGGAGCTGCTGGCCACCATCGGGGAGACGGAACTGCCCGCCGATGCCGTGGTGGGCCGCCTCGGGGTCGCTCAGCAGCAGGTGGTCGAGATCGCCAAGGCGCTCGCGCTCGACGCGCGCCTGCTCATCATGGACGAGCCCACCGCCGCACTGGCCGACCACGAGGTCGAACTGCTCTACGGCCTGGTACGACGGCTGCAACAGCAGGGCATCGGCCTGCTGTACGTCTCGCACCGGTTGACCGAGGTCTTCGACCTGTCCGACCGGATCACGGTCCTCAAGGACGGCCGCCTGGTGCGGACGATGCGCACCGCCGACGCCACACCGGAGGACCTGGTACGCCAGATGGTCGGCCGGGAGCTGTCCAGCTACTACCCGGATCGGGCCGCTCCGGGAGACATCGGCGCGGTACGGCTGGCCGTGCGGGCTGGCGGGAACCGCAAACTACGCGACGTCGACCTGGAGCTGCGCGCCGGTGAGGTGCTGGGGATCGGTGGCCTTCAGGGCTCCGGACGCTCGGCGCTGGCCCGTGCGCTGTTCGGGGTGGAGCCGTTCACCACCGGCGTGGTCACGATCGACGGCAGGCCGACCCGGCTGCGCTCCCCGCGCGCGGCGACGCGGGCCGGCCTCGCGTACGTCACCGAGGACCGCAAGGGCGAGGGCATCGTCGCCCGGCAATCGGTGCTCGACAACGCGCTGCTCGCGAGCCGGGCGGTCTTCCCGGCCCGCTCGGGTCGCGCCGCGCGCACCCTGCGCGTCCGCGAGCTGCTTGCCGCAGTGGAGGTCCGGGCCGCCGGTGACGACCAGGAGATCCGATTTCTGTCCGGCGGCAACCAGCAGAAGGTGGTGCTGGCCAGGTGGCTCGCGCTCGACCCGCTGATCCTGCTCTTCGACGAACCGACCCGGGGCATCGACGTGGGTGCCAAGTCGGCTATCCACGATCTTGTCCGTCGGCTCGCCCGGGCGGGTGCGGCGGTGCTGATGATCTCGTCCGAGCTGCCGGAGCTGCTCGGCATGAGTGACCGGATGCTCGTCATGCGCGACGGCCGCGTCGCCGGTGAGCTGCCCGCCGGCGCCACCGAGGAGGACGTCGTCGCCCTGGCGGTCGGAACGGCACGGGAGGCGGCGGCGTGAGTGAGCGGAGCGAGCGAACCATTGGGCTCAGCAGTCTGGCGCCTCGCGCCGCCGGTGAGCGAAGCGAGGCGGCGGCGTGAGTGAGCGGAGCGAGCGAACCATTGGGCTCAGCAGTCTGGCGCCTCGCGCCGCCGGTGAGCGAAGCGAGGCGGCGGCGTGAGTCTACTGTCGCTGCGGCCGGCGCGACGGCCGGTACCTGGCGTGTTCGTGGCGCTGACCATCACGCTGGCGCTCGGTTGGCTGATCGTCATGATCGACGGCGGTCAGCTGTTCAATCAGTCGACGACGGTGAGCCTGCTGCACGTCGCCGCCGGGCTGGGCCTCGTCGCGGTCGGTCAGACCCTGGTCATCCTCGGTGGGTCGCTCGACCTCTCGGTGGCCTATGTGATCAGCCTGAGCACCCTCGTCGCGGCCGAGACGATGAACGGCAGCGACGGCGCGCTGCTGCCCGCGGTCGGTCTGGCGCTCACGGTCAGTGCCGCTGTCGGGCTGCTCAACGGGCTGCTCGTCACCAGGCTGCGGATCAATGCCTTCATTGCCACCCTCGGCGTCGGGCTGCTGCTCAAGGGGTACCTCGACAACGGCTACGACGGTCCGGCCGGCAGCACCTCGCCCGGGCTCGTGCAGAGCCTCGGCTACCAACGCATCGGCCCCGTACCACTGTCTTTTCTGCTCCTGCTCGCCGTGACCGGGGCATGCTGGTTCGCGCTGACGCGGACCCGGTTCGGTCACCATCTGGTCGCCGTCGGCGGTGACCCGGAGGTCGCCCGACTCTCCGGCGTCCGCAACGACCGGGTTCTGGTCATCGCGCACGTGCTCTGCTCGCTCTGCGCCGGACTCGCCGGGATCTACCTGGCCAGTCGGCTCGGCTCGGGTGCCCCCCGGGTGGGCACCGAAGGTCTCTACGACCTGGAGTCGATCGCCGCCGTGGTCATCGGCGGCACCGCTCTCGCCGGCGGCCGTGGTGGCGTCCTCGGCACGCTCGGCGGTGTGCTGTTGCTCGCCAGCATCGACGCCATCTTCAACCAGCTCGAAGTGGACGCCTTCTTCAAGCAGGTGATCCGGGGGGCCATCATCATCGCCGCCGTGGCCGTCTACGCCCGTCGGGCCATGCGAAAGGCGGCCGTCTGACATGCAGCTCGTCCAGCGTCGCCCGCTGCCGCCCCAGCTGACCCGGGTACGCACCGGCGGCCTCCTGCCCCTGCTCGCGATACTCGCGGTGCTGCTGGTTCTGGTCGCCGTGCGCCAGCCCGACTTTCTGGCGCCGGCCTCCCTGATGTCGTTCCTCGGCCGCTCGGCGCCGCTCATCCTGCTCGCCGCGGGTCAGTACTTCGTGATCGTCTCCGGCGAGTTCGACCTGTCCGTCGGCTCGCTGGTCACCGCACAGGTCGTGGTCGCCGCCCGGCTGATCGACAGCGATCCGTCGCGGACCTGGCCGGTGGTGCTGGTGCTGCTCGCTGGCGGGGTGCTCGTCGGGCTGGTCAACGGCCTGATCACGACGCGACTGCGGGTGCCCTCGTTCATCACCACCCTCGGCATGTTCCTGATCCTGGTGGGAGCGGTCTATCTCTGGTCCAACGGTGCGCCCAAGGGCGGGCTCTCCGAGGAGTTCCGTCGCTTCGGCCGGCGGGCGTTCGAGGACGTGCCGGTGTTCGGCCGCATCCCGTACGCCCTGGTGGTCCTGCTGGTCCTCGCGACGCTCGCGGTGCTGCTGATGCGTTCCGACTTCGGCCGGATCCTGGTGGCGGTCGGGGACAATCCGCGTACGGCGGAGCTGAGCGGCGCCCGGGTACGCCGTACCCGGACCATCGCCTTCATGCTGAGCGGCCTCGCCGCCGCCATCGCGGCCATCCTGATCGGCGGCTACAGCGGCGTGTCCTTCCAGGCCGGTGCCGGTCTGGAGTTCGGCGCCATCACCGCGGTCGTCCTGGGCGGGGTCGCCCTGGGTGGCGGACGTGGCGCGGTCATCGGCGCGATGCTCGGCGCGCTGACCCTCGAACTGCTCTTCACGCTCATGAATTTCTACGGCGTCTCCGGCGCCCTCAGACCGACCGTTCAGGGCGCCATCATCCTGTTCGCCGTGGCGGTCTCGAGCCGACGTTCCACGTCGAGATAAGGGGATTTCTCAATGAAACGACGCATGGCGGCCACGGCCGCGCTTCTCCTGGTGTCCCTCGCCGGCTGTGCCACCGACGAGCCCGCTGCGACCCCTTCGGACGGCTCGTCCGCGCCACCGGCCGGGGCCGGCACCGGCGAGCAGTCGAAGTTCTTCGTGCAGGCCGACTACGACAACGAACTCGCGCTGCTCGACGCCGCACCGACCGGTCCGGCCGACAAGCCGTGGGAGCAGGTGCTCAACCCGAAGATGGTGGACACCGCCAAGTTCAAGAAGGACGGCCCCTACAAGATCTGCTTCTCGAACGCGGCGTTGAACAACCCGTGGCGTCAGGTCGGCTTCAAGACCATGCAGGCCGAGGTCGAGGCGCAGGGCGACCGGATCAAGGAGTTCGTCCACGTCGACGCCGAAGGCAAGGACCAGAAGCAGATCGCCGACATCAACGACCTGCTCGGCAAGGGCTGTGACGCGCTCATCGTCTCGCCGAACACCACCGCCACGCTCACTCCGGCCGTGACGGCGGCCTGCGACGCCGGCCTGCCGGTCATCGTCTTCGACCGTGGCGTCGACACCGACTGCCCGGTGACGTTCATCAACCCGATCGGCGGGTACGGGTTCGGGCACGTCGGAGCCGAGTTCGTCAGCCAGCGGATGAAGCCCGGCGGCAAGGTTCTCGCGCTGCGTATCCTGCCCGGCGTCGACGTGCTGGAGACCCGGTGGTCCGCGGCCAAGGTCGCGTTCGACAAGGCGCAGGTCGACGTGGTCGGGGTCGAGTTCACCGATGGCGACCCGGCCAAGACCAAGAAGATCGTCAACGACTACATCCAGCGGCACGGCACCATCGACGGCGTCTGGATGGACGCGGGCGCGGTCGCCGTCGCGGCGGTGGAGGCGTTCCAGGACGCCGGTCAGCCGGTGCCGCCGATCAACGGCGAGGACCAGCTCGACTTCCTGAAGATGTGGAAG
The DNA here is from genome assembly GCF_018070435.1 of Micromonospora sp. C51. Classification (NCBI taxonomy): domain Bacteria; kingdom Bacillati; phylum Actinomycetota; class Actinomycetes; order Micromonosporales; family Micromonosporaceae; genus Micromonospora; species Micromonospora sp. C51. Next base: position 266,183 of record NZ_JAGPXQ010000003.1, on the reverse strand, counting down.
GACGAGGGGCTCACCGCGATCGCGCCCACGTACCCGACCTACCAGTGGCGTACGCCGATCATCGCGGCGCTGCGAATCCTCGACGGCCAGCAGGTGTCCGACCCGTGGAAGCTGCCCCAGCCGACGATCACCCAGGAGAACCTGGACAGCTATCTCGACCCGAACATGCCGCCGCTGCACTACGCGATGTGCGGCTGCACCGACCTGCCGGGTTACCCGCAGCGCTGGAAGTAGGCGTCCGTTGCGTGCCGTCGGTGTCAATCCCTGGGTGTGGACCTCGCCGGTCGACGACGAGGCCCTGACCGCATTGATCCCCCGGATCGCGGCGCTCGGCTTCGACGCGGTCGAACTGCCGATCGAGCAGCCAGGTGACTGGGATCCGTACCGCGTCCGGGACCTGCTCGCCAGGTACGGACTGGACGCGGCCGGCGTCTGTGCGGTCACCCCGCCCGGGCGGGAACTCGTCAATGCCGCCCCCGCCGTGGTGGAGGCCACGGTGGCGTACCTGAACAGCTGCGTGGACAGTGCGGCGGTCATCGGTGCGCCGTGCGTCGGTGGCCCGGTCTACGCGTCGGTGGGCCGGACCTGGCCGATGACGCCGACGGAACGCGCGACCTGTTACTCGGATTTCCGTCGGGCGCTGGTACCGGTTGCCGACCGGGCCGCCGATCGGGGGGTGTCCATCGGGGTGGAGGCGCTCAACCGGTACGAAACCAGTGTGGTCAACACGATCGAACAGACCGTGGAGATGATCGACGGTCTGCCGACGAACGTCGGCCTCATGATCGACACCTACCATATGAACATCGAGGAGGCGAACCCGTACGCGGCGCTGGCCGCGGCGGGTCCGCACATCAAGCACGTACAGGTCAGCGGCACCAACCGGGGTGCGCCCGGGTCGGATCACCTGGACTGGCCCCGGCTCCTCGCCGCCCTGGCCGCCACCGGCTACTGGGGTGCGATCTGCATCGAGTCGTTCACCCCGGACAACGCGACGATCGCGACCGCCGCCTCGATCTGGCGCCCGCTCGCCCCGTCACCGGACCGGCTCGCGGGGGACGGGCTGGCCTATCTCCGGAGCATCCTCGGCTGAGCTGCGCCGCCCTACGCCCGGTCACCGGCGTGATCTCAGTCGATCCTTGCGCAGACATCATTCGTATGATGAACTGCCGTCCACATACCACCCACCACATCGCACCGCCCGTCCAGGTAAGGAGACCCCCGTGTCCGTACCTCCACCCCCCGGCACACCCCGACGGGTGCTGGCCGCGGCCGCGACGGTGGCGCTGACCGCCGCGGCCACCGTGGCCGCAGTGACCACGTTCGCCGCCCCCGCGCTCGCCGCGACCACCACCCTCTACGCGTCCCCCTCCGGTGGCGGCAGCAGTTGCACCGCCACCCAGCCGTGTTCGTTGGCCGGTGCGCAGACCGCCGTCCGCTCGATGAACAGCTCGATGTCGGGCGACATCGTCGTGCAACTGGCTGACGGCGTCTATCGGCTCTCCGCACCGCTGCGGTTCACCGCCGCCGACTCCGGCGCCAACGGCTACCGGGTGATCTGGCAGGCGGCACCGTCGGCCCGTCCCGTGATCAGCGGCGCGCGGGCGGTCACCGGCTGGACGCAGGTGGACGCCGGCCGCAACATCTGGCGGGCCAACGTCGGCGCCGGCACCGACACCCGCCAGCTGTACGTCAACGGTGCGCTCGCCACCCGGGCCCGTACCCAGGTCAACCGGGCGGACTTCACCGCGGACAGCACCGGCATGCGGTTCACCAGCGGCGCCCTGAGCTACCTCAACAACCTGGCCAACCAGAGCCGCATCCAGATGGAGAGCGTCAACTCGTTCACCGACCGGTACGTGTCGGTGCAGAGCATCAGCGGCAACCTGATCCGGATGCAGCAGCCCGGCTGGAGCAACAACAACTTCGGGTACGACACCTTCACCAGCCCGCACCGCGCCGGGCCGCTCTACCTGGCCAACGCCTACGAGTTCCTGGACTCGCCCGGGGAGTGGTACCTCGACCCGGGCAGCGGCGCGCTGAACTACATTCCGCTCGCCGGCCAGAACATGAGCAGCGTGAGCGTGGAACTGCCGACGCAGCAGTCCCTGGTCAACCTCGGCGGGACCTACGCCTCGCCGGCCCACCACATCTCGTTCACCGGGATCACCTTCACCGGCACGACCTGGCTGGGGGCCAGCAGCAACCAGGGCTACGTGGACCAGCAGACCGGCGCCTACATCTACGGCAACTGGAACTGGCCCAGCTTCTCCTCCTGCCACAACGGCTGCCCGCAGTTCGAGGCCACCCGGCCGAACTGGCAGCAGATGCCGGCCGCCGTGCAGGTCTCGGCCGCCAACAACATCACCTTCAGCGACTCCCAGTTCGTCAACCTCGGGCAGACGGCGATCGGCATCGGCAACGACGCCAACGCCCACGCCAGCGGCGTGGGCCTGGGCGCCAGCAACATCACCATCACCCGCTCCGAGATCGCCCGCAACGCGGCCGGCGGCATCGTCGTCGGTGGCGTACGCGCCGACGCCCATCACCCCAGTGACCAGCGGATGGTCAACCGGGACATCACCATCAGCAACAACCGCCTGCACGACCTGGGCATCGAGTACCGGGGCATCGTCTCGGTGCTCACCACCTACGTCACCAACTCCACGGTGTCGTACAACGAGGTCTACAACATGCCGTACACCGGCATGTCCATCGGGTACGGCTGGGGCTCCAACGACGCGGGCGGCAGCGAGCACTACGCCGGCCGTGGCCTGTACAACTACCAGCCGCGCTACACGACGGCCACCACCGCGTCCAACAACCGGCTCATCGGCAACTACGTGCACGACGTGATGCAGCAGATGAACGACGGCGGGTGCATCTACACCCTGTCGGCGAACCCGGGCGGGTTGATCAGCGACAACTACTGCCTGCGGACCAACGGCTACTTCGGCGTCTACTTCGACGAGGGATCCCGGTACTACACCGCCCGCAACAACGTGTTCTCGTCCACCGGCACCTGGGCCACCGCCAACTACTGGTACGCCGAGAACATGGGCAACTTCACCGTCACCAACAACTGGTCGACGAACGGCAGCACCAACGTGACAAACGGCGACCGGGGCAACGTCGTGTCCGGAAACGTGACGGTGACCAACGGCAACTGGCCCTCCGGCGCCCAGGCGGTGATGGCCGGTGCCGGTCCGCAGGGCGGCAGCAGCACGCAGAACGTGCAGATCGTCGGTACCCAGTCCGGCCGGTGCGTGGACGTCGAAGGTGCGAGCACCACCAACGGTGCCCAGGCGAAGCTCTGGGACTGCCACGGCGGGACGAACCAGCGCTGGACGTACACCGCCAGCAAGCAACTCATGGTGTACGGCAACAAGTGCCTCGACGCTTCGGGGCAGGGCACCAGCAACGGCACCCTGGCGATCATCTGGGACTGCAACGGCCAGGTCAACCAGCAGTGGAACGTCAACGCCAACGGCACCATCACCGGTGCGCAGTCCGGACTGTGCCTCGACGCCAGCGGCTACGGCACCACAAACGGCACGGTGGTCCACCTCTGGGCCTGCCACGGCGGCGCCAACCAGCAGTGGAATCTGCGTAACTGACGATCCGGGTGGGTGGGGCGGCGTGCCGACCCCACCCACCCGGTCCCGGCCACGCGGACTGGCCGCCGCTGGGTCAGGACGCCTGACGTCGAAGGTGTTCGGCGAAGGCGGACTGGCTGCCCAGCATGACCATGATCGCGTTGCGGTAGGCGACCGATCCCCACAGGTGCAGTTCCTCGTCGTCGAGGCCGCCGAAGATGCCGGCGAGCGCCCTGCGCTCGCGGCGGTCAAGGACCTTCTGCGGTCGGGCCAGCAACTCGCCCTCGCGGCGCAGCGCGTCGAGGTACGCGGCGACGGCCGAGGTGTACGCGGGCCCGCCGAGTTCCTCCAACATGCCGAACTCGAAGAGGTGCAGCGCCGCCTCCGACTCCCAGTCCGGGGCGCGCTGGACGTGACGGATCAGCATCACGTGCCGCGCCTCGAACAACAGCAGGATCCCGCGGCCCAGCCGACTCAGCGGCCGGCGGCTCGACGGCAGCCGCAACGTGCGTACCGGTTGCCCGGCCGCCACGTCCACCGCACCGGCGAAGCTGGGCATCCGCTCGCCGCCGGGCACCGGGTCGGGTACCAGGCAGACCCGGTCGGCGTAGACCAGGTCATCCCGACCGGAGAGCGACCGCATCGCCGTCGCGGCGACCTCGGTGAAGGGACGGTCGTCGGTCGCCGCGGCCGGGTCGAGGGCGTAGACCATCCCCGGCCGTCCGGCCGTAGGGACGCCCAGGACCGCGGAACTCCGCAGGAAGCCCCAGGTCGTTGCCGCCCATCGGCTGCGCCGGGCAACCTCGGCTGCGGTGTCCCGCCAGTCGCGGGCGAGCCGCAGCCGTTCCCGGACGTCGGTGGCGTCGGTCAGCTCAAGCAGCGCGCGGGGCAGCGGCGCGACGGGATCCACGTCGAGCGGGTCGGTGACGACGGACGGACCGATCGCCGCGTGTTCGGCGCAGTCCGCGTCGGTGTGCGGATCGCCGGTCGCGCCGTGGCAGTCCCCCAGCCAGGTGACCTCACGACTCACCGACTGTCGGGCGAACGCTGGTGCCGGCAGCATGCCGGCGCGCAGGATCCGCTCGTACTGCACCCGAGCCCGGGCCGTCCGCAGCATGTCGAGCGGCAGGACCGGGGCCAGTGTCAGGACCGTCTCGATGATCAGGCAGTGCGGGCAGACGGGCCCGTCCGGGTCGACCACGCGGAACTCCCGCAGATGGTCGAGACCGGGCTGCTCCCACTGCACGCCGATGCCGCCGCCCTCGCGCAGCATCAGGTAGAGGTGGGTGGTGGCCTGCCGGTCCCGGGTGACGGCCGCCACCTCGTCGAGGAACCGCCGGCGGCTGATCTGCTCCACCGGGTCACTGTATCGACCGGCGTCGCGGTCGCGGCCCGGCGAAACCCGCTGTCGGAGTACGGGCTCGGGGAAATATCCTCCGCTTCGACATCCGTCGACGACAGGAGTTGACATGCGCTTCGACCTGGTCACGGCCTCCGCTCCGGCGCGAGAGTTCCCCGTGCGCTGATTCGTGCGGTCCACCGCCGGATCCACCGACGGTGCGGTGCTCCTCGCTGCGGAGCGGTCCCCTGACGGCCGTTTCCCTTCCAGTTCGAGGAGCAATCTTGCGTGCCCTGGTATCCGCGCGTCTGGGCGCGGACTTCGCCAAACTCTGGACCGCCTCGGCGGTGTCCAACATCGGCGACGGCGTCACCATGGCGGCCGGCCCACTGCTGGTCGCCTCCATCACCGACAGCCCGGCGCTGATAGCCGGTGCAGTCTTCGTACAACAGCTGCCCTGGTTGTTGTTCGCCCTGCTCAGCGGTGCCTACGTGGACCGGCTCGACCGGCGTCGTCTGGTGGTGGCGGTGAACCTGGTGCGGGCCGTCGCGCTCGCCACGCTGACCGTCACCATCGCCACCGACACCGTCACGGTGGTCATCTTCTACGTGGTGCTCTTCCTGCTCGGTACGGGGGAGACGCTGGCCGACACCGCCATGGGTGCGCTGTTGCCATCCGTGGTCGCCACCGACCGGCTGCCGAGCGCGAACGCGCGGCTCCACGCCACGTTCACGATCGGCAACCAGTTCGTGGCCAAGCCGTTGGGCGCCGGGCTGTTCGTCATCGCCGCGGCGGCACCGTTCGGCCTCAACGCACTCACGTTCGCCGTCGCCGCGGTGCTGCTGGCGAGGCTGCGGCCGGCCCCGGCACCGGCGGCCACGACGCACGCGTCGGTGGTCCGCTCGATCGCCGAGGGGGTGCGGTGGCTGTGGCGGCATCGGTTGCTACGGACGCTGGCCCTGAGCATGGGCGTGGGCAACGTCGCCTTCTGCGCGGCGTTCGCGGTGTTCGTGCTCTACTGCCGGCAGCGGCTGGGCGTCTCCGACGTCGGTTACGGCTTCCTGCTCACCGCGTTCGCGGTCGGCGGGCTGGCCGGCACCGCGCTGGCGACCCGGCTGGTCCGGACGGTCGGACGAACCATGGTGCTGCGGGTCGGGCTGGTCATCGAGATGGTCACCCATCTGATCCTGGCGACCACGACGGCAGTATGGGTCGTGGTGGTCGTCCTGGTCGTGTTCAGCGCGCACGGCATGGTCTGGGGAATAACCGTCGCGTCGCTGCGGCAACGGCTGGTGCCGTCCCACCTGCTCGGCCGGGTCGGCAGCGCGTACGCGGTGCTCGATCTCGGCGGGGCGGCGGTCGGCTCCCTCCTCGGCGGCCTGATCGCCGGCACCTGGGGCAGCACGGCCCCGTTCTGGATCGCCGGGGTGACGATGGCGGTTGTCGCTCTCGCCGCCTGGCGACCGCTGGCACAGAGTCCAAACCGGTCGGAGACTATCGAAGTGAGCTGATTACCGTACCATCGGGCTGTTCTTCCCTGGGCGGGTGCGGAGGAGACCGCATGGACGATGTGACCCTCCGAGCCCTGCGGCTACTGGAGGAGGCGCAGGCCGGTGGCGCGGCCCAGGTGCTGGCGGAGGCGGTCGCGGCGCTACGGGAACCGACCGGGGAACTGCGCGACGGTCCGGCGGCGATGCACTTCGTGCGCGTCGTGGCGCTGACCCGGCTCGGCGACCTGCGCGCCGCGATCACCGCCGCCGATCTGATGCTTGTCGCCGCCGAGCGGGAGCACAGCGCCGGGTGGCGCTCCTGCGCGCTGTCACTGCGCGCCGACCGGCGGCTCCGCCTCGGCGACCAGGACATCGCCGAGTACGACATCGAGGCCGTCCTGCGGGACCTCGTCCGCGCGGAGACGGCCCTGCTGGCCGGCGAACCGGATCCGGTGATCGAGGGCAACGCCCGCACCGGGCTGGCGATCGGGTACGCGAAGCTGCGCCTCTACGAGCTGGCGGCGCCACAGTTCCAGGCGGCATACGAGACGACCTGCCGACCCGGGTACCCGGACAACGGCAACCGGGCCATGTGGCTGTGCAACCTCGCGGAACTCAACCTCATGTGGGCCCTGGAGCTGTATCAGGTGGGTCAGGTGGCCGAGGCGGAGAAACACACCACGGTGGCCGAGGAGCACGCGGCGCGGGCGATGACGGAAGCCTCCGGCCCCAAGGCGGAGGTGTGGCGGCTCTCGGCGTCGCTGTTCGCGGCGTGCGCCCGCGCCGACCGCCAGGACCCGGCCGGTGCGGCGGAGGACATCCCCCGGGTACTGGCGTCGTTGCGGGAGCACGGCGTCGAACAGCGACACCAGGAGCAACTGCTGTGCCGGCCGTTCCACGCCGTCGCGCTCAGCCGGTCCGGACGGCCGGATGAGGCGCTGCGGGTCATCGAGGAGGCGGTGACCGGCCTCTCTCCCGACAACGACTGGTTGATCACGGCGGCGCTGCACCGTACGCACGCGGTGCTGCTGGCGAAGACCGGGGCACGCGACGCGTTGCCGGGCCTCACCTACGGCGACGCGCTCGCGGAACTGCTGTGGCGTCAGCGACATCGCTGGCTGCACGCGGCGGTGACCATGCAGTCGTACGACGTGCTGCGGTGGCAGCACGAGCGGGCCGAACGGGCCGCGCGGATCGACCCGCTCACCGGGGTGGCCAACCGGCGGGGCCTGGACAGCTTCCTGGAGCGCCTGGCCACTCCCACGGCGGCCGGGACCGATCCGGTGGCGGTGCTGATCGTGGACGTGGACCGGTTCAAGGACATCAACGACTCGCTGGGGCACGCCACCGGCGACGACGTGCTGCGGGCGGTGGCGCAGGTGGTCGCGGCCAGTGTCCGCCGGGACGACTTCGTCGCCCGGCTGGGCGGTGACGAGTTCGTCGCGATCCTGCCGGGGGCGGGTCTCGGTGCCGCTGAGCAGGTCGCCCAGCGGGCCGTCGACGCCGTGGCCGGGATGGCTGCGTGGCAGGTGACGGTAAGCGTCGGGGTGGCCGGCGGTTCCGCGTACACCCTCGGGGAGACCCTGGCGCACGCGGACGGTGCGATGTACGCGGCGAAGCGGGCCGGCGGAAACCGGATGAGCAGCCGTCACCCCGGTACCTGACCGCGGATCGCGCCGGGTGCCGCGGCGTCGGCCGATCCGGCAGGATCGGTACGTGGACATCGAGCCGGTCGACGTCGCGCCCATCCGAGGGTTTCGCCGCGCGATCCTTCGGCAACGCTGGGATGACCTGATCTTCCTGCACTGGCCGGTTGAGCCGGCGCGGGTCGCACCGCTGCTGCCGGCCGGCACCCGCCCCGACACGCTCGACGGGCTGACCTACGTCGGGCTGATCGGCTTCCGGATGGTCGGTCTGGGGCTGGGATTCGGACCCGGCGTACCGTACTTCGGCAGTTTCTGGGAGACCAACGTCCGGTTGTACTCCGTGGACGGCTCCGGCCGACGGGCCGTGGTCTTCCGCTCGCTCGACGCCTCCCGGTTGGTGCCGGTGCTGGTCGCCCGGGCGACCCTGCGGCTGCCGTACCTGTGGTCGGCGATGAAGCTGGAGCGCGACGGTGATCGGCTCAGCTACCGGTGCCGGCGTCGCTGGCCGGGCCCGACCGGCACGACCAGCCGGATCGAGGTCCGGGTCGGTGGGCCGATCGTCGAGCCGACGCCGCTGGACCACTTCCTCACCGCCCGCTGGGGCCTGCACACCCGGGCGTACGGACGTACCCGGCACCTGCCGAACTGGCACCCACGCTGGCCGCTGCACCACGCGGAACTGCTCGCCCTGGACGACGAACTGGTGACCGCCGCCGGGCTGCCGGCACCGCAGGGGCCGCCGAGCAGCGTGCTCTACTCACCGGGGGTGCCGGTCGCCTTCGGCCCGCCGACCAGCGTGCATCAGCCCGGAGCCTGATCAGCAGGCGATCGCCGGTGACTCAGGCCGCCGCGTCGCGTGGCTCGAAACTGACGCTGAGGCTCACGTCCAAGGCCGCCGCCAACCGCTCCAACACGGGCAGGGTCGGGACGGTGCCGCCGGCCTCGAACCGGGCGACCGCCGACTGCGTCATCCCCGATTCCTTGGCAAGCTGTGCCTGGCTCCAACCTCGGCGCTCACGAAGCTCTCGAATCGCACAACCAAGTTCGAACGCCAACCGCGTCGCGTCGTACGCCTCCGCCGCCCCCGGCTCGGCCATCCGCCGCTCCCGCAGCGAGGCCCAATCACTACGCCCGCCCATGATCTAGCCCTCCTTCTCCACGACACGGTGCGCCTCATCAATGCATCTGGCCAGTACCCGGCGTGCTCGGTCGACCTCTCGCTCGTCGCGCATACGCGTCTTGTGAAAGACGGTCAGCAAGATGATCCGCTTGTCCGACGCGATCCAGTAGGTGATCCTGACTGCTTGCCGCTCCAGGTAGAACCGCAACTCGCGTAGCTTCCCCTCCAGCTGTTTCGTGTACGGCTCGCCCAACAGTGGCCCTTGTTCGGCCAGTAGGTCGACGTAGAATGCCGCACGAGCAAACAGTGCGGCCGGCAGGCCCTCCAACCACTTTTCGACTTCCGGCTCTAACTCAACGGTACCCCAAGCCATAGCATCGATGCTATATAAGCCAACCTTCGTCGCCGAACAGGGTGGTATTCGTGTCGTTCGACTCTTGCCGCGAAGAGCGGCCACCTCGTTCGGACGGGTCGCGGTGATGATTGTCCGCACGCGGTGGCCGCTCGGGGTGCGCGGCGGATCAGAGGTAGCTGAACAGCGGGGGGAAGAGCAGCACCACGACCCAGGCCCAACCGGCGTACACCGGTAGGTAGCCGGTCTGCCAGCGTTCCAGGGCCGCGAACGGGGTGCGCCGACGGAGGAATCCCAGCATCAGCCACGCCGACCAGGCGAGGTTGGCCAGCAGGATGACGTTCTCACCGAGTGCCGCGGCCTTGTTCGGGGTGGTGCCGTACTCGGTGATCCGCTCGGTGATCGCCCACAGCACCAGCACGTCGATGATGAGCGCGCTGACCACGAGGGCGAGCTGCAACCTGTCGAACAGGCCGGGCGGGGCCAGCGGGTCGCGGGCCGAGATCGAGTAGAGCAGCAGCCCCAGCACCACGACCAGCAGCAGGTCGAACAGGATCAGTGCCTCCCGCTCGACGTTGATGCCGGCGGTGGTCCAGACGATGGCGACCAGGAAGGCCAGCAGCGCGGCGGTGAACAGCGGCGTGAACAGGCGGGTGAGTACCGGCGCGATGTTCTCGACGACGCTCTGCTTGGCCTCGACGAGCCAGCCCGCCACGACCACCGCGGCCACCACGCCGCACGGCAGCAACCATTCCGAGACGAAGCCCTCGGGGTCGATCCCGATGGCCTGGAAGGTGCCGACCGTGAAGGCGGTCAGCACGCCACCGCCGAGGGCGATGAGGACGAAATAGACGAAGCATTCGCCGGTGAATCTGATGAAGTCCATGCGTCGTCGCGACGAGCGCAGATCGTCGGAGACATAGGCCAGACCGACCACGAGCCACAGGGCTATCGGCAGGTGGATGGTGGTCAGCACCAGCGACTGGGAGTCCTCCGCGAGGGAGTAGACGTTGGCGGCCACCGCACCGAGCGCGAACAGGGCGACCATCACCCCGATCAGCGCCCTGCCAACCCGGCGGCGCCAGGCCAGGTACGCGGCCAGCCAGGGCAGCGTGAACAGCGCGAAGTTGGGTGCGTAGAAGGCGCCGTCCTGTTGGAAACCCAGGCCGAACAGCGCTGGCAGCTTGATCGACACGGCTGCGCCGACCGCACAGACGATCATCGCGACCAGGTCGCGCCGGGACTCGTTGCCCGTCCCCGGGTCGTCGGTGCCGCCGGTGAGCACCAGTTGCTTCCACAGCCGCTCCGAGTGTTCCCGGGCGAACTCGCGGGACAACTCGTCCAGGCCGCCGAGCCGTTTGACCGCGACCAGGAACGCCTCGTCGGGGCGCAGGCCGGCGGCGATGAGCTCGTCGACCGAGCCGCGAAGGTGGTCCTCCAGTTCATCGACGTCGGAGCGTTGCAGTTCCGGGCGGCGTCGTACGTAGTGACGCCACTGGGCGAACTGGGCCTCCAACCCTTCCTGGCCGGCTGCTGTCGTCGTGGCCTCGGGGTCGCCTGGCGCGGTCGCGCCGTCCGGGCCGGTGGATGCCGTGCTGCCGTCCGGCCCGCCGGGCGCGGTCATGCCAGACCTCCGAGGGGAATCGTCGTCGAGCGCCGTACGTCGCCGGGGTCGACCCAGATCGCCTTGAGGGCGCTCACCACGGTGTCCCACTGGCGACGTTGCTCGGCGAGTTCGGCGAGGCCGCTGTCGGTGATGCGGTAGTACTTGCGTCGCCGTTCCCCGGGGACCGACTGCCAGCTCGACTCCACGTGACCGAGCCGTTCGAGCCGGTGCAGCAGGGGATAGAGCAACCCTTCGGTCCAGTCCAACTCGCCGGCGGACAGCTCGTTGATGCGTCTGAGGATCGCGTACCCGTAGCTCTCCCCGTCGGCCAGGATGCCGAGCACCATCGGCGTCGCCGAGGCGGCGACGAGATCCTTGGTGACTTTCATGAGATTCTCCCACCACCAATACCTAGAACTATGAGGCATAGTAGTTCTAGGTATTCGGGTGGCGCAAGAAAAGCCCGCCGGCGCTGCCGGCGGGCTTTCGCAAGCGTTGTTCAGGGTTGTCGGCCGGGGCGTACCGGACGGGCTGTGTCGCTCAGCGACCGCCGCCACGTCCACCGGGCCGGGCCCGGGCGGAGAAGGCCGCCGCACCCGACCGGGCAACGCCGGAGCGCGCCGAGGCGGCCGAGGCGGACCGCCCGGAACCGGCCGGAACGGGCCGCCCCGAGTTGGCTGAAGCGGACCGGGTCGAGCTGGCCTGGGCGGACTTGCCGCCGCGCCGGTTGCGGCCGGCGGAGGCGGGTGACGCCTCCCGACGGGCGGCCGTTGGCCGGGCAGCCGGCGCGGCCGGCGCGACCGCCAGTGTCCGTTCCCCTGGCGCGAGTTCGCGCAGCAGCGCGTCCCCTGGGCGCAGTCGAGTGGTGGTCGCCGCGATGCCCGCCTTGCGGGTCAGCTCCCGTACCTCCGGGGCCTGCGTGTCGGTCATCAGGGTCACCACGGTCCCGGCCGCGCCGGCCCGGGCCGTACGCCCCGAGCGGTGCAGGTACGCCTTGTGCTCCACGGGTGGATCGGCGTGCACCACGAGGGCCACGTCGTCGACGTGGATGCCCCGGGCCGCGATGTCGGTGGCCACCAGTGTCCGCACCGTACCGTCGGAGAACGCCTTGAGGTTCCTGGTACGGGCGCCCTGAGCCAGATTGCCGTGCAGCTCCACCGCGGCCACCCCGGCCGCGACCAGCCGGCGGGTGAGGGTCTTGGCACCCCGCTTGGTGCGGGTGAACACCACCGTCCGTCCCGGCGCGGCGGTCAGGTCGACCAAGACGGCGAACCGGTCCTCGGCGTGCACGTGCAGCACGTGGTGCGTCATCGCGGCGACCGGCGATTTGGTCGAGTCGACGCTGTGCACCACCGGATCGGTGAGGAAACGCCGGACGAGCACATCGACGCCGGAGTCCAGGGTGGCGGAGAAGAGCAGCCGTTGCCCGGTGCGCGGGGTCAGCTCCAGCAGTCGGCGTACCGTCGGCAGGAACCCCAGGTCGGCCATGTGATCGGCCTCGTCGAGCACGCTGATCTCGACGGCGTCCAGGTGGGCGTGTCCGGCCTGTACGTGGTCGGCGAGCCGACCCGGGCAGGCCACCAGGACGTCGACCCCGGCGCGCAACCCGGTGATCTGCGGCCGAGCGGCGACACCGCCGAAGACGGTCATCGTCCGCAGCGACAGTGCCTGGGCCAGCGGCGCCATCACGCTGTCGATCTGGGTGGCCAGCTCCCGGGTGGGCGCGAGGATGAGCGCCCGGGGGCGTCCGGGCCGGCGCGGCGCGGCGGTGGCGGCGAGCCGGGTGAGCACGGCCAGGACGAAGGCGTACGTCTTGCCCGAACCGGTGCGGCCCCGACCGAGCACGTCGCGACCGGCGAGGGCGTCGGGCAGAGTCGCGGCCTGGATCGGGAACGGCCGGTCCACCCCGGTCGCGGCCAGCACGCGGGTAAGTGCGGCGGGCACGCCCAGCTCGGCGAAGGTCGGGACGGTGGGCGGGGTGGTCTGCTGTTGCTGCGGGCGGCGTGCCGCCATGAAGGCTCCGAACGTAGAAGGGGATGTCCCGCCCCGGCGCAGTGGTGCCGGCCGTGGCCTGGCGCGTCGAAGGCGCGGGGCTCGGGACATCGAATCGGACCCGCGGTCAGGCGGGTCGCACGATCAGCCTACCCGACCGGTGGCGGGCAGGCTGCCGGTGAGGTTCAGGAGGGTGCCACGACCCGCCAGCGGCTCTGACCGCCCATCCACGCGCCGGCCAGGATCTCCGCCGACTTGCGGCCGGGGCAGGGGTAGATCTTCGAGCGGCCGGTGCCGCCGCCGGCCCGGGCCTCGACCTCCCACGACTCGCCGTCGGTACGGATGTAGACGTCGCGACGTCCGCGCGGGGTGTGGTCGCCGTTCCACCAGTGACGCTCAACTCTCACCCGCTGACCGTATAGCACCAGGTCCGGCAGGGAAACGTTAATGATCTTGAGAGATGTCACCGCCACGCAGGGTGTTTGTCGCCTCGACTGGACGTGGTCGTCCGAGGCCCGTTCGGGGTGACCCGGGCCACCCGCAACCGGCGTCGGAGGGCGGCGTTGGTGGTTTTCCACAAAATCCGTTGTCCGGAGGTGGCAGTTCCCACGTCTTCCTTACCCGCCGGTAGCCACGAAGGTTGGTTCAACGGGACCCCCTGTCCGAGGGAGAGTCCCTCCTGTCAGGGACGATCTTCGGAGGCCCGCTCGGTGTTCAGCCGCATCGCCATCGTCAACCGGGGAGAGGCCGCCATGCGGCTGATCCACGCTGTTCGCGAGCTCAACGCCGAGACCGACGCCCCGCCGATCGAGACCGTCGCGCTCTACACCGAGGCGGAGCGTTCGGCCACCTTCGTACGCGAGGCCGACCACAGCTACTGCCTCGGACCCGCGTCGGCGCGACCCTACCTGGACCACCGGATCCTCGAACGGGCGCTGCACGACACCGGTGCCGACGCGGCCTGGGTGGGCTGGGGCTTCGTGGCCGAGGATCCGGCCTTCGCCGAGCTGTGCGAGAAGAACGGCGTCACCTTCATCGGCCCGAGCCCGGAGGCGATGCGCAAGCTCGGCGACAAGATCGGCGCGAAGCTGATCGCCGAGGAGGTCGGCGTCCCGGTGGCGCCGTGGAGTCGTGGCGCGGTGGAGAGCCTCGACGCGGCCCAGCGGGCCGCGGTCGAGATCGGCTACCCGCTGATGCTCAAGGCCACTGCGGGCGGGGGTGGCCGGGGCATCCGGGTGGTGCGTAGCGACACCGAACTTGCCGAGGCGTACGAGCGCACGAGCCTTGAGGCCCAACGCGCCTTCGGCAGCGGTGTGGTCTTCCTGGAACGGCTGGTCACCGGTGCGCGGCACGTCGAGGTTCAGGTGATCGCCGACGGCCAGGGCACCGCGTGGGCGCTGGGCGTACGGGACTGCTCGGTGCAGCGGCGCAACCAGAAGGTGATCGAGGAGTCCGCCTCGCCGGTGCTCTCCACCGAGCAGACTCGCGAGCTGAAGGAGGCGGCCGAGCGGCTCGCGCTGGCCGTGGACTACCGCGGTGCGGGCACTGTGGAGTTCCTCTACCACCCGGGTGACCGGATGTTCGCCTTCCTGGAGGTCAACACCCGGTTGCAGGTGGAGCACCCGATCACCGAGGCCACCACCGACTTCGACCTGGTCAAGGCGCAGATCCAGGTGGCCGCCGGTGGCCGGCTCGGCGACCGGATCCCGACCGAGGCGGGGCACGCCGTCGAAGCCCGACTCAACGCCGAGGACCCCGACCGGGACTTCGCGCCGTCGCCCGGCCGGATCGTGCGACTGGTGCTGCCCAGTGGGCCCGGCGTGCGGGTGGACACCGGGGTCAGCGAGGGTGACGTGATCCCCGCCGACTTCGACTCGATGATCGCGAAGATCATCGCGTACGGTCGCAGCCGCGACGAGGCGCTGAGCCGGCTGCGTCGCGCGGTCGCCGAGACCACGGTGATCATCGAGGGCGGTGCGAGCAACAAGAGCTTCCTCCTCGACCTGCTGGACCAGCCCGAGGTCATCGACGCCAGCGCCGACACCGGCTGGATCGACCGGGTCCGCGCGCAGGGCCGCCTGGTCTCCACCCGGCACTCCGGCGTCGCGCTGGCCGCCGCCGCCATCGAGGCGTACGAGGACGAGGCGCACGTCGAGCGGCAGCGGTTGCTCTCCACCGCGCACGGCGGCCGTCCCCAGGTCCAGCACGTCAGCGGCCGGCCGATCGACCTGAAGCTGCGCGGCGCGACCTACCGGGTCTCCGTCGCGCAGACCGGCCCGCACCGGTTCCGGGTCGGCGTCGGTGACACCTCGACGGTGGACGTCGAGCTGGAGCGCTTCGACGAGCACAGTGGACGGATCCTGGTCAACGGCCGACGGTTCCGGCTGGTCACCGACACGCACGGGCCCATCCACCTGGTCGAGGTGGACGGCATCACGCACCGGGTCAGCCGGGACGAGGGCGGCGTGCTGCGCTCCCTGTCACCCGCGCTGGTCGTCGCGACCCCGCTCGCCGTGGGCGACGAGGTCGAGGCCGGCGCGCCGGTGCTGGTCCTGGAGAGCATGAAGATGGAGACCGTGCTGCGTGCCCCGTTCGCGGCGAAGGTGCGCGAGTGCCTGGTCTCCGTCGGCAGTCAGGTGGAGACCGGCGCACCGCTGTTGCGCCTGGAACCGCTCGGTGACGGTGCCGCGAGCGAGGCCACCGAGTCCACGGCCGTCGACCTGGAGCTGCCGTCCGAGCCCACCGGGCTGTCCGCCGGGGACCGCGTGGCACGCGGCATCGCCGAGCTGCGCAGCCTGCTGCTCGGCTACGACCTGGATCCGCGTGACGAACGCCGAGCCCTCGCCGCGTACCTGGCAGCCCGCGCCGAGCTGCCGCACCGGCCGCTGGAGGAGGAGGTCGAGCTGCTCCAGGTCTTCGCCGACCTGTCCGAGCTGAGCCGCAACCGTCCGGCCGGCGAGGAGACCAAGGCCGACACCCGGGTGCACAGCCCGCGCGAGTACTTCCACAGCTACCTCCAGTTCCTCGACGTCGAACGGGCGGCGCTGCCGGAGACGTTCCGCCAGCGTCTCGCCCGGGTGCTCGCCCACTACGGCGTCGAGGACTTCGAACGGACGCCGGAACTGGAGGAGGCCGTCTTCCGGATCTTCCTGGCCCAGCAGCGGGCGGCGGCCGACGTGAAGGTGATCGTCACCTTCCTGCAACGGTGGCTGACCGAGCCGCCGCCGGCCGAAAGCCTGCGCGAGCTGGTCGGTCAGGCGTTGGAGCACCTGATCTTCGCCACCCAGCGCCGTTTCCCGGTGGTCGGCGACCTCGCCCGCAGCGTGGTGTTCCGTTGGGCGGCGCAGCCGATGCTGCGACGCAAGCGGGCCGAGGTGTACGCCGACGTCCGCGGCAACCTGCGTTATCTCGACCGCAACCCCGACGCGGCGGACCGGGCGGAGCGGATCGCGACGATGGTCGCCTCGCCCGAGCCGCTGGTCCGGCTGCTCGCCCAGCGCATCGGCCGGCCGGGCGTCGACCACGGCCCGATGCTCGAAGTGCTCAGCCGCCGCTACTACGGCAGCCGTGGCGCGAGCGACGCCCGAGCCGTCGAGGTGACCGGGCAGTCGTTCTTCACCGCCGGGTACGACCGGGACGGCGAACGCTTCCGCCTGGTTGCCGCGGCCACGGACTTCGCCGGCCTGTCGGCGACCCTGACCAAGGTCGCCGCGCTGGTCGGAGCGGGTGGCGACGATGCCGGCTCGGCGTCGCCGGTGCCCGGCCAGGGTGCCGCGCCGTCGGTCGCCGACGTGTACCTGACCTGGGCCGAGCAGCCCGACGCGGAGGCGATGGCCACGACCCTGCGGGAGGTGCTCGACCAGGCCGGCCTGCTGAACGTGCTCCAGCGGGTGACGATCTCGGTGGCCGGGCGCAACGGCGCCGAGATGCACCATCACTTCACCTTCCGGCCCGATCTCGGTGAGGACCGGGTGATCCGGGGCCTGCACCCGCTGATCGCCCAGCGTCTGCAACTGCCCCGGCTACGCCACTTCGACCTGACCCGGCTGCCCTCGGCCGACGAGGAGGTGTACCTCTTCCACTGCGTCGCGCCGGACAATCCGGCCGACGAGCGGCTGGCCGCGATGGCCCAGGTACGCGACCTCACCCCGCTGCGCGACACCGACGGCCGGATCCTCGCGCTGCCCGCGGTCGAGGGCGCGCTCGACGCCTGTCTCGACGCGATCCGCAAGGTACAGGCGCAGCGCCCGGCGAAGAAGCGGTTCGACACCAACCGGATCACCCTCTTCGTCTGGCCGCCGAACGACCTGAGCATCGAGGAGCTGAACACCGTCGCCCAGCGGGTGCTGCCGATCACGGCGGACGCCGGGCTGGAGGAGGTGCTGTTCCTCGGCCGCCAGCGGGACGAGGACACCGGCGAGCTGACCGACATCGCGGTGCAGATCTCCTACGACGAGGGCATGCGGATCTCCGTCACCGAGCCGACGGCGGAGCTGATTGAGCCGCTCGACGACTACCGGCAGAAGGTGCTGTCGGCTCGGCGGCGCGGCACGACCTACCCGTACGAACTGACCGAGATGTTGGCCGGCCGCAACGGCAGTTTCGTCGAGTACGACCTGACCGAGTCCGGCGAGCTGGTCCCGGTGCAGCGGCCGAAGGGGCACAACCGGGCGGGCATCGTCGTCGGGGTGGCGAGCACGCCCACCGAACGCTATCCGGAAGGTGTCACCCGGGTGGTGCTGCTCGGCGACCCGACCAGGGCGCTGGGCGCGCTGGCCGAGCCGGAGTGTGCGCGGGTGATCGCCGCGCTCGACCTGGCCGAGCGGATGCGCGTACCGGTCGACTGGTTCGCGCTGTCGGCCGGCGCGCGGATCTCGATGAGTTCGGGCACCGAGAACATGGACTGGGTGGCCGCCGCGCTCAAGCGGATCGTCGAGTTCACCCAGGCCGGTGGTGAGATCAACATCGTCGTCGCGGGCATCACCGTGGGCGCCCAGCCGTACTGGAACGCCGAGGCCACGATGCTCATGCACACCCGGGGCATCCTGGTGATGACGCCGGATTCGGCGATGGTGCTGACCGGCAAGCAGTCGCTGGACTTCTCCGGTGGGGTGTCCGCCGAGGACAACTTCGGCATCGGCGGCTACGACCGGGTGATGGGCCCCAACGGTCAGGCCCAGTACTGGGCGCCGAACCTGCGCGGTGCTCACCAGGTCCTGATGGCGTACCACGACCACGCCTACGTGGCGCCGGGCGAGAGCCGGCCACGTCGGGCGGTCACCACCGACCCGGTCGACCGCGACATCTCCGACTACCCGCACAGCGTGCCGGACAGCGACTTCACCACCGTCGGCGAGATCTTCTCCCGGGAGCGCAACCCCGACCGCAAGAAGGCCTTCGACATCCGTACGCTGATGCGGGCCCTGGCCGACCAGGATCATGCGGTCCTGGAACGCTGGGCGGGCATGGCCGACGCCGAGACGGCGGTCGTGCAGGACGTGCACCTCGGCGGCATCCCGGTGTGCCTGCTCGGCATCGAATCCCGCTCGGTGCCCCGGCGCGGATTCCCGCCCACCGACGGGCCGGACACCTACACCGCCGGCACGCTCTTCCCGCGCTCGTCGAAGAAGACGGCCCGAGCGATCAACGCGGCCAGCGGAAACCGGCCGCTGGTGGTGCTGGCCAACCTCTCCGGCTTCGACGGCTCGCCGGAGTCGATGCGACAGTTGCAGCTGGAGTACGGCGCGGAGATCGGCCGGGCGATCGTCAACTTCGACGGGCCGATCGTCTTCTGTGTGATCTCGCGGTACCACGGTGGCGCGTTCGTGGTCTTCTCCAAGGCGCTCAACCCGAACATGACGGTCCTCGCGGTGGAGGGTTCGTTCGCCTCCGTCATCGGCGGCGCGCCGGCTGCGGCGGTGGTGTTCGCCGGTGACGTGAACGCGCGTACGGCGAAGGATCCGCGGGTGGCAGATCTGGAGGCGCGCGTGGCGGCGGCGACCGGCGGGCAGCGGGCGGCGCTGGTGACGCAGCTGATGGACGTGCGCGCGTCGGTGCGGGCGGAGAAGCTGGCCGAGGTGGCCGCCGAGTTCGACGGCGTGCACAGCATCCAGCGTGCGGTCGAGGTCGGCTCGGTGGACGCCATCATCCGGCCCGAGGAGTTGCGTCCGCAGCTCATCGCGGCCGTCGAGCGCGGGCTGGCCAAGGCGGCCGAGCCGTCCTGACCTGTCGGGCACGCCGGCGGCGGAACATGGTCGCGTCGCCGGCGTGTCACCATGGTGCGTGCCCGAGGACCGGAAGCCGCCAATCGCGTTCGAGACCACCAGCACCGTCGCGGCCCCGCCCGACGTGGTGTACGCCCACCTGGCCGATCCGCGCAGCTACATCGGACTGTCGCCGCTGATCGTGGCGGTCGACGACGTGCGGCACGGTCACGACGCCGAGGGCCGCGCGACCGCCGACTACCTCGCCGTCGAGCGGTTCCGGCTGGTCGGGCCGTTGCGGTGGGACAACCGCATCCGGGTACGCATGGTCTCGACGCCGCCGCGCGGCCCGCTGGTCAGCGAGGTGCGCAGCCCGGGCTGGGTGTCCCTGCGCGCGGTGGTGGAGCTGACCCCGGTGCCGGAGGGCACCCGGGTCGACGAACGGGTCACCGCCCACGCGCCGGCACCGTTGCGGCGGTTCGTGGCCGGCCAGGCCCGGCAGGTCGCGGCGTACCGGGCAGCCGAACTGACCCGCCGCATGGCGGCATAGCGCACCCGGCCCGACTGCCGGCGCGCCCCCGAACCTGACGGGTTCGGGGGCGGCTCCTCACCAGGCCCAGACCGTCGGCTCGGCGAGCTGGTCGCTGTCGGTCCTGAGACGAGGCGTGGCAGCGGTGAGCAACGGCTGGTCCGCACTGTCGAAGACCTTTACCCCCGCGACCTTGCGATGGTCGATCTTGAAGACACCGATTCCGTCGTTCAGCGGTCCATCGGTCACCGTCGACCCCCGCGCGTCGACCAGCTCGGCGCGCGCTGCCGATTCCGGCCCGGCCACCAGCACACCGGCGGTCTCGCCCGGCAACGGCACGGCGACGAGGGCGGCGCTGCCGATGCCTGTCCGGTGGTCGGGCGGAACCGCTGGGTGCGATTGCGCAAGCGCGCGAGCGTCGGCCTTGAGTAGCGCGGCGCAACCGCCATCGAGCGAACAGGACCGGACCAGGACGGCTGCCGGCGCGTCGGGGACCCAGGTGGGCAACCGACCGGTCCAGAGCACCTCGGGCGTCGAGCCGACGAGTCCTTCGCCGTCGAGCACGTCGCGCAGCTCGCGGACGGCGGTTTTGCCGAGGTCGGTTTCCTGCGCCTCCTTGATCGTCAGGTTCGTCCGCACGCTGGCCTGGACGGCCGGGCCGGAGTACCGCACGGTCCCGTCGCAGGTGAACTGCCACCGTCCGGCCGGCTCACCCGCCTGCACCACGTAACCGTCGGTGTTGATCGGGGCCCAGGACCGGACGACGGAGCCGTCCGGCTGGAGCCGACCGGCGTTGGAGACCTCCACGCGGCAACCGGCCGGTGCCAGGCCGACCGCGAGATCGGCGACGTGGTCGTCGCCCGTAGGGGCGTACCGTCCGAAAAAGAGGTACGGGGTCAACTCCTGTGGCTCGTCCGGCGTCCCGGTCTGGTCGAGCAGTTCCGTCACGGACGCACCCTCCGGGCCGGTGCTCTGGCGAATCAGTGCGTGCGAGTCGTTCAGATAGGCCACCACCACAACGCGGGATGTGCCTGGCATGTCGTCGGCGAACAGCACCCGCACCTCGTCCAACGACGGATCGACGAGGAGGTCGGCGCGGGCGGCCCGGTACTCCCGTTCGATGGTGGCGATCAGCGCCGTGTCGCCGGCCAGACTGCCGCGCGTGGGTGAGTCGAGCAGCCGGCGCACCATCGGATCGTCGATCGGACTCGCCGGCTGGTACGCCGCCGTGGCCAGCGTGGACTCGTCGGTCCTCAGCAGGCTTGCAAGACCCACGGGCGGTATGGTCACCATGGCCAACACCAGGGCGGCCACACCCGTCAACGCCGCCTGTCGCCGCCGGCGTCGCCGTACGCGACGGAGCAACCGCTGGTACGGGTCGGGCTCGGGCACCACCGGTTCGGCGAGCCGGGCCAGCGCCTGCCTGATCTCATCGGCCATCGCTCGGGTCCCTCCTGTTCGACGCGTCCGGTACCGCGGCCAGCGAAGCCTTGTCGACGTCCGGTCGCGGTGCCGGTCGTGCCGGCGTCACCGGCCGGGGCGATGCTGCCGGCAGCACCTTCCGTAGCCGGGCGAGTGCCCGCGAGGACTGACTCTTCACAGTGCCGACCGAGCATCCGAGCGCCTCGGCGACCTGGCTCTCGGAGAGGTCCTCCCAGTAGCGCAGCACCAGCACCGCGCGCATCCGGGGTGGCAGGTCATGCAACGCGGCGAGCATCTCGTCGCGGACCACGACATCCTGGGCGATGTCCCGGCCGGGTTCGCTCTGGGGCCGCCAGGAATCCGTGACACCGGCGAGAAACTCCCGGGAACCGAACCGCCGCCAGATCTTGGTCCGCTCGTTGACCATGATCCGCCGGACGTACGCCATCGGTTCGTCCACCTGCCGCCACCGGCCCATCGCCCGCATCAGCGCGATCTGCACCAGATCCTCGGCCGCGTGCCGGGACCCGGTCAGCAGGTACGCGGTCCGGATCAGGTCCGCGTACCGGATCTCGACGAACTCGCGGAAGCCGTCATCGGTCACCTGTGCCCTCCAGCCCTGCCTGGGCATCGTCCATGACAGGAAGACCCCGGGCCGCCAGGAAAGGTTGTGCGGTGTCGACGCGGAGTGGGATTTTGCACTAGCAGTGCATCTTGTTTCGATGGCTCTGACTGCCTAGCGTCTCAGCATGGCTGCTTCCTGGACGTTCGCCGTGGCCCGTGCCGAGCTGAGTCGCACCACCTTGGTGGAGTGGGCCGTGCCGGAGCTGTCCGACGGCGAGGCGCTGTTGCGCGTGGACCGCGTCGGGCTGACCGCCAACAACGTCACCTACGCGGTGCTCGGCGAGTCGATGCGGTACTGGGAGTTCTTCCCGCCCGGCCGGCACGGGCTGGGCGGGCAGTGGGGGCTGCCGCCGTTGTGGGGCTTCGCCGAGGTGGTCGCCTCGACCGTCGCCGAGGTCGAGGTGGGGCAGCGGGTGTACGGCTACCTTCCACCGGCCGGGCACCTGGTGGTGCGGCCGTCGAGGGTGGACGCGACCGGGTTCCGGGACGCCAGCGTGCACCGGGCGGAGCTGCCCTCGCCGTACAACGGGTACCGCTCGACCGTCGGTGACCCGGCGTACCGGACCGACCAGGAGGATCTGCTGATCCTGTTCCGGCCGCTCTTCTTCACCTCGTTCATGCTGGCCGACCAGATCGTCGACAACGACTGCTACGGCGCGACGTCGCTGGTCTTCTCGTCGGCATCCAGCAAGACCGCGTACGCCGCCGCAGTCGAACTGCGCGGGCGCGGCCCGCGCCTGGTCGGGCTCACCTCGCCCGGCAACCTCGCGTTCACCCGGTCGCTCGGCTGCTACGACGAGGTGCTGCCGTACGACGGGATCGCCGCGCTCGACCCGGTGCCGACCGCCTACCTCGACCTGTCCGGTGCGCCCGCGACCCGGGCCGCCCTGCGGCGGCGCCTCGGTGACCGGCTGGTCCGCGACATCGCGGTCGGCCTGACCAACCAGATTCCGAACGCCGACGCCGCCGGAGAGGTCTTCTTCGCCCCGGTGCAGATGCGCAAACGCCGCCTGGACTGGGGTCGCGACGGGCTCGACCAGCGGTTCGCCGACGCCTGGCGGCGCTTCGCGGAGGTGGCCGGCGGATGGCTCGAGGTCCAGCTCGGCACCGGCCCGGCCGCGCTGGAGCGGGCCTGGCTCGACGTGCTCGCGGGCGTCACCCCGCCACGGGTGGGGCGCGTCGTCCAGTTCTGACGGCTACCCCGGCCACATGGAGGATTGCCAGTTCGTTACCCGGTGGTAACGATGTCGTGTCATGGACTCCGCCCTGACCTTGATCGGACTACCCGTCGCCCTCGGCATCATCATGCTCGGTCTGGGTCTCGGCCTGACCACCGGCGACTTCCGCCGGGTGGCCCGGCACCCGAAGGCCGCCGTCATCGCCCTGGTGTGCCAGGTGCTGCTGCTACCGGCGCTCTGCTTCGGCCTGGTGCTCGCCTTCGACCTGCCGCCCGAACTTGGCGTCGGGATGATGCTGTTGGCCGCCTCGCCGGGCGGCACCACGGCCAACCTCTACAGCCACCTCTTCGGCGGTCACGTGGCCCTGAACATCACCCTGACCGCCATCAACTCGGTGCTGGCGGTCTTCACCCTGCCGATCGTGGTCAACCTGTCGGCGGCGTACCTCCTCGGCGACGCGCGGAGCATCGGGCTTCAGTTCGACAAGGTGCTCCAGGTGTTCGCGATCGTGCTGATCCCGGTCGCCCTCGGGATGCTGATCCGGGCGCGGTCGGCCCGGGTCGCGCAGCGGTTGGACCGCCCGGTACGGGTGCTGTCGGTGGTGGTCCTGGTCGCGGTGATCGCCGGCGCGGTGCTCGGCGAGCGGGACAACCTCGCCGACTACTTCGTCTCCGTCGGGCTGGCCGTGCTGGCGTTCAACCTGCTCAGTCTCGGCATCGGGTACGGGGTGCCGAGGCTGGCCGGGGTCGAGCGCAGCGCCGCCAAGGCGGCCGGGTTCGAGATCGGCATCCACAACAGCACCCTGGCCATCACCATCGCGCTCAGCCCGGCGTTGCTCGACAACGCGCAGATGGCGATTCCCGGCGCCGTTTACGGCATCGTCATGTTCTTCACGGCCGCCGCCTTCGGGTACCTGGTCAACCGGGTCGGTGCCGGCCAGGAGTCGGCGCCGGACGGTGCCGTGCGGAGCTGAGGCATCCGGAGACAGAGGTGGCCGGGAGCCGGGACGAATCATCGTTGGCGTTCCCTCCCTGTGCAACGATCGTTGGGCGTCATGCCGACCGCCCGGCTCCGTCGGTCTGCCCCAGCATCGGTCACTGGCCGGCAGGCGGAAAGGCGCCACACCTCGTACCCCTTTGGAGAGCACGATGTCCCTCTCTCCGGCTCGGGTCCTCGCCGCGCTGAACGCGGTGCGACCGCCCGACCAGGCGTCCCCTGTCATGGGCAAGGCGGTGGTGATCGGCGGCAGCATCGCCGGCATGCTGGCCGCCCGGGTGCTCTCCGACTACGCCGAGAGCGTGGTGGTCATCGACCGCGACGACCTACAGGCGACCGGTGGACGACCGGGCGTACCACAGGGGACTCAACTGCACGCCCTGCTGCCCGGTGGCTTCCTCCAGTTGGAGCAGCTGTTCCCCGGGTTCCGGGAACAGGCCCTGGCGCAGGGGGCGATCGAGGCTCCGCCGGCGGCCCGGCGGAACTACCTGGACGGCCGGCTGAAGGTCGTCGTACCGGACGACGCCGACAGCCTGGCCGGCAGCCGGCCGCTGCTGGAGTCGTTGATCCGGCAGCAGGTGCTGCGACTGCCCAACGTCAAGACGATCGCCGCCCGGGCCACCGGGCTGGTGTTCGACGGCCCGGTGACCAGCGGCGTCCGGTGCGACGTCGGCGGCTCGCCCGGTGTCGAGCACGCCGACCTGGTGGTGGACGCCATGGGGCGGTCCAGCCGGCTCTCCGACTGGCTGGCGGAGGCCGGGTGGGAGCGGCCGGCGCTGCGGCGGATGACTGTGCACCTCAACTACGCGACCGCCCTGTTCCGACGCGACGAGGCGGAGCCCGAGCACACGGTGGTGCTGGCGCTGCACAGCCCGACGACGTCCGTGGACGTCGCCGGTGCCGCGTTCTTCGCGATCGAGGACGGTCGGTGGATGGCGATGATGGCCGGTTACGGGGAGCACCGTCCCGGCCGTACCGCCGAGGACTTCGTCCGACGGCTGCGCGAGCAGTTCCCGCCGGAGTTCGCGATGGTCGCGGACAGCGAGGTCCTCGGCGACGTGCAGACCTACCGGCACGCCGACAGCCGGCGTCGGGACTTCCACGCGGTGACCCGGCTGCCGGGCGGGCTGGTCAGCGTCGGTGACGCGGTCGCCTCGTTCAACCCGGTGTACGGGCAGGGCATCACCGCCGCCGCGCTGCACGCGGCCTGCCTGGCGCACTACCTGCGGCCCGGTCCGGACCTGGGTCTGCCGGCCCACCACTTCTTCGCGCTTCAGAAGATCGTGGTCGACGCCGCCTGGTCGATCTCGACCTCGGCCGACCTGGCGTTGCCGCACGTCGACGGCCCCTATCCACGCGGCTACCGACTCTCCAGCTGGGTGAGCCGCCAGATCGTCGCGGCGACCGTCACCGACGTGGCCACCGCCCGGCGGTTCAACGACGTCGTCTCGATGCGCAAGCACCCGAGTTCGCTTGTCACACCGAAGGTGATCCTCGGCGCCCTGCGTGCCAACCGGCGCGCCCGCTGACGCCCGCCGCGCGGCACCTGCCGCTCGTACGCGATGGTGCGGGACGGCCGGTAGCGACACCACCGTGGGGTGCCACCATCGACGACACTTGGGGCCGTGGACCAGAGCAGAGGAGCACCCGACATGACCGAGGTACCCGCCGCTGTGGAGCGAGCCGCGCTGGCCGCTGTCGACCGGATCGGCGGTGACGAGCGGCTGCGTGCCGATGTGCTCGCCGAGTTGTACGCCCCGGACCGCAACTCGGACCGGTACGTGGACGTGGTGGCCGTGGCGTCGCTGATCGTGGCGGTGGCGACGCTCGGGTGGACCATCTACCAGGACCGACGCGCCAACAGGAGCAGCGCCGAGCGGGAGGTCGTCGCGCGACAGATCCGGGTCGCGCTGTCGGAGAAGGGTGGGGTGCCCGCCCAGCAACGAGATCTGGTTATCGAGGTGGTGGTCGACCAGATCATCGCCGAGGGCGGGAATCGGTGACCCACCGGTGCGAGTCAGTTTTCCCGAGCCGCACCGGGCCGTGGTGTCACCCGCGGTCGGGGATCTCGTACTCCTCGACGACGAATGCCTCGGCGATCTGCGGTGGTATCTGGAGGACTTCCTGCGCGCCCCGTTCGGAGCGTACGTCGAGCGCGGCGAGCGGGTCGCCGCCCGACTGACCGAGTGGGGCCGGTCGATGTTCACGGCGATCTTCGGTGCCACAGCCGAGGAGTACGAACTGCTGCGCTCCTCGCCGACACCGGAGGTCGTCTTCCGATCTGACCGCCCCGACTGGCTGGGGCTGCCGTGGGAACTCCTCGCCGACCCGACCCGACCGACACCGCTGGCCCTGGACGGCGTACGCATCACCCGGATGTTGGCGTCCGGTGAGCAGGCTGCGGCGTTCGCGGTCGCCGACGAGCGACCACGGGTTCTCATGGTCATCTCTCGCCCGGACGGTGAGCGGGACGTGGCGTTCCGCAGCATCGCCCGCCCGATGCTGGCCGCCGTCGACCACCGCGCCGAGGTGGTCGTGCTGCGGCCACCGACGTTGGAACGCCTGGCGGAGACGCTGATCGGGGCACGGGCGGCGGGTAGACCGTTCCACATCGTTCATCTGGACTGCCACGGCGAGCTGGCCGAGGAGGCGGTGCTGCTGCTGGAGCAGCCGGGGGTGGGGGCAGAGCGGGTCCGGGCCGCGCAGCTGGCCCGGGTACTCGCCGATGCCCAGGTTCCGGTCGTCGTGCTCAACGCCTGTCAGTCCGGTGCCATGGGGTCCACCGTGGAGGCGGCCGTCGCCACCCGGCTGGTCGCCGGTGGCGCCACAGCCGTCGTGGCGATGGCCTACACGGTGTACGCGGTCGCCGCCGCCGAGTTCATGACCGCCTTCTACCAGCGGTTGTTCTCGGGTGCCACGGTGGCCGAGGCGGTGGTGTCCGGCCGAGCCAGGATGGCGCGCCACCCGGAACGACCGAGCCCGGTCGGCCGGCGTCCGCTGGAGGACTGGCTGATCCCGGTGCACTACGCGCGGGCTGAGGTCCAGTTCCCGGACCGGCCGGGCCCGCCCGCGCCCGGGGCGGAGCAGCGCGCGCTCACCGCCGTCGGCACTTTCGTCGGGCGCGACCACGAGTTCCACCGGCTTGAGGCGTCCGCCGTCACCTGTCCGGTCATCCTGCTGCACGGGCCGGCCGGGGTGGGCAAGTCGGAGCTGGCCAAGGCGTTCGGCCGTTGGTGGCGGGACACCGGTGGTGTCCGGTCGCCCGAGCACGTGATCTGGTACTCCTTCGAACCCGGCGTGCCCACCTTCGGGGTGGCCGGTCTCGTCACCGAGATCGGCCTACAGGTCTTCGGCCCGGCCTTCGCGGTCGCCGAGGACCGGCGGCGACGAGCGATGGTCGAGCAACTTCTACGCCGTGAGCGCCTATTGATCATTTGGGACAACTTCGAGGCGGTCGGTGCCGACGACACCCGCGACGGCGATCGCGACCTGCGGGAACTCCAGGAGTTCCTGGCCGACCTCGGTCGCAGCGTGGTCCTGGTGACCAGCCGGACCGACGAGGCCAGGCTCGGCGAGGTGCGGCGGATCGAGCTGGGCGGTCTCGCGCCGGAGGAGAGCGCGGAGTACACCGACCGACTGCTGGCCCCCTACCCCGACGCCGCACGCAGGCGCAGCCAGCCGGCGTTCCGGCAACTGCTCGCCTGGCTCGACGGGCATCCGCTGACGATGCGTCTGGTGCTGCCGCATCTGGAGACCACCGACTCTGACGTCCTGCTGGCCGGGCTGCGCGGCATGGCGGAGCTGCCCCAGGGGTACGGGACCGGGCGTACCGGTTCGCTGACGGCCAGCCTCTCCTACTCCACCTCCCGGCTGCCGGCCCGCAGCCGCCGCCTGTTGACCGCGACGGCGCTGTTCCAGGGCGTCACCGACGCCGACGTCCTGGCGCTGCTGTCGGCCGACCCGAACGCTCCCGAGCGGTTCCGCGAGGTCACCGTCGACGGGTGGGTGGCGGTGCTCGACGAGGCGACCCGTGTCGGACTGCTCGTCGACAGCGGCTCGGGCACCTACCGGTTGCACCCGGCGCTGCCGGCGTACTTCCTGAACGAGTGGCGTGCCGCCGCCGACAGCTTCGAGGCCGAACTGGCCGACGCGCGCCGCGCGCTGGTCGACGCGATGGCGGCTCTGGCCACCTGGGGTTATGAACAGCTCCTGCGCGGGGAGCCGCTGTGGGGGCACGCGGTCGCCTACCTGCACCGGTCCAACCTCACGCAGGCGCTGCGCGGGGCGCTCGACGCCGGGATGTGGGCGCAGGCACTGCACCTCGGCCTGCTGATGAACGAGGAGTGGGGATGGAGCGGGCGGACCGACGAGGCCAACGGCTGGGCCGACCGGGTACGCCTCGCGGTGGAGGACGCCGACGGTGAACCGCCAAGGACCCCGGCGCAGGGCAGCGCCCTGTGGTTGTTCTTCGTCAGTGCCCAGCTGAACCGGTCCCCGCACGCCGACCCGGTGGCAGCGGAGGCCATGTACCACAAGGTCCACGACGTGCTGCTCGACCAGCCGGAGAGCAGCCAGCGCCAGCGGCAGTTGGCGGTCGTCGCCGGCCAGTTGGGTCAGTTGTGCATGCAGGCTGGGCGGCACGACGAGGCGCGGCGCTGGTTCGAGCAGGTGCTGGGCGTCGCGCAGGAACTCGGGTATCCGCACGGTGTGGCGAGCGTCCACCAGTGGTACGGCGACATCGCCGTGGCCAGGGGTAGGTGGGACGAGGCGGAGCAGTGGTACGAGAAGTCGATGTCCGGCAGCCGGGAGGCCGGCGACCAGCCCGGTGTGGCCACCTCCTGCCAGTCGCTGGGCAAGGTGGCGTGGATGCGGCAGGACTTCGACGCGGCGGAGCGGTGGTACCGGGAAGCGCTGGCGGTCCGGGAAGGGATGCACGACCAGCGGGGTACCGCGACGGTGCTGGTCGCTCTCGGCGAGGTCGCCCACTACCGGGGTGATTTCGACGCCGCCGAGCGTTGGTACAGCCAGGCGCTGGTGGCCCGGGAGAAGGCCGGCGACCTGTTGGGCGCGGCCTTCGTCTGCTACGAACTCGGTGCGCTCGCCCAACGGGCAGAGCGCTGGGACACCGCTGAGCAGTGGTACCAGCGGGCGATCCCGGCGGCCACCATGGCCGCGGACAGCAGCCAGCTCGGTCTGACCCATCACGCGCTGGGCACCCTGGCGGAGGCGCGGGAACGGTACGCGGCGGCTGAGGAGTGGTACCGCCGGGCGCTCGCCGATTTCACCCGCGTCGGCAACCGGATCGGCATTGCCTCATGCCACGGTTCGCTGGGCCTGCTCGCGGAGCGGCGGGGCGACCTGGCGTCGGCCCTGGAGTATGTGGTGCGCTGCGTGACCCAGTTCGACGACTTTCCCAACCCGGCCACCGGGCCGGCACCGGAGCACCTGCGTCGCCTTGTCGACCGGCTGGGGCTCGCCGCTCTCCAGGAGACCTGGCTCCGCGTCGCCGGAGTCGATCTGCCCGGGACCGTCCGCCACCAGGTGACCGCCGATGGCTGACGGCCCGCCGCACCGTTGACGGCTCACCGCCGGGCCCGTCGATGACCAGCCTGATAGTTGCGCTCATTGCGATATACGCATAAGTTGGGTGGTGGCGAGAGGGGGTACGGGTGGGCGCCGGGCACGATCACGGGCGGCAGGTTGCCCGAGCGGGGGAGAAGCACCGCGGGCGACTGTGGGCGGCCTTCGCCCTGTTGGCGATCTTCATGCTGGTGGAGGCGGTCGGAGCCTGGGTGACCGGTTCCCTGGCCCTGCTGTCGGACGCCGGGCACATGTTCACCGACGTGCTGGGCATCGGCATGGCGCTCGCGGCGATCACCGCCGCGAGCCGGGCCTCCCGGGACGGTCAGCGCACCTTCGGCCTGTACCGGATGGAGGTCCTGGCGGCGCTGGCCAACGCGGTGCTGCTCTCCGGGGTGGCCCTCTACGTGCTGGTGGAGGCGCTCCGGCGGTTCGACGACCCGCCGGAGGTGCTGGTCGGCCCGATGCTGGCGGTGGCCGTCGGCGGGCTGGTCGCCAACGTGGTCGCCTTCCTGCTGCTGCGCGCCGGGTCGACGGAGAGCCTCAACGTGCGCGGCGCCTACCTGGAGGTCCTCGGTGACCTGCTCGCCTCGGTGGGCGTGCTGGTCGCGGCCGGGGTGATCGCGCTGACCGGCTGGTGGTACGCGGACCCGATCGTCGCCGTCGGGGTGGGCCTGTTCATCCTGCCCCGCACCTACCGCCTCGCCCGCGCCGCGCTGCGGGTGCTGGTGCAGGCCGCGCCGCCGCACGTGGACGTCGCCGAGGTACGCGACGGCCTGCGTGGGCTCGATGGTGTCGCCGACGTGCACGATCTGCACGTGTGGACCCTGACCTCGGGAATGGAGGTGGCCTCGGCACACCTCACCCTGGACACCGGTGCGGACCTGGCCCCGGTGCTGGCCGCCGCCCGCCAGATGTTGCACGATCGCTTCCGCATCGAGCACGCC
Organism: Micromonospora sp. C51; assembly: GCF_018070435.1. Taxonomy (NCBI): domain Bacteria; kingdom Bacillati; phylum Actinomycetota; class Actinomycetes; order Micromonosporales; family Micromonosporaceae; genus Micromonospora; species Micromonospora sp. C51. The sequence continues at coordinate 235,563 of NZ_JAGPXQ010000003.1, read as the reverse complement.
ACCTTGCAGGTCGAGCCGCGGGATGCCGAAGGTGTCTGCGGCGGCGCCCACTGGTGAGTCGGTCAGCGCAACTGGACCACGTTGCCGGTGACCAGTCGCCCGCTCTCCCCAGCGAGGAAGGCGATCACCTCGGCGACCTCCTCGGGCTCGGCCACCCGCAGCAGGTGAGGATCGTCGGCGACGGCGGCGCGTACCTCCTCGCTGACCCAGCCGGTGTCGGTGACCGGCGGGTGCACGGCGTTGGCGGTGATACCGAACGGTGCGAGCTCATGCGCCGCGGACATGGTGTAGTTGACAAGTGCCGCCTTGGCGGCACCGTAGGAGACCTCCTCGGGGAACCCGTCACTGCCACCGGAAGTGAGGCTGATGACGCGCCCCCAGCCGCGTCGCGCGGCGACGTTGCGACGGGCGAACTCGGCGATCAGCAGGGCGCCCGCGCGGGCGTCCACGGCGAACTGGGCGTCGAAGGATTCGGCGCTCACCGGCCGCAACGACCGTCCGTGCCGGTCGACGGCGGTTGGCTTGAACGTGTCGGCCAGCCAGCCGCTGGCATTGTTCACCAGGATGTCGACCGTGCCCAGCTCGCGCTCGGCGATGTCGAACAGCCGGGCCGGGACGGCCGGGTCCGCCAGGTCCGCCTCGACCGGCAGCACCCGGCCACCGACGGCGCGGACGCGCTCGACCACCTCGGTCGCGTCGCCGGCCCGGTTGCGTCGGTACGCGTCGGGGACGCCCGGGTCCGGTGGGTCGTCCAACCGTAGATAGCTGACCAGCACCGCTGCGCCCAACTGGGCCAGCGCGACGGCGGTGGCCGCGCCGATGCCGTGGTTGGCCCCGGTGACGACGGCCACCCGACCGGTCAGGTCGTTTGTCGGAAACACGCGTTCGGCTCTCACGGTGCGGGTACCACCTCCTGCCCCAACGGCCAGATGGCCGCCGGGACGAGCTTGAAGTTGGCCACGCCGAACGGGATCCCGATGATGGTCAGGCAGAGGCCGACGCCGGCGACGATGTGCGAGAGCGCCAGCCACCAACCGGCCAGCAACACCCAGATGATGTTGGCGAGACCCGATGCCACCCCGACGCCGGGCTTGGGTGCCAGGGTCCGACCGAAGGGCCACAGCGAGTACGACGCCAGCCGCAACGACGCAACGCCGAACGGGATGGTGACGACGAGCACGAAGCAGATCAGGGCGGCGATACCGTAGCCGATCGCCAGCACGAGGCCACCACCGAAGATGAGCCAGAGCACGTTCAGCAGGAATCGGATCATGAACCCATGATGACCGCCGCGCGCCACCGGCCACCCGGGAGGTGGCCGGTGGCGCGGCTGCTTCAGCCGGTGACGCCGGTGACGGTGCTGCCGGACCGGGTGACGCGGTAGGTCACCTGTGCGCCACTCCAGAAGTGGAAGGTGAGGGTGACGGCTGCGCCGTCGCGGACCTCGCCGAAGAAGGTGTCGGTCAACGTGATCCGGTTGCCCGGGTAGTCGGGGCTGAAGGCCACGTCGAACTCCTTGAACGACGTCCAGTCGTGCGGGCCGGCGTTGCTGCCGTCGGCGTACCTCGCCTCCATGGTGGCGAGCTGGTCGCCGCGGAACTGGGTCGGAATGGCGAAGGCGGTCGTCGTTCCGGTGGCGCTGGACAGGACGGGGGTGTCGTAGGTGATCACGTCGATCCGCCAGGGCACACCGGCCGAGAAACGGGCCTGGAGGCTGGCGTTGACCCCGTACGCCCGGTTGCCGACCAACCGGGTCAGCGCGCTCGCGGTGATGGTGAGCTGGTTGCCGGAGACCGTGTAGTCGGTGCCCTGCGTGAGATTCGTGCTGCCCTGGCGCAACCCGGAGAAGGTGGTGCCGTTCAGGTTGAGGGTCAGCGACTTCGCGGTGATCGAGCCGGTACGCGGCACGTACACCTGGTCGGACGACGCGGTGCCGGAGCGGGTCGTCCAGCTCGACTTGATCTGGGCCCACAGCTCCGGGTCCTTCCACTGGAAGGCGACCCGGTCGAAGTGCTGGCCATTGTCCCAGAGCTGGGTGGTGATCCGCTTGGATCGCGCGTAGTGCCCGAGGAACTCGAAGAACTTGAGCTTCTCGCCCTGCTGGATGGTGCCGGTGTGTCGGTCGAAGCCGAGCAGCCCGTACTCGCCGATGACGACCGGGATGTTGCGGGTCACGAAGGCGTTGTGCACCCGGTCGAACGAGTCGGTCAGATCCTGCTGGGTCGTGGCGTCGAAGCGGGTGCCACCGGCGACGTTGACGCTGAACGGCCAGTAGCCGTAGAAGTGCACCGTGGCGATCAGGTTGCGGTCGTTGAGCTGGTTGATCGTCGTGGTCAACTCGTTGATCCGGGCCTGTTCGGATGAGGTGTGCAGAGTCGGCAGGACCAGCATCCGGGTGGCGTTGGTGCCGCCCGAGGCGCGCACGATCCGGTGGAAGTTGACGTTCAGCTCGTGCAGCAGCTCCGCGTTCTGGGCGTCGCCGGAGCTGTTGGCGAACTGCGGCTCGTTGACGCTCTCGAAGTGCAGCCTCGGCGAGTGGTCCCGGAACGCGGCGGCGATCTGGGTCCACAACGCGTTGTAGCGGTTGAGCACCGTGGTCCGGTTCGTCGGCATCTCGTGGATCCACTGCCACGAGTCGTGGTGCAGGTTGATCATCACGTAGAAGCCGTCGTCCAGGGCCCAGCCGACGACCTCCTTGACGCGGTTCAGCCAGGCCGCGTCGATGGTGTACGACGGCGCGGGGCCGTGGTGGTTGCTCCAGGTCACCGGGATCCGGATGCTGTTGAAGCCCTGGGCCCGGACGGCGTCGAGCTGCGCCTCGGTGACGCGCGGGTTGCCCCACGCGGTCTCGTCGGCACCGACCGCGTCGAAGGTGTTGCCGAGGTTCCAGCCGGGCTGCATCGCGGCCACGTAGGCCATCGGGTCGCCGGCCGGCGGCGGGCTGGTCGGTGGCGGGGTGCTCGGCGGTGGCGTGCTCGGCGGCGGGGTGGTGGTCGGTGGCGGGGTGGTGCCGACGCTGCCGGTGCAGGTGACGCCGTTGAGGGCGAAGGTGGTCGGTGCCGTGTTGCTGCCGGACCACGACCCGTTGAAGCCGAACGACGCGGTCTGGTTGGTGCCCAGGGCGGCGTTGTAGCTGACGTTGCTGGCGGTGACGTCGTTGCCGGACGAGGTGACCGTGGCGTTCCAGGCCTGCGTGACCCGCTGCCCCGAGGGGAAGGTCCAGGTCAACCGCCAGCCGTTGAGCGGATCGCCGAGGTTCGTCACGGCGACGTTCGCGGTGAACCCGCCCGGCCACTGGCTGGGGGCGGAGTACGCCACCCGGCATCCGGCCGCCGCGTGGGCGGTGCCGGCGTTGATCAGGCCAGCCCCGGCGAGTAGTGCGGCGACGGCGCTGGCGACCAGGCCGAATCGCCAACGTGTCCTGCGTAGTGTGCCCTTCAGCCCAGCCATGACGCTCCTCGCGTGGTGATGGTGTCAACGGGGTGGCTGGCCGGGCGTCGCCGGGCCACCGGAAACATCCGGCCGGGTCGCACCATAAGTTGGGATCATCAACTTTGTCAATCGACATAGCACGATATGAAGGCCCTCTGCCCAGGTGAGAGAAGTGCGACCGGGAGGGTTTAGGTCGGTCCGGCGTACCGGAGCGGTGGGGATGCCGGGTCGAACCGATCGGCGGCCGCCCGCGGAGAGGGAGCGTCGCCAGACGGCGAATGAGCGGGGCCCGGCGGGGTAGTCGGCGGCGTGGCGGCGGGGGAGGACGACAGCGGCTGGGCGCATCGTGCCGGCGGCCGGGTCCAGGCCGGGGTCGCCAGCACGGTCGGGGGCCTCAGCCGACGCATCGGCTGGCGGGAGCGACGCCGGAGCCTGGAGTTGTACGCGATCCTCGCCGTTCAGGCGGGCGTGGCCGCCGCGATCGCCTGGACGCTGGCGCACGAACTGTTGAACCACCCGTCACCGGTGTTCGCCCCCAGCGCCGCCGTCGGCACCATCGCCGCCGCGATCGGCCGGCGGACCCGCCGTACTCTCGAACTGCTGGTTGGCGTGCTGGCCGGTCTGTTGGTGGGTGACGCCCTGATCATGGTGATCGGCACCGGTCCCTGGCAGATCGGCACCGTGGTCACCCTGGCCATCCTGCTCGCGTTGACCATGAGCCGGGGTGGCGCGGTCGTCACCCAGGCCGGCGGTACGGCGGTGCTGATCGCCACCCTCTCGCCGATCCAGCGAGGGTTGGAGGTGCCGCGGGTGATCGACGCGGTGATCGGCGCCGTCTCGGCCGTGGTGGTGGTGGCCGTGCTGCCGGTCAACCCGGTGCGCATCATCCAACGGGCCGCCCGCCCGCTCTTCGGCGACCTGATCGAGCACCTGCACAACGCCGCGGACGGGATGTCCCGGCGCGACGCCACGGTGGTGGCCGGGGCCCGGGACGGGCTGTACGGGCTGGGCCCCCAACTCGCCCTGCTCAACGACGCGGTTTCCGGAGCCCGGGAGGCGGTGGCGGTGTCGCCGGCCCGTTGGCACCGCCGAGCCGAGTTCGAGCACTACCAACGTGGTACGCGCTACCTCGACCTGGCCGTCGGGGGCGGCCAGGAGATGCTGCGCCGGGCGGCCACCGCGGTCCACGACGACGAACCGATCCCGGCCGGGCTGGCGGCCGCGGTGCACTACTTCGGGGACGCCCTGGCGTTGTTGCAGGTCGAGGCGGAGAGCGGACACCACACGAACCGGTCCGAGCAGTTGGTCCTCAAGGCGGTCGACCGGGCGGCCGAGGCGTACGACGAGGGGGTCGGCTTCTCCGGCAGCGTGGTGGTGGCCCAGATCCGTACCGTCGCCACCGACCTGCTGCGCAGCCTCGGCTGTCACGAGGAGGAGGCGGTCGCCGTGATCCGGCGACGCTTCGAGGCAGAGAGTCACGAGCTGCGGCGTCACGAGGGGGAGGTACCGCCCGCCGAGCGGAAGGCGGCGTGACCGGCCCCGGCCGGGCTCAGAGCCGCCCGGCGACCGTCCGGGCCAACTCGGTAAGCGGCTTGTGGTACTTGGCCGGGTCGTCCAGCCGGACCAGTCGGATGGCCACCCACACCCCGGCGGCGTGCACGAAGACCGCGCCGTCCTCCAGGTACGCCTCGTCCCCGATCCCGGAGAGCGTCTCGAACTCGTGGTCGAGATCGCGGTCGATGTCGAGGATCTTCTTGGCTCCGTCGCCCACGTAGACCTCCACCTGCGCCAACGGACCCGAGACCGGCCCGCTGTACGTGCAGGTCTCCCGAACCGGCACCGGATCCTCCAGGCGGGTGCCCGCCAGTTTTTCGGCGTCCTCCTTGGGGACCAGGGCGCAGGCGTCGACAGGCGGCGCCTCGGCCGTCGGCTCCGCTGCCTCGGTCGCCTCGGTGGGCGGAGCCGGCTCCGCCGCCTCGGTCGGTGGCGGTGGCGCGGCGGCGGGTTCGGCGTTGCCGCCGCAGGCGGTGAGTGCGGCGACGGCGACGGCCGTCGCGGCGAGCTTGAGGTACCTCACGGTCGTCTCCTCGGGGGTGTGGTGTCACCGGGGGAGGGCGTCGAGCAGCCGGCGCAGCGCCTGCTCGTAGCCGTCGGGCTGCGCGCCGAGGCGCTCGAAGCTGCTCAACGTCACGGTGAAGCTGCCAGCGCCGCCGACGAGCACCGCCTCGGCGCCGATGTCCTTGACCGCCAGGTAGCCCTTGCCGTCCCCGTCGAGATCCGTCACCGTCTGGTAGGTCTGCTCGGCCTGCTGGCGCTGATAGTCGTAGGTCGTCTCACCGGCCAACTGGGAGGCGGTCGTCACGGACAACGCGGCCACCCCGTTGCCGTCGCCGAAGCTGCAGTTGCCGTCGTCGACCATGGACTGGCCGATCAACTCGGAGATCTGGGCTGCGGTGAACGGGCAGGGCGGGGCCTCGGTGCCCGCGCCGTCGGCGGGCACGTCCAGGTCGGTCTCCACATCCGCGCCGGGGCCAGCCGCTGGCGGCGTAGGTTCGGCGCTGTCGCAGCCGGTCAGCGCGAGCGCGGCCGCGAGCACTGCGGGCAGGATCAGTCGACGCACAGGTTCGGTTCCCTTCTGACACCCGGCCGCCATCGGGCCGGGCTGTTCGACCACCCCCGAAACGGACGACGGCCGCTCGCACGGCACGGCTGGACCGGTACCGGCAGCCGGCACCGGTCCACCCGAAGCCGGTCCGCCGTTAGTGACGTCTCGACGCTACGACCAGACGGTCGTCGAGGAATCCGGCGTTTCCCTAGCCTTTGGCCGTGCCGGTCGGCGCGCCGACCGCGGCCGCCGGCCGGCGTAGCCGTTCGTCGGATCCACCTACCCGCGCCAGCGCGGCACCCAGTTCCGCCCGCCGGGAGATGCCCAGCTTGCGGTAGACCCGGGACAGGTTCGTCTCGACGGTCTTCGGGCTGACGAACAGCTCGTCGGCGATGGCCCGGCTGGTCCGTCCCTGTGCGGCGAGCCGGGCGACCCGCTCCTCTGTGGCGGTGAGGTCCGACGGCGCGGGCGGACGCCCACCGAGCCGAGCGGCCTCGGCCCGGGCTCGCTCGGCGAACACCGTCGCGCCCAGGGCGTCGAACTCGACCGCCGCGGCGGCCAGTGCCTCCCGGGCCGGCCGCTTCCGGCGGGACCGGCGGTGCACCATGCCCTCGACCAGCAGACACCTGGCCCGATCCAGCGGTAGGACCTCCGGCGGCACGGCGGCTCGCGCGGCGGCGAGGTCGTCCAGGGCGGCCGAGGGGTCGACGCCACTGGCGCTGTCCAGCAGGGCGCGGCTGCGCGCCAGCCCTAGCAGCGTCCAGGGGCGGGGCAACCGCCGGTGACGTTCCGCCAGCCTGGCCAGGGCACCACGCGCCGTGATCAGGTCGCCGGCACCCACGCAGGCCTCGATCCAGTCGGTCTCGAAGCGCTGTGCGAGCGGCTCGGCCAGACCCATCCGGTCGACCGTCGCGGCGAGTCGGCCGTACCCGGCCGCGGCGTCGGCCGTCCGGCCGGCGCAGAGCGCCACGAACGCACCCAGCTGCAGGTGGATCCGCCGGCACCAGTCGTCGTCGAGCTGCTCGGCCAGTCGGAGCCCCGCCTCGGCCACCCGCTGCGCCACGTCGAGGCGGCCGCGGAGCGCGTCGAGCAGCCCAGCCAGCCAGATTTCCGCGGTCGCCTCGGTGCCCAGCAGCTCGCCGAGCTCGCGGGCCGCCGCGATGTGCCGTTCGGCAGTCGACCACCGCCCCGCGAGCAGCTCGGTCTCGCCGAGGTGTTTGAGTAGGTCGTACTGTGAGGGTTCATCTCCCCGAGCGGCCGCCAGGTCCAGCAGGCTGCCCAGCCGTCGTCGGGCCTGGGCCGGATCGTCGATCGACTTCCACCAGATCGCCGGGATCGTGCCGGCGAGCCATGACGGCTCCGGTCCCTCCATCTCCAGCGCCCGGTCGAGCAGTTCGATGCGGGGTGGTTCGCCGGCCCGTACCTCGTTGAAGAACAGGTGCAGCAGCGCCGCGGCGAGCAGCGTGCGGTCTCCACCGGGACCGCTGAGCAGGGCGATGGCTGCCTCGGCATGGGCCCGCGCCGGATCCGGCAGGTCGACGAAGAGCGCCAGGTGGGCGTGGATCCGGCCGGCCAGCGGGGAATCCGGACGGGTTGCCGCCAGTGCCCGGCCGGCTGCCTCGACCGCCGTTCCGCCGGACTCGTCCGCGCTCCAGGCGACCACCGCGCGCAGCAGCAGCGCCTCCGCGCGGACGTCGCCGCCGAACTCGGCGGCCACCGCCTCGGCGGCGACCCGTGCGCCGGGGTGGTCGCCGCACCCGAAGCGGCAACGGGCTGCCGCCAGCAGCCGCTGGCCTCGGCTGGCCTCATCGTCGGCCGGCGTGAGCCGCGCCGCGGACTCGTACAGGTTCGCGGCGGCCTCCGGCGCGCCCCGCGCGTGTTGCCGGGCGGCAGCCGCGCCGAGGGCGTCGGCGACCACCGGGTCCGGCGTGGTGGTGCACAGGGCCAGGTGCCGGACCCGTTCGTCCGGATCGGTCACCACCTCGGCGAGCCGGCGGTGCAGGCCGCGCCGGACGCCGGGTGGGATGCCGGCGCGGACCGCGGCAGCGTAGACCGGATGGGTGAACTCCACCCGCACCGCCCCGACCACCAGCAGACCGGCCTCCTCCGCGGCATCGAACGCGGCGGGGGAGATCCCCGCCGCGGCCAGGTCCCGGAGCAGGGGTACGCCGAGCAGGGCGGCCAGCCGTACGGCGTCCCGGCAGCGGGCCGGAAGCCGGGCGAGCACCTCACCGAGGAGTTGATGCATGGACGAGGCCACCGGTAGATCCTGTGCCGGCTCCGGTGGCTGTGGCAGGCGCTGCACCGCGCGGGTCACCTCGATGGCGACCAGTGGGTTGCCGGCAGCCTCCCTGGCGATCCGGGCGAGCAGCGAACGACTCAGGGTGGCGCCGACCCGCTCGCGCAGGACGTGGTGCAGGGCCCCCACTCCCAGCGGAGCCAGTGGCAGCCGGGTCAGCCGGCCGGGACCGGCGTCGAGCCCGAGCGGCGCGATCCGCAGCGTCGACGTGTTGTCGGTGCGGCAACTGACCAGGGTGGACAGCCCGGGCGCGACCCGGCGCAGCGCGAACCGCAGCGCTCGTTCGCTCGGCCTGTCCAGCCACGGCGAGTCGTCCACGGCGACCAGCACCGGCCGGCCGGCGGCGAGCACGCCCTCCAGCAGCGAGCGGGTGGCGGCACCGACCACCCGCTCGTCGACGGTCTCGTCGCTGTCCCGGGTGAGCAGCACCATCTCGGCCGCGACACGCTGCGGGCGCGGCAACTCCACCACCAGGTCCGTCAGCGGACGGAGCAGGTCGGCGAGGGCGGCGAAGGGCAGCTCGGTCTCGCACTCGGTCGGCGCGCAGGTCAGCACCGACCAGCCGGCCCGCGTCGCCTCGGTGACCAGTTCCCGGAGCAACGTCGTCTTGCCGATACCAGCCGGGCCCTCCAACAGCACCGACCCCGGCTCGCGTAGTGCGCGCCAGGCCTGGTCGAACACCCCGTCGCGGCCGACGAGCGTACCCCGCATGGTGCGATTCTGGCACCGATGAGGTGGAGTGGCCATCGTGCGGACGGTGGCCCGCCGCGGGCGGTCGGTCAGGGTGGGCGTCAGGCGTGCAGGGTGCGGCTGGGCGGAAATCCGTAGGTGGCGCGGTAACGCGCGGTGAACCGGCTGTGGCTGAGGAACCCCCACCGGGAGGCGATCGCGGAGACGGTCTCCTGGCGGGGGTCGGCCTGCACCAGGTCACGGTGGGCGCGGTCGAGCCGGACGCGGCGCAGGTGCGCCATCGGTGTGGTGTCGAGGTGCCGGCGGAACGCCAGTTGCAGGGTCCGCAGCGAGACCTGGGCTGCGGCGGCGATGTCGGCCGCGCCGATGTCGCGGTCGGCGTACTCCTCGATGAAGGCCGTGGCGCGGCGCAGCGTGGCGGTGGTTGCGGCCCGTCGGTCGATGGCCTGTGGCCAGCCCGCGGTGGAGTTGGGGAAGACCGCCAGGGCCGCGGCGGCCAGCATCCGGGCCGCGTTGGCGAGGACCAGGGGCTCGCGGTACGCGTACGGGTTGCCCAGGACGACGTGGTTCAGGTAGCTCGTGGTGTGCCGCCACAGTCCGGCCAGGGCCGGGGAGGCGGGGGTCAGACCGCCGAACTGGACCGCGCCCGCCCGGCCGGCGGACGCGGTGCCGGTCACTCGGTCCAGCACGGTGAGGCCGAGCAGACAGACGCTGACCCGGCCCGGCAGCCAGCGCAGCGAGCAGGGAAGATCGGGGAGGGTGGCCAGGAAGACGTCGCCCGGGCGGTACCGGCCGTACGCGCCGGCGGTTGAGCGGTCGACGCGTCCGTTGGTGACCTCGCAGATCACCAGTGCGGCGGGCGGTTCGACATCGATATCGAGCTGGGTGGACTGGTCCAACGATTCCAACCAGAACGAACCCGCGTCGACCCGGTGGTGGCGGAACCGGTAGCGGACGCCGGGGGTCGCACGGAAGGCGACCTTGGCGCGATAGGCGTACGCCAGGAAGTCGTTGATCGTCCCCGGGTCGCTGCTGTCGAACCCGTGGGCGATCGGAACCTTCGTCTTCAATACGTCTCCATCGACCTGGACGGAGTGCGCTTCGGCACGCCGGACGGCGCCCGGCGAGACGTGGTGGATCCGGAGAGCGATAGGACATGCAGAGCCAGGATTCCCATTGATGGTATCCACAAAGGAAGGACTCCCATGAAGTTTTCGCGGCGCATCCGTCGCGCCGGTGGATCTCGCTCGTTGTCGATGTCAGGGGAGTTTTCGTTTTTGGGCTAATCGGTACGGTCCGGCGTGCGCGCGCCGGGCTAGCCGACGACCCTCCGTGGCCATGATCATGCGAAGGGTGTCGAACGAGGGGTAGCTGATCGACCAACGGGTGAAGGGGTGGGGTGTTGGAGACCAAGGATCCGACTGACATCGTCCGACTGGCGACAGCTGAGGCACGCCGGCGGATCGCCGGCGAGACAGACCTGACCGGCATCGTGGGATCCCGCACGTCAGACCTGGGCGGTGCCCTGCGGGACGTGTTGCGCTGCGCCCTGGTGGCGCAGCGGGTGGTGGCGCCGACGCGGCTGATCGCACTCTGCCGTGACCTCGCCCTCGGGCCGGACGCCTTCGACCTGCTGGGTCACCACCTGCTGGGTGCCCTGGTCGGCTACCGTCCGGGGCCGGACGCGCTGGTCCGGGTGGGCGGAGCGCTCGGGCTGGCGCGACGGGAACTGTTCACCCAGCGACATTCCGTGCCTGGTGATCCGCCCCGGCCCGCCAGCCGGGTCGGCCGAGGAAACAGCGCCACTGTTCGCTACCGCTCGGCCAAGCCGCCGGAGCATCTGCCGTCGCCGCCGAACTGGACCTGCACCGGTTGCGGGCAGGAGTGGCCGTGCGCGGTCAAGCAGAGCCAACTGCTCGCGGAGTTCGGCGGGGCCCGCGCCGCGCTCGCGGTCTACCTGGGCTCCTGTCTGCTCGCCGCCGCCCGGGATCTACCCGGGCTACCGCTGGCCAGGGCGCGTAACCGGTTCCTCGGCTGGCTGCCCCGCCGGCCGTGATGAGCAACCGTCCGCCGGTCGTCGACCGGCGGACGGGCTCAGGTCGCCTCCGGCAGGCTTGCCCGGACCGGCCGGTCGGCACGCGGCGCCGCTCGGGTGGCCCGATCAGTTCGCCGCCGGCTCGGGCGCCCGGTCGGTGTCGTTCGCGGTGGGTGCCGCCGGCTCGGCCTGGTCGGACTGCTGGTTCGCCGTCTGGCCGGCGAACCAGTCGATGCCGCCCGGCCCGCCTGCCGCCACCGCCGCCGCCGCGCGGGCCACCGGATCCACCACCGGGCGGGCGCCGTGCTCAGGCCCGCCGCCGACCTTGCCCGAGCCTGACTGCGGGTTGCCCGGCCGGCCGGTCGCGGCTCCGTTGTGGTCCTGGCCTGCCGCGTCGGGCGCCGTCCGCTCCGGGTCCGACCCGGCCCGCTCGGCATCCCCCTCGGCAGCGGCGGTCGCCTCCTCGGCCTGAACGTCGGCCGCCGGGGTCACCTCGCCACCGCCCGCCGTCGCCGCGTCGCCACCGGTCCGGGAAACCCCCAGTCGGGCGGCCACCATCGGGTACTCGGCGGTCTCGCCGCCACCGGCCGCAGCCGCCATCACCGCCGCAGCCGCCAGATCGGCGACCCGCTTGGCCTCCCGCTGCACCCGGGCCCGGGTCTCCTTGGCGTGCCGCTCGGCGGCCTCGGCCGCCCGGCGCACCTCGTCCAGGCGCTGACGCTCCGCCACGAGCTCGTGGCTGGTCTCCTCCAGCAGCTGCCGCAGCCGGTTCAGCTCGGCCTCGGTGGCGTCCTTGGCGCGGCGAGCCTCGTCGAGCTGCTGCTCGGCGTCGTCCAACTGCTCGTGCAACTGGGCCAGTGCCTGACGCTGCTCCCCGACCTCAAGCTGGACGGCGTGCAACTGCTCCTCGGCTGCCGCGGCCTGCTCGTCGCTGAGCTTGCGTACCTCGGCCGCCTGCTCGTCGGCGCGCTTGCGGATCTCCGCCGAGTACTGCTGGGCGTCGGCGATCATCGAGCTGACCCGCTGCTCGGCGGCGGTGCGTTGCGCGGCCAGCTCACGCTCGACAGCGGCCCGCTGCTCGGTCAGGTCCTCCTCGGCCGTGGCCCGTCGCTCGGCCAGCTCCTCCTCGACCGTGGCCCGCCACTGCGCCAGCTCCTGCTGGCTCTTCGACCGGGCTGCCTGGATCTCCTGGTGGATCTGGGTACGCGCCGAGGTGGTCAGCGCCTCTGCCGCCGAGCGGGCCTGCTCGACCTGCTGTCGGCACTGCTCGCCGATCCGCTGCGCCTCCTGCTGGGCGCGCTCGTGTGCGGCCTCCCCGTCGGCGCGAAGCTTGTCGGCCCGCTCGCGGGTCTCGGCCAGTTCCGCGTCGGCCGCCGCCCGCAACTCCTCGTACGTCTTCTCGTGCTCGGCCCGCCGGGCGGCCAGCTCCTCCTCAAGGTCGGCCAATGCCTTGACGGTGCGTTCCCGGGCGTTGGCGAGCGTCTTCTCCGCCTCCGCCTGGAGCTTGGTGGCCCGCTGGGTGTGCGTGTCGATGATCGCCGCGGCCTGCTTCTCGGCCAGGTCCAGGATCTGGCCGACCATCGGGCCCACGTCCTGGAAGGTGGCCTTGTCCACTTGCGCCGGTCGCTGCCGCAGCTCGGCCATCTCGCTCTGCACCGCCTGGAGCTTTCCGCTCAGCTCCCGTACGTGTGCGGTGGCCCGATCCCGTTCCGCCGAGATGGCGGCGAGCCGACCGTCCATCTGCTCGACGTAGCGTTCCACCTGCCGTTTCTCGTACCCGCGCAGGGTGACCTCGAAATTCGGCCGCGAGGCCAGGTCGTCGCGGACTGCGAACGGCTCCTCGCCGATGGACATGCCCCATCCTCCATAGGATTGAAGAGCGCCACGCCGGCGGGCCGGCGGCGGATGACGCGCAACGTTACCGCTGCTCCGACTGCTCTGTCCCTCCCACCCCGGTACGGATTTCGCGCCGCCTGACGGGTGGTCCGGCATCGGCGTCCCGCCGATCGCACATGGCTGCTTGTCCCGGTTGCACGCCAGGGGACCGGCCGGCGACGCGGCGTGACGTATCGACCCTGCTCACCGGCGTCGAAAGGGGGGCTGGTGGGGCGATAAAAGTGAACCAGACCCGCGTCTTGACACCTACTTAGGTTAGGTTAGCCTAACCGCATGTCGAGCGGACTGATGACGAACGACGCCGAGCAGAGCCTACGCGGTGTCGACCTGCGCCTGGGCTACCACGGGACCACGGTGGTGCACGGTGCCGCGATCACCCTGCGTCCCGGCGCCGTGACCGCGCTCGTCGGCCCCAACGGCAGCGGCAAGTCCACCCTGCTGCGGGCATTGGCCCGGCTGCATCCGCTCGACAGCGGCACGGTGCTCTTCGCCGACGGCGTCGCCGCCGCGGGTCTGCCCGCCAAGGAGTACGCCCGCCGGGTCACCCTGCTCGCCCAGAGCCGGCCGATCCCCAACGGCGTCACCGTCCGCGACGTCGTCGGCTACGGCCGCCACCCCTACCGGGGTCGGTGGCGCGCGGACGACCCGGACGGCCCCGCCGCCATCGCCCGCGCGATGGAGGTCACCGGCGTCAACGCGATGGCCGGCCGGCCGGTGGACGAACTCTCCGGTGGCGAACTCCAGCGGGTCTGGCTGGCCACCTGCCTGGCCCAGGACACCCCGGTGCTGCTGCTCGACGAGCCCACCACCTTCCTCGACCTGCGCTACCAGGTCGGGATTCTCGATCTGATGCGTGACCTCGCCGACGATCACGGCGTCGCGGTCGGCGTCGTGCTGCACGACCTCAACCAGGCCGCCGCGGTGGCCGACGAGGTGGTCCTGCTGCACGGTGGCCGGGTCCGCGCCACCGGCACCCCGGCCGAGGTCTTCACCGAACACGACCTGACCGAGACCTACGGCATCCGGATCGAGGTTAGCACCGACCCGCTCAGCGGGCTGGTGACGACCCGTCCCGTGGGCCGACACCTGGCCCGAATCCCGGTCTGAGCACAGACCGTTCACGACACCCACCCGAGAAAGAACATCATGTCCCGTACCCGTGTAACCGCCCTGGTGGCTGCCGCCACCGCGGTGCTGCTGGCCGCCTGCGGCACCACCGAGAACACCACCGAGCCCGCCGCCACCACTTCCGCCGCCAGGGGCCCGGTCACCGTCACCGACAGCCGGGGCAAGGAGGTCAAGCTCGACGCCCCCGCGACCAAGGTGGTCGGGCTCGAATGGGGCGAGGTCGAGATGCTGGTCAGCCTCGGCGTCATGCCGGTCGGCGTCGCCGACCCCAAGGGGTACGCGACCTGGGTCAGCGCCGCCAAGCTCGACGCGGGCGTCAAGGACGTGGGCACGCGCGGTGAGCCGAGCATCGACTCCATCGTGGCGCTGCAACCCGACCTCGTGGTCATGGAGGACGACCGCGGCGCCAACGTGATCACGCAGCTGGAGAAGTACGTCCCGGTCATCGTGACCAAGGGCAGCGACGCCTCGGACAACCTCGGCCGGATGCGGGCCGACCTGAACATGATCGCCACCGCGGTCGGCAAGACCGCCGAGGCGGAGAAGCTGCTCGCCGACTTCGACGCCGCCATCGCCGACGGCAAGAAGAAGATCGCCGACGCCGGTGCGGCCGGCAAGCCGTTCGCCATCGCCGACGGCTGGAAGGAAGGCAGCACGGTCAGCATCCGGATGTTCGGCGAGGGTGCCCTGGTCTCCCAGATCGGCATCCAGCTCGGCCTGACCAACGCCTGGACCGGCGAGACCGACCCGGCCTGGGGCCTGGGCCAGACCGACGTCGAGGGCCTGACCGTGCTCAAGAGCCCGGACCTGCACTTCTTCTACAACGCCTCGGACGGCGTCGACGTCTTCGCCGACGGGCTGAACAGCAACGCCATCTGGAAGTCGCTGCCCTTCGTCAAGCAGGGCAACCTGCACCGGATGCCCGACGGCATCTGGACCTTCGGCGGGCCGCTCTCCGGCAAGCAGTACATCGACCAGCTCGTCAGCACCTACGCGGTGTGACCACGCTGTCCGCGCCCCCGCGTCCGGAGCCGGCTGTCCAGCCGGCTCCGGCCGAGCGCCCCTCCACTCCCCGCGTCGTCGGGATCTTCGTCGCCGCCACCGCGCTGCTGCTGGTGGTCGTGGCGGTGCACCTGACCCAGGGCACCTCCGCCGTGGGTGCGCTCGACCTGCTCCGCCTGCTGACCGGCGGGGACGACGAGACCGCCCGGGTACTCGTCGCGTCCCGGGTGCCCCGGCTGCTTGCCGGGCTGACCATCGGCGTCGCCCTCGGCTTCGCCGGTGCGGCACTTCAGTCGATCGCCCGCAACCCGCTCGCGTCCCCGGACACCCTCGCCGTCAACGCCGGCGCACACCTGGCCATCGTCTCGGTCGCCGCGTTCGGCATCGCACTGCCCGCACTGCCCGCCGGTGGCCTGGCCTTCTGCGGTGGCCTCGCCGCCGCCGGCCTGGTGATGGCGATGTCGTCGGGCGGTCAGGCCGGCACCACCCGGCTGATCCTCGCCGGCTCGGCCACCGCGCTGGCGCTCAGCTCGGTGACCATGCTGCTGCTCCTGCTGTTCGAGCAGGCCACCATCGGCCTGTTCGCCTGGGGCAACGGCTCCCTGGTGCAGAGCGACCTCGACACGCTCACCCAACTCGCCCCCGTGATCGTGGCCGCCGTCGCGGCGTTGATGCTGTTCGGCCACCGCCTCGACATCCTCGCCCTCGGCGACGACACCGCCACCGTGCTCGGCATCGACGTACGCCGGACCCGGCTGATCGTCACCGTGCTGGCCGTGCTGCTGTCCGCCGCGGCGGTCACCCTCACCGGCCCGGTCGGCTTCGTCGGCCTCTGCGCGCCGGTGATCGTCCGGCTGCTCGGCCCGCTGGTGCCGGGAGTCCACCGGCACCGGATCCTGCTGCCGTTGTCCGGCATGGCCGGCATCATCATCGTCCTCGGCTCCGACGTGCTGCTGCGGGCCCTGATGGGTGGCCAGGCCGGCGTCGACATCCCCACCGGCGTGGTGACCACCCTGTTCGGCGCGGGAATCCTGATCTGGCTGGCCCGCCGGCACCGCGACGCCGGCCCCACCCGCCGCCCAGCCGGCGGTCACGCCGCCATCCGCTCCGCGGCCTTCCACCGCACCGTGGTGGCGGTCGCCGCCACGGTCACCGCTGGGGCGGTGCTGCTCGGCATGCTCGCCGGGGACACCTGGCTGCTGCTCGGCGACATCGTCAACTGGGTCAACGGCAGCACCGGGCCGGCGTACACCTTCGTGCTGGACCAGCGGTGGCCGCGCGTCGCCGCCGCGATGCTGGCCGGCGCGGCTCTGGCGGTCGCCGGCACCACCGTGCAGGCGGTCTGCCGCAATCCGCTGGCCGAGCCCGGCATCCTCGGCATCACCGCCGGTGCCGGACTGGGCGCGGTCTCGCTGCTCACCTTCGTGCCGCTGGCCGGCGTCTGGGCCGTCTCCGGGGTCGCCGGGCTCGGCGCCATGCTGGCCTTCGCCCTGGTGTACGGCGCGGCCTGGCGGGGCGGACTCAGCTCCGACCGGCTGGTCCTGATCGGCTTCGGTGCCTGGCAGGGTGGCATGGCCATGATCACCTTCATGATCGTGGCTTTCGACCCGTGGAACACCGGCAAGGCCCTCACCTGGCTCTCCGGCTCCACCTACGGCCGTACCGCGACCCAGGTGCTGCCGGTGGCGATAGCCCTGCTGGTGCTCACCCCGGCCGTGGTGGCCGCCCGCCGCGAGCTGGACCTGATGACGCTCGACGACGACACCCCACGGGTGCTCGGCGTCCGGCTGGAACGCACCCGACTGGTCGCGCTCGGCGCGGCGGCCCTGCTCACCTCGACGGCGGTCTCCGCCGTCGGCGTGATCGGCTTCGTCGGCCTGGTCGCACCGCACGCGGCCCGGGCTCTCGTCGGCGGCCGGCACACCCGGGTGCTCCCGGTCGCCGCCCTCCTCGGCGCGGCCCTGGTCAGTCTCGCCGACACCCTCGGCCGCACCGTGATCGCTCCGGCCCAGATTCCCGCCGGGCTGGTCACCGCCATGATCGGCACCCCCTACTTCGTCTGGCTGCTGTGGCGTTCACGCGCCGCCGCCCCACCCCGGTAAGCGCACCGACCCGACCCGGAGAGGCACCATGACCCACACCCTGCCCATCGCACCCTGGCGGCTGTTCGCCGTCGAGGTCCGCGCGGTACGTCGGCTCAGCCCGTCCTTCGTCCGGGTCACCTTCACCGGTCCCGACCTGGACCGCTTCGCCGACAACGGGTACGACCAGCGGATCAAGCTGGCGTTGCCGCTGCCCGGCCAGGCCGGCGTCCACCTTCCACAGGGGCCGGACTGGTACGCGCGGTGGCGGGCTCTGCCGGATCACGAGCGCAACCCGATCCGGACGTACACGGTGCGGGCGGTCCGGCCGTACCTGAGCGAGGTCGACGTCGACCTGGTGCTGCACGGCGATGGTGGACCGGCCACCCGGTGGGCCCGCCGGGTCCGCCCCGGCGACTCGATCGCCATCATGGGCCCCGACTCGGCGTACGGCGGCGACCACGGCGGGGTCGAGTTCCGGCCACCGTCGACCGGGTGCCTGTTGCTGGCCGGGGACGAGACGGCGGTGCCGGCGATCAGCGGCATCTGCGAACGGCTGCCGCTGGACGCGCGCGGCCGGGTGCTGCTGGAGGTCCCCGGGGCCGGTGACGTACTGCCGCTGATCACGCCGCCCGGTGTCGACGTGACCTGGCTGCCCCGGGGCTCCGGTGAATACGGCAGCCGCCTCGTCGCCGCCGTCGCCGCGGCCGCCGGCGACCTGCTCGCCAGCACCCCGCCCAACGGAGCCTCGCCGCAGCTGGTCGACGAGGTGGACGTGGACCACGAGATCCTCTGGGAGGTGCCCGACGTGCCCCCGACGGCCCCGCTCTACGCCTGGTTGGCGGGCGAGGCCGGGGTCATCCGTACCCTCCGCCGGCACCTGGTCACTGAACGCGGCCTGGACCGCCGCGCGGTGGCCTTCATGGGCTACTGGCGCCACGGCCGCCCCGACCCCTCCTGACCCCCCTTTCACCCTGTTGATCATGAGGTTGGCGGCGGTTTCGAAGATCGACACTGCCGCCAACCTCATGATCAACGCTGCAGGGGTCAGGGGAGGGGGTGGGAGATGTTGCGGGCGTGGTCGGTGAGGGCGGCGGCGACGACCGTCGCCTCCAGCGGTAGAACCTCCAGGCAGCGGCGCACGGCGGTGGCCATCAGCGCGTTGGGCACCCGCATGGACAGCGTGCAGTGCGGCACCCACCGGCCGGGCTGGTAGTGGTCCAGCAACGACACCCCGCCCGCGACGAGCAGGTCATGCACCCGCTGGTGGTGCGCCAGCAGTTCCGGGGTGGGTACCGGGCCCAACCACAGCACCCGGCCGACGAACTGACCGGCGTGCTGGAACGACAACCGCAGTGGTGCCGCCACCATGGTGCCGGCCAGCGCCGCGGTGACCTGCTCCGGATCGAAGCGCGGCGCGACCGCGAGCGAGACGTGGGGCCGGTGCCGCTGCTCCAGCAGGGAGCGCATGCTCTGCACCCCCTCGGCCTCCAGGGCGTCCCACAGCACCCGGATCCGCCGGGTGGCGACGGTGTCCAGGTACAGCTCCAACGCGGCGACCACATGATCACTCTAGGGTGGCGGCCGAGGAACGCGCCGTCCGGGCGGCTCACGGCACGATGACGGCCCGACCTCCCAGCGTGCCGTCCTGCATCATCCGGTACGCGCTCATCGCCTCGTCCAGGCTGAACGTGGTGGTCTTCGGTCGCACCAGCCCGCGCGCACCCAGATCGAGCACCTCCAGCAGCTCCGGGCGGCTGCCCCAGTAGGTGGTCTGGATGCTGACCTCGTACGGCACGGAGAAGAAGCCGACCGACAGCGAGCCGCCGCCGAGCCCCACGATGCTCAGGTCACCCACGGTCCGAGCGGCGGCGATGCCCAGCTTCAGCGTGGCATCGGCGCCGACGAAATCGAGCACCACATCGGCACCCCGGCCGCCGGTGACCCTGCGGATCTCCTCGGCGGTGCCTTCGGCCGATCGCATCGTCACGTCGGCACCGCACTCCTCGGCGAGCCGCAGCGCCTCCTCCCGGGTGTCCACCGCGACGACCCGGGCGGCGGTGGTCGCCTTGAGGACCTGCACGCCGACGTGCCCCAGCCCACCGACGCCGATCACCAGCGCGGTGCTGCCCGGGGGCAGCTTCGGCCAGGACCGGCGAATCGCGTGGTACGGGGTGAGCCCCGCGTCGGTCAGTGGTGCGGCGTCGACCGGGTCGAGCCCCTCGGGGAGCGGCAGCACGTGCCGGGCATCCGGCACCAACTCGTACTCGGCCATGCCGCCGTCCAGACCGAGGCCACCACCTCCGCCCGGCACCGGCGCGGCGGCCGGGTTCTCGCAGTAGTTGTCGACACCGACCCGGCAACGGGCACAGCGACCGCAGCCCCACGGCCCGTAGACCGCGACCGGCTGGCCCACCTCCAGCCCGGTCACCCCGGAGCCGAGCCGGTGCACCCAGCCCGCGTTCTCGTGGCCGAGCGTGAACGGCGGATTCCAGGGCAGGCCGCCGGCCTCGAAGTCGTGCATCAGGTGCAGGTCGGAGTGGCAGGCACCGGCAGCCCCGATCCGCACCACCACCTGGCCCGGGCCGGGTGTCGGTTCGGCGACCTCGACCAGTTCCGGCTCCGTCTTCCAGGCGGGCAGCCGCAGAGCACGCATCCCTGTCTCCCGTCGTCGTGACGCCCGCCCCGGGCTCCCCGACGGACGCCGACTCAAACCACCTCGGCGACCGCGCGCCCTCTCCTGGGGTGGGCAGCAGCATCGTGTGGTGCCGACCCGGCGGGCCCGCGGGGTCGACACCGGGTCCGCGTCGGCGGGCAGGGACGCCGGCCGGAGCCGCATCTCGGCCCGGCGGCCACCGCCCAGCGGTTGCCGATCGGCCCGTTCGGCGGTCCACTGAACTACATGGGTGTCATCAAGGTGGGCACGTCCTCGTGGGCGGACCGGACGCTGGTGCGTTCCGGCTGGTACCCGCGCCAGGTGAACACCCCGGCCGGTCGGCTGGGCCACTACGCCGAGCGGTTCGGGCTGGTCGAGGTGGACACGTCGTACTACGCGGTGCCCGCGCCGGAGACCGCGCAGGGCTGGGTCGACGCCACACCCGAGGGGTTCACCTTCAACGTCAAGGCGTTCAGCCTCTTCACCGGTCACCCGACGCCGGTCGCCACCCTGCCCGCCGATCTGCGCCCGACCGGCGGGCCGACCCGGATCCGCCGGCGTGACCTGCCGACGGCCGCGTACGACGAGCTGTGGAGCCGGTTCCGGGCGGCGCTGACGCCGATCGCGGCGGCCGGCCGGCTCGGTGCGGTGCTGTTGCAGTTTCCGCCGTGGCTGGCTCGTGGCGAGGCGGCCCGGCGACGGATCACGGAGCTGGCGTCACGCTGCCGGCCGTGGCGGGTGGCCGTCGAGTTGCGGCACGCCTCCTGGTTCGACGGGACGGCGGCGCTGGAGACGCTGGCCTTCCTGCGTGCGCAGGAGCTGACCTTCTGCTGTGTGGACATGCCGCAGGGGCATCCGGACTCGGTGCCGCCGATCCCGGTCGCCACCGCCGATCTGGCGATGATCCGGTTCCACGGCCACAGCAGCGCCTGGACCAGCGGCGACAAGGAGGACCGGTTCCGGTACGCGTACGGCGACGAGGAACTGCGCCGCTGGTCCGAGCTGCTGGTCGACCTCGCCGGGCAGGCCGACGAGCTGCACGTGCTGTTCAACAACTGCTGCGCCGGTCAGGCCCAACGCGACGCGGAACGGCTCGCCGGCCTGCTCGACGGGGCCGACCGGCGGGCCGTACGGTCCTGACCGGACAGCGCGGCGGCGCTCACCCGCGCCAGGTTCCCTCCGGGTGCATCCCGGTCGCCTCCTCCAGCGCGTTGTCCGGCAGGTCCCCGTCGGCGGTGTCGTCCGGAAAGCTGCGTCGCGACGGCGCGGGGTCCGGCGGCGCCCCGGGCCCGGCCGCCGGCGTACGGGTCGGCTCCACCGAGCCGAACCCGTGCCGCCCGGCGGGCCGTTCCGTCGTATCACCGGCGAGGGGGCCGGCCGCGCGTCGTTCACCGCGTCGTCCCTCGGGCACGGCGGTCTCCTCGCTGCCCTCGTCCATCGGGGAGTCCTCACCGGCAGCCCACGGCGGATCCGCGTCGAAGCCGTCGGTGGTCCCCCAGGGTGCGACACCCTCGGGTGCCCGGTCGTGCCTGTCCCTGTCCGTCATGGCCACCTCGCTGATCGGTGCCCGGCCGCCGGTCTAGGTGACACCGGCACCCGGCACATGGCTGCGCTGGCGTTCGGGTGGTTCAGCCGTCAGCGGCCGGACATCGTCATCTGTCGGATCGCCTTGGCTGCCGCCATCCCGCCGGCACCTTTGCCCATCGTCTTCGACGCGTGCCCCATGCCACCCACCCGGCCGAGCATGCCGCGTAGGACCTGGCCCGGCTTCTGCTGCTCGCCCATGTAGGCGGTGACCACGATCAGGGCGCCGGTCAGTGCCGGAATCGCCCATTGCAGCATCTTCAACTGGCGCTGGCAGGACGCCACGTTCGCCGGGGTCTGCTGGTTCGGCTCGGTGACCCCCTCGACCGACGGCTGTCCGGCCTTGGCCAGCCGCATGCCGAGCAGTCGGCTGTACCCGGTCACCGCCAGGGCGCTGACGGTCAGCGCGGTCTTCACGGTGCTGGCTCGGCCGACACCGGCCTGGGCGGCCATGCGTGGGCTCTCGGTCACCAGCTCGCCGACCGCCCCGGCGAGGTGGGCGCCGATGGCCGCCGCGTTGACCGGCGTCCACCGGCTCCAACCGGTCGACGCCATCGAGAGTCGTTGAGTCGAGTCGCCCATCCGGGCCGCGGCACCGTTGACGCCGAAGGCACCCATCAGGGAGCCGCCGAACCAGGCCGCCAGGCCCAGGTCGTGCATCGAACGCAGGGCGGTGTGGCTGTCAGACATCTGGTCCCCTTCCACCGTATCGGGCGCAGCGGCTTACCCACCTTCGGTGGGGCTAATCGCTGCGACTTCGGGTGACGCCCCGCGACGGTCGGCGTTCAGCGTCGGGCGAGTCGGGTCTCGGCCCCGACCCGGGTCAGCTTCTCCGGGTTGCGCACGTAGTACAGGCCGCCGATGCCCGTCTTCCCGACCCGGACCGCCATCACGCGTCGAGCTCACCGTCCAGGTGTACGACGAGGGCGGGGCTGCCGTTGAGCGAGGTGGCGACCGCGGTCAGCCGGCCCGGCACCTTGCGGAGACCGCCGCTGTGCTGTCGGATGACGCAGGCCACATCGGGCCGGCTGGGGTTGCCGGCGCGGCGGTCGCCTCGCGGATCGCCCCACCCGATCGCATTGACCGGTCCCACTAGGCTCGCCGCATGGCAACTCCGGCACCCGAAGCGGGCTCGGAACACCACCTCGTCTGGGCCCCCGGTGAGGTGATGACCCGCATCGAGCAGGAGGTACGCCCGGAGCCGAGCCGGCCCCGCCGGATCGCGCTGGCGGCGCCGGGCGCGTTCGTCCTCACCTGGCCACCGACCTTCGTCGTGTTCGCGCTGGCCACCCTCGTCGCGCCGTCGGTGACCGACGAGGCCGGTGTCGGGCGGGTCGCCCTCTGGGCCTTGCAGTTCGCCGGTCTGACCGCGGTCGCGGCGGCGGTCGGCGCGGCGCTGCGACGATCCGCCGAGCCCGAGGTGGACCCGTCGCCCGGACGGATCGCGCTACGGATCGCCGGCCACGCGCTGGTCACCGTGGCCTGCGCCGGGCTGGTGCTGGCCCTGGCCGGGCTCTCCGTGGGCCAGTACGCGACGCTGACGGCCACGCTGGTGGTGGTGCTGCACCTGCTGCCGATGGCCGTTGCCCGGTTGCTGTTCCGGCTTCGCCGACGCGGTTCGGCCAGCCCGTCTGCGTGACTGTCCGTCGGGCGTCCGGCCGCCGCTGGGTGGATCAGCGGGCGGGCAGCGTGGTGATGAAGTCGGCCACCCGCGCGGCCAGCGGCCCGGCGGCACGTACCCAGGTGAAGTGGTCCAGGTCGGTGCCGGGCGCGCCGTAGCGTTCCCGCTCGACCGGAGCCGCGGTGAGCTTGGCGCAGAGCCGGTCCAGTGTGGGATGCGGGGTGTACTGGTCGCCGTCGACGCTGATCGCCAGCACCGGGGTGCGGATCCGGCGTACCGCCGCCTCGGTGTCCACCCCCTCCAGCGCGGGAAAGCGTCCGGTGCGGGCCGTGTGTGCCCAGTCGCGGATCACCCCGCGTGCCTGCCGACCACCGAAGCCCCACCCCGGCCAGACGCCGAGCAACCGGGCGGTGGCCGCGATGCCCTGGGTGTACGGCAGTATCCCGTATCGCCGGGGACCGGTGAAGTCGCGCCAGTAGGGGATGCCGACCGCGATCAGGGCCAGCCCGTCCACCTCGTGCTCGCCGTGCAGGGCCAGGTGCAGCACGGCGGCCTGACCGCCGAGGGAGTGCCCCAGCAGCAGGGTCCGCCGGCCGTCCAGCCGGGGCTTGAGCGCCGCCCGTACCGCCCCGATGTCGGCGGCCAGTTCGGTGTAGCCGTACCGGCAGGTGCGGCTCGGCCGCGGCGTGCTCTCGCCGGTGCCGCGCAGGTCCGCCACGACCACGGCGAGCCCGGCGGCGCGCAGCGCGGCGGCGAACGGTCGGTAGTACCGGGCCCGGACCCCCATCGCTGGCGCGATCAGCACCACCGGAGCGTCGACCACGCCGACGGGCTCCGGGTAGATCTGGATGCCGAGCCGGGCACCGTCGACCTGGACGAACTCCTGCTGGTACTCCACCGCGTTCACGACCACAGGTTACCGGCGGGTAAGTAGTGGCTGGGGGTCGCCCCCGCCTGGGGCTGCGCCACAACGACGTGTGCCCCGGAACCCAGCTGGGTTCCGGGGCACACGTGGCCCGTCTCGTGCGGTCAGGAAACGCTTATCGTGCCGTTGGAGCCGCGTACGCAGGCGACCGAGCGGGCGGCGGTGGTGGCCGCGCCGGAGAGGCACTGGCCCAGTACCTGGTGCCCGGCGGCGTTCGGGTGCCACGACTCCTGGCAGGTCTGGAAGTAGCTCACACAGGTGTTGGCGATCCGCTGGATGGCGATCTTGTCCTTGCCGGAGAGGCTGGTCACGAAGGTGCCGTTGGGCGGGTTGTCCATCAGCCGGATCGGGGTGGCCAGGGTGCCGGTCGGGCTGTTGGTGTTCTCGCAGAGCCGGGCGCCGTCGAAGGCCCGCTGCACGTTGAGGTAGACCAGGTCGGCACCGGCGAACTCGGCGGCCAGGGTGTCCCGGGCGGAGCGCACGATGGTGCCGAGACCCTGCGAGAACCGGTGGCCGGGAGCGAGGCTGGCCCGGTGGATCGGGCAACCGGCCGCGTACCGCTCGGCGCCCAGCGCGCGGAACTTGTCCCGGGTGTCGTCCCGGTTGTCCTCGGAGTGGTACGTGGGGGCCAGGTCCAGCGGCAGCGGGTTGGTGTAGTCCTGCAACACCACCCGGTGCTGGCCGTCGGCGTCCACCTCGCGCAGAGTGGTCAGGATCTGGCGTACGGCCGCGGTGGTCTCCGCCGTCGCGGCGGTGATCTGAGCGGCGGTGGCGAGGTCGGCGTCCGTGCACGGCTTCTGCTCCACCGGCCCGTTCAGGTACGCCCAGAACTCCCACCAGCCGGTCCAGGCGTCGGCGATGAACCGGTTGGCGCACTTCTCGGCGACCCCGCCGAAGGTGAACGAGCTGTTGTTCGAGCCGAGTCCGATCAGCACCAGGTCGATGTCGTGGGTCTGGGCGACCGCGCGGAGCTGGTCGAGTTGCGCGGCGACCTGTCGGCCGTTCGTCCGGGCCGACGAGGCGGCGGCGATGTCGTGCGGCTGGCCGCCGGAGCAGGCGAGATTGAACCGGTTCTGGATGCCGGGCAGCGTCGCCTTGTGCAGTGAGGCGTTGGCCGATCGGTGGCAGAAGAAGGCGTCGCTGTTGGGTGCTGTCCACCCGGGGAAACTCCGCGCCACGCCGGTCGCGTCGACCACCGGCTGGTAGGAGCCGGCGCCTTCGCCGCTGATGAAGCTGTCGCCGAGAGCCACCGCCGCGGTGGGTGGTGCGGCCGAGGCGGCGGGGGCCGCGACGGCGGTGGTGAGGGTCGCCGCGGTGACGGCCAGGGCCATCGCGGCGGCGGTACGACGCAACGCGGACATCGGCATCCCCATCCGTTCATAGAAATGTGAAAGATCCTCTGGTGCGGTGATGAGATCACGCAGGTGTGACGAACGTCAACAGCGGGAAACATCTGTGACAAGCGGGTCCAGCGGGGTCGTGGAGGCTCCCGTGGCTGGCGTCGAGCATCGCCGGCGGGCATAAGGCCGGCAGCGGGGACGTTGACCGCAGCAGGTCCGCCAGCAGCGGCCCTCGGCGTGCCGGGCGGGTGTCCGCACAGGTTGTCGGGGCGTACGGCTACGCTCGCTGCGGCGTGCCCGCGCCGGGCCGACCGCCGACGGCGCGGGGGAACACATCGCCGAGACCGGGGAGTACGACCAGTTGACCGCAGAGCCTGACACCCTGTATGGGGCCGACGACCTCACACACCTTGAGGGGCTGGACGCCGTCCGCAAGCGGCCCGGCATGTACATCGGCTCCACCGACAGCCGTGGCGTGGGTCACCTCGTCAACGAGATCCTGGACAACTCGACCGACGAGGGCGTCGCCGGCCACGCCACCGCCGTCGAGGTCGTCCTGCACGCCGACGGCTCGGTCCAGGTCGACGACAACGGCCGGGGCATCCCCACCGACGTGCATGCCCGCTCCGGCATCTCCGGTGTCGAGCTGGTGCTCACCCGCCTGCACGCCGGCGGCAAGTTCGGCGGCTCCGGCTACAAGACCTCCGGCGGCCTGCACGGCGTGGGTGCGTCGGCGGTCAACGCCCTGTCCCGCCGCTTCGACGTCACCGTCCGCCGGGGCGGCAAGGTGCACACCATGTCGTTCCGGCACGGCGTGCCCGGCATCTTCGACGGCGACGGCCCCGACGCGCCGTTCACCCCCGGCCCCGGGCTCCAGGTCGTCGGCGCGATGAAGCGCGGCCACCGCACCGGCACCTCGATCCGCTACTGGCACGACCCCCGCTACTTCGAGACCGGTGCCACGCTCGACCACGACGCGGTGCGGGCCAAGCTGCGCCACACCGCCTTCCTGGTCCCCGGCGTCGGCTACACGCTGCGTGACCGCACCGCGGAGGAGCCCACCGAGGAGCGCTTCCACTACCCCAACGGCCTCATCGACATGGTGGAGTTCCTCGCCCCGGCCGGCGACCGGCCGGTCTCCGGCACGCTGCTGGTCACCGGTGAGGGGACGTACCGGGAGAACGCCGCCGACGCCAACGGCGTCATGCAGTCCAATGTGCAGCGCCGGGCCGAGGTCGAGATCGCCTTCCGCTGGGGCACCGGCTACGAACGCACGGTCGAGTGCTTCACCAACACGATCCGCAACGCCCACGGCGGCACCCACCGCAAGGGCTTCGAGCGGGCGCTGGCGCGTACGCTCGCCGACGCCGTCCGCAACACCCGGGGCCTGCTCAAGGCCAAGGAGGACGCGCCGACGCTGGACGACGTCCTGGAGGGCATGACGGCGGTGGTGCACGTCCGGGTGCCCGAGCCGCAGTTCACCTCGCAGACCAAGGACGAGCTCTCCACCGCCGGCATCACCAAGGTCGTGCAGGGCCTGGTGGAGCAGCACGTCAAGTCCTGGCTGGACGACCGCAAGACGCGCACCGAGGCGCGTACGGTCCTCCAGAAGATCGTCGACGCGTCCCGGGTACGCCTCACCCAGAAGCAGCAGAAGGACGCGGCCCGCCGCAAGACCGCCCTCGAGGGCGCGGCCATGCCCGCCAAGCTCGTCGACTGCCGCGCCTCGGGCATCGAGCGAAGTGAGCTGTTCATCGTGGAAGGGGACAGCGCCCTGGGCACAGGGCGGCTGGCCCGTTCTGCCGAATACCAGGCGCTTCTCCCGATCCGGGGCAAGATCCTCAACGTGCAGAAGGCCAACCTTCAGCAGGTGCTCGACAACGCCGAGTGCGCGGCGATCGTGCAGGTGCTCGGCGCCGGCTCGGGGCGCACCTTCGACCTCTCCGCGCTGCGCTACGGCCGGGTGCTCATCATGGCCGACGCCGACGTCGACGGCGCGCACATCCGGACTCTGCTGATCACCCTCTTCGCCCGGTACATGCGACCGTTGATCGAGGCGGGCCGGCTCTACGCCGCCATGCCGCCCCTGCACAAGATCACGACTAAGGGGCGTAACCCGGAGACCGTCTACACCTACACCCAGGCGGAGATGGAGTCGACGGTGCGCCGGTTCGAGAAGGCCGGCAAGCAGATCGTCACCCCGGTGCCCCGGTTCAAGGGCCTCGGCGAGATGGACGCCGACGAGCTGTGGGAGACCACGATGAATCCGGCCACCCGCGCGGTACGCCGGATCACCCTGGACGATGTCGAGGCCGCCGAGCGGATCCTCGAACTGCTGATGGGGGAGAAGGTCGAGCCGCGCCGCAACTGGCTGATCGACTCCGCCGACCGGGTCGACCGTGACGCCATCGACGCCTGACCACCGCGTCTCTCGGAAGGAAAGCTGAGCCATGGCACGCCGCAAGGAGACGAAGGTCGACCATTCCGCGTTCGACCGGGCCGGCGCGCGGATCATCGACAACCCGCTGACCACCGAGGTGTCCGACTCCTACCTGGAGTACGCCTTCTCGGTCATCCACTCCCGGGCGCTGCCCGACGCGCGGGACGGCCTCAAGCCGGTACACCGGCGCATCCTCTGGTCGATGTACGAGCAGGGCCACCGCCCGGACCGGGCGCACGTCAAGTCCGCCCGGATCGTCGGCGACGCAATGGGTAAGTACCATCCGCACGGCGACACCGCGATCTACGACGCGATGGTCCGGCTGGCGCAGGACTTCTCACTCAACGCGCCACTCATCGACGGGCATGGAAATTTTGGCAGCCCAGACGATGGACCGGCGGCGGCGAGATACACCGAGGCCCGGATGTCGCGGGAGGCGATGCTGCTCGTCGGTGAGCTGGGCGAGGACACCGTCGACGTCGAGCCCAACTACGACGGCTCCCTGACCCAGCCCACCGTGCTGCCGGCCGCCTTTCCGAACCTGCTGGTCAACGGCGCTGCCGGGATCGCGGTCGGGATGGCGACGAACATGATCCCGCACAATCTGGGCGAGGTCGTCGCGGCGGCCCGCTGGCTGATCCGGCACCCGAACGCCACCCTCGACAAGCTGATGGAGTTCGTCCCCGGTCCCGACCTGCCCACCGGCGGCATGCTGCTCGGCCTGGACGAGGTGCGCCGGGCGTACGAGACCGGCCGTGGCGTGGTGCGGATGCGCGGCAAGGTGGAGATCGGGCCACTGGAGGGCAGCCGTGGCCGGCAGGCCATCACCGTGGTCGAGTTGCCGTACGGCGTCGGCGCGGAGAAGGTCATCGCCGCCATCACCAACGAGGTGACCAAGACCAAGCGGCTCACCGGGATCGCCGACGTCAAGGACCTCACCGACCGGGAGAGCGGCACCCGGTTGGTCATCGAGTGCAAGGTCGGTGTCAACCCGCAGGCGCTGCTCGCCGACCTCTACCGGTTGACCCCGCTGGAGCAGTCCTTCGGCGTCAACAACCTGGTGCTGGTCGACGGGCAGCCGCGCACCCTGGGGCTCAAGGAGCTGCTGGAGGTGTTCCTGGCCCATCGCTACGAGGTGGTGACCCGGCGCAGCGCGTACCGCAAGCGCAAGCGGGAGGAGCGGCTGCACCTGGTCGACGGCCTGCTGATCGCGCTGCTCGACATCGACAAGGTGGTGAAGCTGATCCGGGGCAGCGAGGACGCCCAGGCGGCCCGGAGCGGCCTGATGCGCCAGTTCAAGCTCTCCGAGATCCAGGCCAACTACATCCTGGACACTCCGCTGCGCCGGTTGACGAAGTACGACCGGCTGGAGCTGGAGGCCGAGCAGCAGAAGCTGCGTGCCGAGATCGCCGAGCTGTCCACCATCCTCGACGACGAGAACGTGCTGAAGAAGGTCGTCTCCGACGAGTTGGCCGCCGTGGTCAAGCAGTTCGCCGCGCCCCGGCGGACGACGCTCGTCGACGGTGACCTCAAGGAAGTGCTGGCCGCGTCCGCGCCGGCGGGGCCGCTGGAGGTGGCCGACGACCCGTGCCAGGTGATCCTGTCGGCGACCGGGTTGGTGGCCCGCACCGCGGCCGAGTCGGAGGAATCCGCCGAGGGACGTCGCCGGCACGGCCGGGTGAAGCACGACGCGGTACGCGCCGTGGTGCACTCCACCGCCCGGGGGCGGGTGTTGCTGGTGACCAGTGCCGGCCGGGCGTTCAAAGTGGACGTGCTGCCGCTGCCGGTGTTGCCGGAGCAGGCCGGCACGGTGTCGTTGCGGGGCGGGATGTCGGCCGCCGAGTTGGTGCCGCTGGAGCCGGGGGAGACCGTGGTCGGCCTGGCGCCGCTCGGCGTTTCCGCGGAGGGTTCGCCGGGGCTGGCACTCGGTACCCGGCAGGGTGTGGTGAAGGTCTGTGCCCCGGACTGGCCGGTGCGATCCGACGAGTTCGAGGTGATCGGGCTGCGGGACGGCGACGAGGTGGTCGGGGCGACCTGGCTGGTCGACGGCGCCGAGACGCTCGCCTTCCTGACCAGTGCGGCCTCGCTGCTGCGGTTCCCCGCCGGGACCATCCGCCCGCAGGGGCTCAAGGGCGGCGGGATGGCCGGGATCGCCCTGCCGTCCGGGGCGCGGGTGGTGTTCTTCGGCGCGATCCGCACCGACGATCCGGAGCACGGTGAGCCGATGGTGGTCACCTCGACCGGTGCGACGGTCAAGGTGACGCCACTGTCGGCGTACCCGACGAAGGGGCGGGCGACCGGCGGGGTGCGTGCCCATCGGTTCCTCAAGGGTGAGACCGACGTGGTGGTCGGTTGGGTCGGTCCCCGGCCGGTGGGCTCGACGGCCAACGGTGAGGCGGTGGAGCTGCCGGCGGCCGACCCGCGCCGCGACGGTTCCGGCTTCGCCGTCATGCTCGGCCCAGCCGTGGTGGGTCACCAGATCGACCGCGAGTAGCTGCCTGCTCCTCGACTGCGGCGTGCCGGGCACAACTCGTCCGGCACGCCGTAGTTCATCGACATCCGTCATTGACGTATGACGTATGACGACGATACGTTGAGCCTTGCTCGCTGGTGGCCCGACGTGTCGACACCACCATCCACAACGTCGGTGCCTGCGACAACGCGCGTCTTTTTCGACCGCGCGTGGTCCTAGTCGAAGGAGTGGATCAATGATTGGTGAGGTTCGTCCCGCCTCTCCTCCCAGGCGTCGACGACAGTCGGTCGTGGCGGCGGTCGGTGCGGCTGTCCTGGCGGCCGGCAGCCTCGTCGCCATCAATGCGGCACCCGCGGCGGCGGCGACCGTGGACCCCAATGCCTGGTATGTGCTGGTCAATCGCAACAGTGGTAAGGCGTTGGATGTGTACGGTCTGGCGACCAATGACGGTGCGCGGATCAGTCAGTGGACGCGTAATGACGGCGCGAATCAGCAGTGGCAGTTCGTGGATTCCGGTGGTGGCTTCTATCGGTTGAAGTCGCGGCATTCGGGCAAGGTTCTGGACGTGTCGAACGCGTCGACCGCCGATGGTGCGGCGATCGTGCAGTGGTCGGACCACAATGGTGCGAATCAGCAGTTTCGGTTGGCTGACTCGGACGGTGGTCATGTTCGGTTGGTGAGTCGGCACAGCGGTAAGGTTGTCGAGGTGCAGGGTGCCTCCACTGCGGATGGCGCGAACGTTGTGCAGTACGCCGACTGGAACGGCGGCAACCAGCAGTGGCAGCTGGCTCGGGTCGACGGGGGTGGCCCCACGTCGCCACCACCGACCGGTGAGCCGGGCGCGGGGTGCGGCCGGACGCCGACGCTGGGCAACGGTACGCACACCATCCAGAGCGGCGGCCAGAGTCGCAGCTTCATCCTCCGAATCCCCGCCAACTACAACAGCAACACCCGCTACCGGTTGATGTTCGCGTTCCACTGGTGGGGCGGCACCGCCGGCGACGTCGCCTACGGTGGAGCCGACGGGGCCGCCTGGGCCTACTACGGGCAGCAGGAGCAGTCGAACAACACCGCGATCCTGGTCGCGCCGCAGGGCATCGGCAACGGCTGGGCCAACTCCGGTGGCGAGGACGTCACCTTCGTCGACGACATGATCCGCCGGATCGAGAGCGACCTCTGCGTCAACACGACGCAGCGCTTCGCCCTCGGGTTCAGCTACGGCGGGGCGATGAGCTACGCCCTCGCCTGTGCCCGCGCGAACGTCTTCCGGGCCGTCGCGGTCTACGGCGCTCCCCGGGAGCTGAGCGGGTGCAGCGGTGGCACCCAGCCGATCGCGTACTTCGGCATCCACGGCATCTCCGACAACATCGCCAGCGGACGGTCGTTGCGGGACAGGTTCGTCCGCAACAACGGCTGCACGCCGCAGAACCCGCCGGAGCCGGCGGCGGGCAGCCGGACGCACATCACCACCGTCTACTCGGGATGCCGCGCCGGCTATCCCGTGCAGTGGGGTGCGTTCGACGGCGGTCACACCCCCGGCCCGGTCGACGGCGGCGGCGACAGCGGCGCCAGGACCTGGACCAAGGGCGAGGTGTGGCGGTTCTTCGCGCAGTTCTAAGCCGCAGCCGTGGGTGAAGGCGAGCCCGCTCCCGTCGATCCGGCGGGGGCGGGCTCGCCATCGTTCGGATGCTGAGGGTGCGGTGGATGTTGCTCAGGCGACGCCGGCCGGCCGGAACTGGACGCTGACCCTCGGGCCGACCGGGCGGGCGGTCTTCGGTATCGCGTGTTCCCAGGTGCGCTGGCAGGAGCCGCCCATCACCACCAGGTCGCCGTGGCCGAGCGGAAAACGCAGGCTGGTGCCGCCGCCGCGGGGGCGCAGCAGCAGCTGACGCGGCGAGCCGAAGGAGACGATGGCGACCATGGTGTCGGTGTGGGCGGAGCGGCCCTGGGTGTCGCCGTGCCAGGCGACGCTGTCCCGGCCGTCGCGGTAGAGGCACATGCCGGCGGTGACGAACGGCTCGCCCAACTCGTCGGCGTAGTGGCGGGTCAGCGCCGCGCGGGCGGCGGTCAGCACCGGGTGCGGCAGCGGCCGGCCGGCACCGTACCAGCAGAGCAGCCGGGGCACGTCGACCTCGGTGTCGTACATGGTGCGTCGTTCGGCCCGCCACGGCACCTCGCGCAGCAGCACGTCGAGCACCTGGTCGGAGCCGTGCACCCAGCCGGGCAGGTGGTCGACCCAGGCACCCCGGCTCAGCGGGTGCCGGCGCGGTCGCCCGGTCAGCGGTCCGAGGGCGGGCGCGGCGTCGGTGACCTCCAGCATCGACGGCTGGTACGCGGTCTGCGACATGCCCGCAGCCTAGCAGGGATTTAGTACACCAGTGCTACCCGGCTGGCGGGTTGTGGAGTGATGCCGACGGGAGAGTCCGGGTGGCTTGGACGGCGCGGCGCAGCCGGCCGTCGGCGGCCAACTCGCCGAACATGTAGATCTCCGTGGTGATGGTCCCGCCCTTGCTCAGCTCTGCGACGAGCCGGTACCGGGCGGCCACCTGGTCGCCGTCCACCAACGCCTGCTGCACCTCGACCCGGAGACCGGCTGCCCGTCTGCGGGCCGGACGGATGTGCTCCAGCAGTCGCTTGCGGTCCAGCAGCACGCCGTCGTTCACCAGCTCGTAGTCCGTCGTGTGGTAGCGGTCGAGCACGGTCGCCGGATCCTCGTCGCTCAGCCCCGCCTCCTGCGGATAGTGGATCAGATAGCTGGTCAGATCGCTACGAGGTGTCATCGGGTTCTCCCTGGCGGGTTTAACTTTGACAGCGTGTCCACCTTAACGTCGGACGGTAACTTGGACAACATGTCAGAGGTAGACGCCGGTAGGCGCCGACGGAGGCGTTCGGACGCCGAGCGCAGCGCCGCCGCTGTGCTGGATGCCGCCGTGCGGGTGCTCGGTCGGCATCCGGACGCGAAGGTGGAGCAGGTTGCCGCCGCAGCCGGCGTCACCCGCCAGACGGTGTACGCCCATTACCCGTCCCGACAGTTGCTGGTGGCCGCCGTCGTCGACCGCATCACCGCCGAAGCCGTCGCCGCGCTCGACGCCGCCGACGTCGACAGCGGCACCGCCACCGAGGCGCTGTTGCGCTGGCTGGACGTCACCTGGCGGCTGCTCGATCGGTACCCGCTGCTGCTGCATCCCTCGGTGACCACGATCGACCAGGGGGACTCCGACCGTCAGCACGCCGTGGTCGCCGAGCGTCTGGCCCGGCTGATCGGCCAAGGTCAAGCCGACGGCGAGTTCGACGGCGCCCTCGACCCGGCCTGGCTGGTTTCCGCGACCATCGCGCTCGGTCATGCGGCCGGCGGCGAGGTCGCCGCCGGCCGGATGACCACCGCGCGGGCGGCGACGGTGCTGCGCCGCAGCATCCTGCGTCTCTACGGCGCCCGCGAGCCCTGACCGGCGACGGCGCGCCCAGGCCGCGGAGGCGTCGGCGGTGGAGGTCTTGCGGGTGCTCGCGAACTGTTCTATAACTCTAGACAAGAGTTATAGAACAGTTGGGAGTTTGTCATGGAGGCTCTGACACTGCGCGACCCGACCGCCGCGCCGGTGGCCGGCCGGTTCGGGCGCCACGGTGGCCGGTTCGTACCCGAGCCGCTGATACCCGCCTGCGAAGAGGTCGAGGTGGCCTTCGCCGAGGCGTGGGCGGATCCGGGCTTCCGGGCCGATCTGGCCTGGCTGCTGTCGAGGTACGCGGGCCGACCGACGCCGCTGACCCCGGCCCTGCGGCTGTCGGCCGAGCTCGGCGTGACGGTGCTGCTCAAGCGGGAGGATCTGGCGCACACCGGCTCGCACAAGATCAATAACGTGTTGGGGCAGGCGTTGCTGGCGCGCCGGATGGGCAAGCGGCGGCTGCTCGCCGAGACCGGCGCGGGAATGCACGGCGTCGCCACCGCCACCGCGGGCGCCCTGCTGGGCCTGCCGGTGACGGTCTTCATGGGCGAGCGCGACGTCGAGCGGCAGGCGCACAACGTCTTCCGGATGCGGCTGCTCGGCGCGCAGGTCGTACCGGTGCGGTCGGGCGGCCGGACCCTCAAGGACGCCACCAGCGAGGCGATGCGCCACTGGGTGAGCGTCACCGAGGAGGCCTACTACTGCGTCGGCTCGGTGATCGGGCCGCACCCGTACCCGTGGATGGTTCGCCAGCTACAGGCGGTCATCGGCCAGGAGGCACGACAGCAGTGCGCCGAGCAGTTGCCGGCCGGCACACCGGAGCAGGTCGTCGCCTGCGTTGGTGGCGGCTCCAACGCGGCCGGCACCTTCGCCGGGTTCGTCGACACATCGGCACGTCTGGTGGGGGTCGAGGCGGCGGGCGGTGCCGGCGCGGCGCGGGGTGAGGTAGGCGTGCTGCACGGATTCCAGTCGCTGTTCCTCCAGGACGAACAGGGTCAGATCCGCGAGGCGCGGTCCGTGGCGGCGGGCCTGGACTATCCCGGAGTCGGGCCGGAGCACGCCCACCTGCGCGATCTCGGTCGGGCCGAGTACGTCACCGCCACCGACGAGGAGGCGCTGGCGGCGGCGGTCCGGCTGGCCCGCGCCGAGGGCATCGTCCCGGCGATCGAGTCGGCGCACGCGCTCGCCTGGGTCATCCGGGCCGCCGGCACCACCGAACTCCCCACCGGCAGCAGTGTGCTCGTCACGCTCTCCGGGCGCGGCGACAAGGACATCGCGACGCTGATGACGTATCTGGGTGACGGGGAGGCGGAATGACCAGTCTGGAGACCCGGCTGCGGGTGCGGCGGGGCCGTGGGCGCAAGCTGCTCATGCCCTACCTCACCGGGGGAGTAACCCCGGACTGGACCGACCACCTGCGCGCCCTCGCCGACGCCGGGGCCGACGCGATCGAGGTCGGCATTCCCTTCTCCGACCCCACTCTCGACGGCGTCACCATCCAGGAGGCTTCCGACGTCGCGCTTCGCCGGGGTGCCACCACCGCCGGCATCCTCGCCGACCTGTCCAGGAGTCGGATCGACGTGCCGGTCGTCGTCAGCACGTACGCCAACCTCGCCCTGCGTCGCGGCGCGGACCGGTTCTGCCGGGCCCTCGCCGATGCGGGCGTCCAAGGCCTGATCGTGCCGGACCTGCCGCTGGAGGAGGCCGGATCGACGGGTGCGGCCGCGCGGGCCGCGAACGTCGACCTCGCGTTGCTGGCCTCGCCCGCCACCCCGGCACGGCGGCTGCGGGACATCGCCGAACGCAGTCGCGGCTTCGTCTACGCCGTCTCCCTGATGGGAACCACCGGCGAACGCAACCAGCTCGCCGCCTCGGCCGCCGGACTGGCGCGGCGCCTGCGGGGCGTCACGGACCGGCCCGTATTCTTGGGATTCGGCATCTCGACACCGGCGCAGGCGGCTGTCGCGGCGCGGGAGGCCGACGGCGTGATCGTCGGCGCGGCGCTGATGCGACGCCTGCTCGACGGCGCGGACCCGGCGTCGAGCGCCGGATTCGTCGGGTCGCTGCGCGCGGCGCTGGACGGCGCGCCGGCACGGACGGCGGCGGACGCCGGAGGAGAGGAGGCGGGGCGGCGGCATGGCTACCGGGCAGGACGCGCCTGCGGCGCGGTACCGCACCATCGCCGCGGACCTCGCCGCCAAGATCCGATCCGGCGACTATCCACCCGGCGGGGCGCTGCCCTCCCAGCGTGACCTCAGCGCCGCCTACGGCGTCACGCTGATGACGCTCCGACAGGCGTTACGGCAGCTCAGCGAGGAAGGGCTGATCGAGCAGCAACCCGGCCGGGGCACCTTCGTCACCCCGCCACACCTGGCGTACCGGCTCGGCTCGCTGCGCAGCTTCGCCGACGACCTGCGGGATCAGGGCCACGAGGTGCGTACCGCCGTCGTCGGCCGCGCGGTGCGTCGGCTGCCCGCGCGGATCGCGGGCGCGCTGCGGGCCAGCGCGACCGACTCCGGGCTGCGGCTGGAGCGGGTCCGCGCGTTCGCCGGCCGCCGCGCCGTACACCAGGTCTCCTGGGTACGCGCATCGCACGCGGACGGTCTGCGCGAGGTGGACTTCACCGCTACCTCCCTGTACGAGGCGCTCGCCACCCGGGGTGTCTCGGTTGCCCGGGCCACCGAGACGATCCGGCCCGGCATCCTCGACGGGGCGCTGGCGGCACACCTGGACGACGCACCCGGCGCTGCCGTACTGATCAGCGATCGGACCACCTACACGTCGGACGGCATCGCCATCGTCGCCGACCGGGCGACGATCCTCGGCAGCATGATGGAGATCAACACCGACCGGGCCGCGCGGAGCCTGTCACTGCACTGGGGAGCCAGCCGCGACGCGTCGTAGCGCCTCCAGCACCGCGTCCACCACCCGTTCCCGTCCGCGCCCGTCCACAGCGGCCCAGGCGCGGGCGGACAACTCCGCCCGGCGGACCCCGTCGTCGAGCAGCCCCGCCAGGGTGCGCGTGGCGGCGCGGGTCGCGGGACCGCCGCCGGCCAGCGCGGGCAGCTCACCGAGGCCGGCGGCCAGGCCCGCCGCCACCACCCGGTGGTACGACTCGCGCTGGTTGTCCACCACGCAGACCAGCGCCGACGGGGCCCCGAGACAGCACAGTTCCCAGGTGGAGGTGCCGGCCGCGCTGACCACC
Source organism: Micromonospora sp. C51 (assembly GCF_018070435.1). Lineage (NCBI taxonomy): Bacteria > Bacillati > Actinomycetota > Actinomycetes > Micromonosporales > Micromonosporaceae > Micromonospora > Micromonospora sp. C51. Next base: position 198,711 of record NZ_JAGPXQ010000003.1, on the reverse strand, counting down.
AGATCCGCCGCAGCGATCAGGGCGGGCAGCGTACCGGTGGGGGGCACCGGCAGCAGCGACTGCCCGGGCCCCGGCGTCAGCCGGGCCATCCGCGCCGCCAGTTCGGGCCGGCCGACGACGACTGTGAGTTCCATCGGCCGGCCGGTCGACAGCAGCGCCTCGGTCAGCACCGGCGCCGCGCCGGCCGCGTCGGTCCCGCCGAAGAAGGCCAGCACGGAGGGGGGATCCACCGTCACCGCCGGGCGCGGGGCCGCCGGCCGGGCGGCCAGGACACCCTCCCGCAGCAGGGCGTACCCGCTGCCGGCGAGCAGCCTGCCCGCCGGCACCGCCAGGTCGGTGGCGAAGTTCTGGTCGAGATAGAGGTCGGCGTCCTGGCCCCGGGTGTCCCCGTCGACGATGGCCAGGGTCAGCACCCCGGCGGCCCGCAGCGCGCCCGCACCGGCGGGATCCAGCTCGTAGGAGTCGAGGACCAGCACGTCCAGGTTGTGTCGGCGGGCCGTGGCGACCAGGTCGTCCGGGGTGTCCGGGCCGGGGCGCAACGCGATACCCCGGGCGGTGAGCTGGCCGGCCGCCCAACCGACGCCGTCGACGGTGCCGAAGACCTCGACGGTGGCGCCGCGGGCCTGGAACTCCTCACCGAGAGCGAGACAACGGACCAGGTGCCCGACACCGCGCAGCGGCCCGGCGTCGCAGCGCAGTCCGACACGTAACGTGCTCAGCGCTCCTCCAACCGCTTCTGCCGGACGTCGGCGTTGAGCGCGCGCAGCGCCGGTTGCCCGTCGAGCCAGTCGGCGAGCTTGGCCAGCGGCACGCTGACGTCACCGAAGTGCTCGACGACCGCGCGGACCAGATCCCAGTCGTGGGCGGTGTCGAGGGTGAGGCGCAGCTGCGAACGGTCCGGGGTGAGGGTCACGCCGAGCACCCGGAACACCTCCGGATGCGCGTACGCGTACGAGGTCACGTGCACCCGGTGATGGTCGGTGGCGAGCCGGTCGACGGTACGCAGCGCGTCTGCCCGGATGATCTCGACGTCCAGACCTCGGGGGAGGGTGCGGGCGATCGACGTGCTGGCGTAGTCCAGCCCCGGCACGGCGCGGTACACCGAGGCGACCAGGCTGACGATCTCCGGGTCCAGCAGCGGACAGTCGGCCGTGAACCGCATGACCGCGTCGGCGGGATGGGCGTCCAGGGCACCGACGAAGCGGGTCAGCACGTCATCGACGGGGCCTCGGTGCCAGGCGACGCCGAGCCGCTCACACTCGGCGACGACCGCGTCGTCACTGCTGTCGCTGCTGGTCGCCACCACCAGGTCGGCCAGCACGCCGCTGTCCTGGGCGGCCCGGACCACCCGGCCGAGTACGCTGCGCCCGGCCAGCGGGCGTAGCACCTTGCCGGGCAGCCGGGACGAGCCCATCCGCGCCTGCACGATGCCGACGATTCGGTCCGTCACTGCTGTCCTCCCTGCTTGGCGGAGATGGCGGCGCGGGCCCGGCGTTTGGCGGCGCGGGCGCCGCGCCTGGCCATCCGGGCCGGAGTGATGGCCAACCGCCCGACCTTGTAGCTCAGCGAACCGCTCAACAGATTGATCTTCGCCTCGGCGCGGCGCAGCGCACGTTCCCGCGAGGTGAGCAGGTCCTCGGTCCACTTGAGCAGCGCCGTCAGCCGGGTGTTCTCCTCCCGCTGGCGTAGCCAGGCCTCGCGGAGTTGCTGGTAGCTGCGCGGGCCCGGCGGCGGGTCGGTCGGTTCGGCCGTGGCCGCCGTCGGTTGCGTCGCGGCCTCGACGACGGCCCGGTCGAAGTCGCGTCCGGCGACCCCACCGAGCACCACGGTCAGTCCCGCAACGTCCAACGTGGAGGTCCACGGGTGGGCGTACCCGCCGGTCAGCAGGTCGGTGGCGAAGCGCCACAACGTCCGGGCCAGCACCACGTCGACAGGTGACGGTGCCTCGGCCCGCCAGCCCCGGTCGAGCACCGCCCAGCGGTCACCGTCGACGACCACGTTGTCCACCCCGGCCCGGGCCACCGCCCCGGCGAGCTGCCCCCGCTCGGCCTGGCCGTCAAGCCAGTCGGCGTACCCACGCAGCAGCCGGCGCAGCAGCGCCGTGTCGCGGCGCAGGCAGCCGTCGAGCAGCAGGCTGCGCAGCAGACGCCCGTCGGGCACCGGCCCGTCGGGGCCATCCGGGTCGCGGTGGACCACATCCGGCCCGGCGTGGGGCACGGCGATGCCGGTGCGGTGCCAGTGCCAGCCCTGCGGCCCGTCCCGCACCTCGACGACGGTGCCGCCCGCTGTCGCGTCGGCGAGCAACGCCACCGGCAGCCGGTCGGATCCGCCGACCTTGGGTGAGGGGTGCTCCGACCGGTCGACGCGCGGCAGCCGGTGAGCCGCGTCGCCGGTGTCGACCGGCTCCTCGTCGGGGTCGGTCGGCTCGGCGGCCGGTCGGCGGGCCAGGACCAGCCAGGACGGGGCCAGGTCGGCGGCGCGCCCGGCGTGCAGGGCGTCGGCGGCCAGCCGGGCCGGATCGGCGAGGACGAACCGGCCGGTGTACCCGTCGGTGCAGGCGGCGTGCAGCACCGCGTCGAACAACCCACTGGTGGTGCGCCGAGCCAACTCGTCGACGGCCAGCAGCGCGGTGGTCAGGTCGGGACGCGGATACCCGGCGTAGCAGGTGCCGGTGCGCATCCCGGCGGCGGCCAACCGTTCGCGTGCCTGCTCCAGATTGGCGGGACGGGCGGCGTCGAGCACCCCACCGACGGTCCACTCGGCATCGTCCCGGCCGGCGTACCAGCTCTGGGCGGCGACCAGCCGGTGCACACCGAGCGGGTTGTCCAGCCGCAGCAGCAGGTCACCACCGGGGCGAACCGCCGCCACCAGGCGGGCCAGCAGCCCGTCCCAGCCGAGCCGCTCACCCTCGACCGACTCGACCGCGTCCAGCCCGGCACCGGCGATCACCACGTCGTACTCCTCGCCGGCGGGCAGGCCGTGAGGGCCGGCCACCAGCACCCGGTCCACCCGGTCGGCGAGCACCGCCGCGTCCGGGTAGCCGCGCAGCAGGCAGGTGATCCGGGCGTGGGCCAGCGCGTCGAGCAGCGCCGGACCATGCGGCCCGGCCAGCAGCACCCGGGCCCCGGTCGGCACCAGGCGGGCGGCCAGCGCCGCGAGAGCACCGTCGCCGGTCTCGTCCGTCCGGTCGGACCAGGCGAGCATCTCGCCGCCGGGCAGCGTCACCGCTGACGCCGTCTCGGTTGTCACGTCGTCTCCTCCTGCGGGTACGCCCACCCCAGCAGCTCCCGCAGCGCGGCGGGCGGGTGGCGGTGGTCGGTGCCCAGCTCGGCGTGGGCGATCGCGACGGCGGTCGGCAGGTGCACCTGTTCGCCGTGCAACTGCGGCCACTGTCGGCGGATGCGGGCGGTGCCGCCGAAGGTCGGGTCTTCGTCGGCGAGCACCATCGGGTCGCCGTATACGGCCGGCTCGCAGCCGGCCGCGATGCCGTAGAAGATGGCGCTGGTCAACCGGTTGGACGCGACCCGGCGGTGCCGGCGCAGCTCGGCGAGCTGGCGGTCCAGGAACAGCGGGTCGGTGTCTTTCCACCAGTGCCCGCGGTAGCCGTGGCAGATGACCCGGAAGCCGGCGTTCTCGTAGAGCCGGCGCACCCGCCGCATCCGGTGCTCGTGCCAGTACAGGCAGACCGTGACCGGGCCGGGTTCGGTGTCCCGGATGCGGGCGATCAGTTCCTTGTGGTCACCCTTGACGTGCTGGCCCTCCCAGCCGTGGAACGGGTACCAGATGGTGCCCTCCCGGGGTGGCGGCGATTTCTCCTCCGGTCGCATGGCCAGCAGGTAGACGAAGGGTGCCCCGATCACCGTGACGTTGCGCCGCCCGACCGACCAGGCCCGCCGCCGGGTCTGCTCCGACCAGAGCAGACTCGGCGTGCGCTCGGCGTACGGGTGGCCGGGTGCGAGGCCGTCGCCGATGTTCCAGCCGTGCTGGACGTACCCGTTGATCCGGGGTGGGTGGCCGTCACCCAGCCCCGCGTAGCGGGCCAGCACGTGGGCGTGACCGTAGAAGTGGTTCGCGTGGTGCATCGGGCGTTCCCTCAGGCGGCGGGCCGGAGCGAGGCACCGCGCAGGGCCGCGGCCAACGCGTCGATGACGCGGTCCTGGTCGGCGTCGCGCAGTCCAGGGTAGAGCGGCAGCGACAACTGCTGGGCGTAGAAGGCCTCCGACACGGGGCAACTGCCGCGCCGGTAGCCGAGATCGGCGAAGGCCGGGTGCCAGTGCGCGGGGATGTAGTTGACCTGGACACCGATGCCGGCGGCGCGCATCCGTTCGTAGATCTCGCGGCGGCGACCGTCGAGCACCCGGATCGGGTACAGGTGCCAGGCCGGAGCCGCCCACTCCCGCCGGCCCGGGACGAGTACGCCGGGCAGCTCGGCGAGGGCCGCGTCGTAGCGGGCCACCAGCTCGGCGCGGCGGGCGAGGAAGTCGCCGAGCCGGCGCAACTGGCTGCGGCCGAGCGCGCACAGCACGTCCGGCAGCCGGTAGTTCAGGCCGAACTCGTGCACCTCCTGGTGCCAGCCGCCCTCGTCGGGCCACCGCAGCTCGTCGGCTTCCCGGACCAGCCCGATGTTGCGGAACCGGCGGGCCCGCTTCAGTAACCGCGGATCGGTGGTGGCGACCGCGCCGCCCTCGGCGGTGGTGAGGTTCTTGGTGGGGAAGAACGAGAACGTGGTCAGGTCGGCAAGTGATCCCACCGGCCGGCCCCGGTAGGTGGCGCCGATCGAGTGGGCCGCGTCGGCGAGCAGCAGCGCGTCGCTGCCGTCGAGCGCGGTGCGCAGCACGTCGTAGTCGGCCGGATGGCCGGCGTAGTCGACCGCGGCGACGACCTTCGTCCGTTCGGTGGTCGCCGCGGCCACCGCTGCCGGATCGAGGGTGAACGTCTCCTCCTCCACGTCGGCGAAGACGACCCGCGCGCCGAGGGCGACCGCGCTGCTGGCGGTGGCCACGAACGTCATCGGCGGCACGATCACCTCGTCGCCGGGGCCGACGCCGGCCGCCGCGTACGCCACGTGCAGTGCGGCGGTGCCGTTGGAGACCGTGGCCACCCCGGCACCACCGGCCCACGCGGAGATGTCCGCTTCGAAGGCGGCGACCTCCGGGCCGGTGGTGAGCCAGTCGCTGCGCAGCGCGGCGACCACGGCGGCCACGTCGTCGTCGGTCACCGACTGGCGTCCGTACGGAAGAAAGGACGAGGTCATGCCGCGATGCCGAGCATCTCACGCAGCTGGGGCACGGTGAGCCACTCGTCGTTGGTGTCCGACTGGTACGCGAACCCGTCCGCCACCGGCTCGCAGCCGACGGGCGGCTGGTAACCCCAGGTGGCGATGGTCGGCTGCACGATGAACCGGTCCTTGGCGACAAGCGTCCGCCGGCTGTCGTCCGGGGCGATCATCTCCTCGTGCAGCTTCTCGCCGGGCCGGATGCCGATCTCGTGGGTGGTGGCCTCCGGGGCGACCGCCTCGACCAGATCGAGGATGCGCATGCTGGGGATGCGGGGCACGAACAGCTCGCCGCCCTGCATCTGGTCGAACGAGTCGATGACGAACTGCACGGCCTGGTCCAGGGTGATCCAGAAGCGGGTCATCCGCTTGTCCGTGATCGGCAGGCTCTTGCCCTCGGCGGCGAGCCGGCGGAACAGCGGAACCACCGAGCCCCGGCTGCCGACCACGTTGCCGTAGCGCACCACCGCGAAACGGGTCGGGTGCTGTGCCGCGTAGTGGTTGGCGGAGATGAACAGCTTGTCGCCGACCAGCTTCGTCGCGCCGTACAGGTTGATCGGGCTGGACGCCTTGTCGGTGGAGAGGGCCACCACCTTCTTCACACCGGCTTCGATCGCGGCGTCGACGACGTGCTGCGAACCGGTGATGTTGGTGGCGATGAACTCCGACGGGTTGTACTCCGCGGTGTCGACCTGCTTGAGGGCGGCGGCGTGTACGACGTGGTCGACGCCGTGCATGGCCCGGGTCAGCCGGTGCCGGTCCCGGATGTCGCCGATGAACCAGCGCAGCCGGGGGTCGTCGCCGAGCTGCTGGCGCAGCTCGTACTGCTTGAGTTCGTCACGGGAGAAGACCACCACCCGGGCCGGATCGGTCTCGGCGAGTAGGTGCCGCAGGAAGGTCCTGCCGAAGGAACCCGTTCCCCCGGTGACGAGGATGGACGATCCGTTCAGCTCGCTCAACTGGTGCTCCCGTGTGTGTCGGATTCGCGGTCGGCCTCGGCCGGCCGGGTGGGAACGCTAGACGCGGTGGGTTAACGGGCCCGAGCCCTGCGGTTAACCACGTGCCGTGCGGCGATGAATGGCGAGCACCCAGTTGGCGAACACCTGCTGTCCTCGCGGCGTGCCCGCCGACCTGCGTCGACCGGCCCGTTAGCGTCTCGACCCGACCGGGAACCGCGGCGCGTCTGGACGACGGCTGCCTGCCCGGCCGCGTCGTGGGAGGGAACGATGACCGTCGAGGCCGAGGCGACCCGGGCCGGGGACACGGGCGGGTCGGTGGACCGGCCTGGGCCGGCGCGCCCACACCGTCGACGCTGGCTGGTGCCCCTGCTGCTGGTCGGCGGCTGGCTGCTCGGCACCGCCTGGCGGATCTGGTTGGCCCGTCACGCCAGCATGCCGTTCGCGCACACCGACGAGGACAGCTACCTCAACACCGCACGCGCACTGGCCGGCGGGCCCGGCGGGTTCAGCAGCGAGAACGAGACCCTGCGCCGGATCGGCTACCCGTTGCTGATCGCGCCGGTCTTTCTTCTCGACCGGGACTTCGTCGACACCTACCTCCTGGTACGGGTGATCAACGCGGCGCTGAACGCGACGGTCCTGCCGCTGGCGTACCTGCTCGGTCGCCGGCTGCTGGGACTGCGACCCGGTCCGGCCCTGGCGGCGGCGGCCGGCGCGGCGACGTTGCCGGCGGTGGCCTTCCACGCCACGGTCGCGATGACCGACGCGGTGCTCGGGCCGCTGCTGCTGGCCTGGCTGCTCGCCGTGCACCGGCTGGTCGAGCGGCCCGGACCGGTCGCCGCGGCAGGGTGCGGCGCCCTGGTGGGGGCGGCACACCTGGTGCACTCGCGCGGGGTGGTGGTCGTCGCCGGGTTCGCGCTGCTGGCTCTGGCGCTGGTCGTCCGCCGTCGGCTGGACCCGGCCGCACTGCTGGCGGCGGTGCTGCCGGTGGTGGCCGCCGTGCTGGCCAATGAGGCGGGGGTACGACTGCTCGGCGAGACGGTGCAGCTGCTCGGCAACCCGCCCAGTGGCAACGTCGTGCGGGCGGTCACCTCGGTCCGAGGACTGTCGCAGGTGCTGGCATCCGTCGGTACGCAGGTGTGGTACCTGACGGTCGTCACCTTTGGACTGGCCGGGCTGGCCGGTGCCGAGGCGGTGACCCGGCTGTGTCGCCGGGGCGGTGACGCCACCCGATGGACGTTCGGGGTGGCCCTGTTGACCACCGTCGGCGTCGCCGTCGGCGCGGAGGTGGTGCTGGCCGGCATTCCGGACCGGGTGCCGGACGCCATCTACGCCCGGTACGTGCAGATGTTCGCCCCGTTCTGGTTGCTGGTCGGCATCGGGTTGCTGTTCGGTGCCGCGTACCGTCCGCTGCTGCGCCGGGTCGGGGCCGCCGTGCTGCTGCTGGCGGCGGGCGGCGCACTGATCCACCTCCGCCTGGCCCACGCCGCGGCCCAGGGTGCGCCGCTGCGCTGGGGTGGGTTCAGTGCGCCGGACCTGATGGCCCTGACCGGCGGGTGGCGACAGCTGCGCCCGCTGGTCGGCTCCGCGATCGGGATTGCCGGTTGCCTGCTGCTCGTGCTCGTGCTGGCGACCCGCCACCGGGCCGCGCGTACCCGCCTGCGGGCGGTGGTGCTCACGACGCTGCTCGTGGTCAACGTGGCGACCATGCAGGTGATCACGCAGCGACTGATCCGCCCACTGGCGGCGGCCGGCACCCCCGTGCCCAGCGTGACCGACCTGGGGGTCCGGCCCCCGGAGCGGGTCGCCGCGTCCACCGGCGTGCCCTACCAGCTCCGGTTCAACCTCAGTCACCAGGTCACCTGGACCGAGGTGCCGTGGTTCCGCGACCGGCCGCCGGCCGGCGCGGAGGTGGTCTTCGCCCGCTGGGCACCCGGCGAACCCGACGACTGGGACGGCACCCGGTACGGCTTTGTCCGGCTGGGCGGCGACCCGCAGCGGAAATGGGCCGGGTGGCGACGCCGGTGATTCCCGCACTGGTGGCCCAGGTAACTCGTCGGCCACGTGAACAATGCGTGGACGGAAAGCCAATTATCAGCGAACGCGACGGTTGGCGCGCTCCAGAGAAATGGGTATGACAGTGATTTCCCGGCCGTCGTGGGTCTCCTGGCGGCCGGGCCCCTCGACAAAACGGAGCCGCCGGTTCATCTGGCGTACCACCGTGTTGTGGGCGAGCACCTCACCGTCGAGCCGGTCCAGCGCCAGCACGTCGAAGGCGTGGTCGACCGCCTCCCGCATCACCTCCAGCCAGGCGGGCAGCGTCTCACCCCGTTCGGCCAGCCCCTCGGCGTCCAGGTAGAAACCCCACCCGCCGGTACGCGGGCCGGACAACCGCAGGTCGAAGTAGGTGACCGCGCCGCTGGGCACGCCGTCACGCAGGTAGGTCAGTACCCGGCGGGAGGGGTCCTGACGAACCGCCGACCACCACCGTCGGTGCTCCTCGGCGGTGATGACGTGACTGGTCTTGCTGACCTGACGGTTGATTTCCTGATTACGCCAGGACAACATCAGGTTAACGTCGTCCTCGGTGGCGTCACGCAACACGTACCGCTCGCTTTCCGTTCCGTTTACCTGGTCACCGGGCACCCTAATCACGATTCACCTGGCTGTACACTCCGCCGCATGAAGGAATTGAGTCGGGCGCAGATTCGCGACCTCATGGGCGAGGTTCTCAAGAACCAGGGCAAAGCGTTGCCCGCCGACGACGCCGCCGATCTGCGCGAGGTTGGCTTCCGGTCGCTGGACTTCTCCGAGTTGGCGCTGCGCGTCGAGGACGCCACGGGGGAGGAGCTGAACTTCGACGCGCCCGGGCTGCGCCGGATCGCCACCGTCGGCGACGTGCTGGACTTCCTCGTCGAGTTGCAGCGGCAGTGAGCGTCGAGACCGCCCCGCAGGCCCCCGCCCATCCGGCGGGGCTGGACAACCGGATCGTCGTCGACGGTGCCACCCTCACCTGGCGTGACCTGCCGGAGCTGACCCTTCCGGGGCCTGCTGCCGCGCTGGCCCACTCGGCCCGGCACGCGCTCGCGGCCGCCCGGCACCACGCCGTGCACGGCACCGAGCTGCTGCTCAGCACGGCCAGCCGGGTCGACGCGGCGATGCGCGCCGAACTGCGCGACGCCGGGTTCGCGGTGATCAAACTGGGCGGTGACCACACGGCGGGGGACACGACCTCGCCCGCCTCGCGAGCCGCCGAGACCGGCCGGCTGTGGCTGCTGACCTCCGGCTCCACCGGTCGTCCCAAGCGGGTGGGGCACACCCTCGAATCGCTCACCACCGTCCGGGGGCAGCAGCCCGCACGGACCTGGCTCTGCCCGTACGCCCCCGGCACGTACGCCTGGTGGCAGGTGGTCACGCTGTCGCTGACCCAGCCGGGTCAGCACCTGGTGGTGGTGGAACCCGATCAGCTCGACGACTGGCCGGCGCTGGCGGCCGAGCACGGTGTGGACGCCGCCTCCGGCACCCCCACCTTCTGGCGGCGAGCCCTGCACCGCGATCCGGCCGGGCTGGCCCGGGTGCCGCTGCGTCAGCTGACCCTCGGCGGTGAACCGGTCGACCAGACCATCCTGGACCGGTTGCGGGAGGTGTTCCCAGCCGCCCGGATCTCCTGGATCTACGCCTCCTCCGAGGTCGGCGCGGCCATCGTGGTGCACGACGGGCGGGCCGGGTTCCCGGTGGAGTGGTTGGACCGGGCAGCGCCGGACCGGCCCACCATCGGGGTGCACGACGGAGAACTGGTGATCACCTCGCCGTACCACGGTGCCGGGCTGGACGGTCCGGTCCGCACCGGCGACCGGGCGCAGGTGAGCGGTGACCGGGTGCTGATCACCGGTCGGCTCGACGCGGACGAGATCAACGTCGGTGGCAGCAAGGTTTCCGCCGGTGTGGTCCGCGACGTACTGACCGCGCATCCGCAGGTGGCCTGGGCCCGGGTCACCGGCCGACGCGCCCCGCTGCTCGGCCACATGGTCGTCGCCGAGGTGGTGCCGGTCGGCAGCGCCACCGCGCCGGCCGAGGCCGGGCTGGACGAGGCGACGCTGGTGCGCTGGTGCGCCGACCAGCTGCCCGAGTACGCGGTCCCGCGCCGGATCCGTGTGCTGACCGAGATTCCCGTCAAGGAGACCCTGAAGAGCGATGTCTGACCCCACCACCCCCGCCCAGCCCGTACCGCCCAGCTCCGTGGTGCTGGTCTCCGGCGGATCCCGCGGCCTCGGCCTCGCCATCGTCACCGACCTGCTCGAATCGGGCCTGAAGGTGGCCGCCTTCGCCCGTACCGTCACCCCCGAGCTGGCCAAGCTCGCCGACGCCCATCCGGAGCGGGCGCACGTCGGGTCGGTCGACGTGACCGACCTCGCCGCAGCCCAGGCGTTCGTCCGGGCGGCCGAGGAGCGACTCGGCCCGATCGACGGCGTGGTGAACAACGCGGCCGTCGGGCAGGACTCGCTGCACGTGCACACCGCCAATGCCGACATCGCCCGGATCATCGAGACCAACCTGACCGCGCCGTTGCAGCTCACCCGGCTGGCCGTGCGGCGGATGCTGGCCCAGGGCCGACGCGGGCGGATCGTCAACATCACCTCGATCTGCGCGCAGCGCGGCTTCCCCGGCCTGGTGGCGTACTCCGCCACCAAGGGCGGGATGGACGCGGCGACCCGCTCGCTGGCCCGGGAGCTGGGCGGGCGGGTGCTGGTCAACGCGGTCGCGCCGGGCTTCTTCGCCTCGGAGATGTCGGCGGTGCTCGGCCAGACCCAGCTCGATCAGATCGTGCGCCGTACGCCGACCGGTCACCTGACCGAGCCGGCAGAGGTGGTGCCGGTGGTGCGGCTGCTGCTACGCGACCAGACGAACATCAACGGCCAGGTCATCGTGGTCGACGGTGCCGCCTCGATCTGATCCGCCGCACCCGTTGTCCCGCACCCACGACGGTGCGGGACAACGGGTCTCCGCCCTGCTCGCCGCCGCACCACGGCACCTGCGGGTGGCGGCGGTGGCCGCCTCGGGTGACGCCGTCACCCGCAGCCATCTCGGCGACGGACGTTGTGTCGGCTGGTACGCCCCGCCGGTGCCCGGCTGGCGGGTAGCGATCGACGCCGAGCGGGCCGCCGCCGCGCCACCCGCCGCGCTGGCCCGTCGGTTCGGGTCCACCGACTTCTGGGGTCGGTGGACCCGCGTCGAGTGTCTGGCCAAACTCGCCGACGTACCGGTGGCCACCTGGTGGCATCGGCACGGTCTGGAGGTGCCGCCCGGCACCGTGTGGCTGTGGCGCACCCTGCCGCTGGCCGACCTGGTCGTCACCGTCGCCTTCACCCCGGCCGCCCCCGCCGCCCGCACCGCCCGCACCGACCCCGCCGCCCTCGCCGACCTCGCCGACCTCGCCGACCTCGCCGGCCGATATCCGCGCACTTTCCCCGATGTTGCGGTGTCCGGCGCCGGTTGAGACCGCACCATCAGGGAAGTTGTGCGGGCTCCGGCGCTTCCGAGCGAGAGCTGGTGCTGCGCAGGCTCCAGGCGATGGACACCGCGATCGTCGCCACGATGACGCCCAGGGTGACCGGGATGGGGAGCTTGCCGACCGGGGTCTCGGACAGGATGAGCTTGACCCCGGCGAAGGCCAGCAGCACCGCCAGGCCGTAGTGCAGGTGCACGAAGCGGCGCAGCAGGCCGGCGAGACAGAAGTACAGGCTGCGCAGCCCGAGGATCGCGAACGCGTTCGCCGTCCACACGATGAACGTGCTGGTGGTGATGGCCAGGATCGCCGCGACCGAGTCGATCGCGAAGATCAGGTCGGTGGTCTCGACCGCGATCAGGACCACGAACAGCAGGGTCGCGACCCGCCGGCCGTTGACCCGGGTGAAGAACCGGTCGCCGTGGTAGGCCGGATCGGTCGGCACGAGCCGGCGGACCAGCCTGACGACAGGGTTACGGTCCGGCGGGGTCTGCTCGTCGTGCCGGAACGCCATCTTGTAGGCGGTCACGATGAGGAACGCACCGAACAGGTACGCGGTCCAGAAGAACGTCTCCAGCAGCTCCGCGCCGACGAAGATGAACACGAACCGGAACACCAGCGCGCCGATGACTCCCCAGAACAGGACCTTGTGCTGGTACGCGGCGGGAACTCCGAAGTAGGCGAAGATCATCGCGAAGACGAACACGTTGTCGATGGAGAGCGCCTTCTCGATGAGATAGCCGGCGAAGTACGTGCCGGCCACGTCGCCGCCCTGCCATGCCCACAGGATCACCCCGAACAGCAGGCCGGCGGCGATCCAGATTCCGGACCAGGTCGCGGCCTCGCGGAAGCCGATGACGTGGTTGTCACGGTGCAGGAACAGGTCGATGGCCAGCATCGCGGCGATCGCCAACATCAGCAGGGCCCAGACCCACCAGGAGACAGACACCGGAGAGACCTCTCGTCCGGCCGGACCCGTCGCCGGGCCCGGCGTTGTCGGACGAAGGTCTCCCCGGCCACCGGTGTGGTGGCCGCGTCACCGGGGCCCGGATGGGCCGGGCCCGTACTGACGGTGACGCGCAGCGCGTCGGGTACTCCCCCTCGAACTACGTACAAGTATTCACGAAGCATGCTTCGTGCGTCAAGGTCGCGCCCCCTCGTCCGGGCGGTCGACCTTGATCGGCTGGCCGTCGCGGGTGGCGCCGAGCACCGACCAGCCGCGCAGCGCCGCCAGGAATGGCAGCGACTGGGAGAGCAACTCGTGGACCAACTCGTCGCCAGCCGCTGGTTGATCGAACTGCGCCCCCAGCTTGTCGACCAGCCGGGCGTGCAGCCGCCGTAGGACCTCATCGGGATCCGCGTCGTCCGCTGCCGGCTCGCTGCTCGCCGGAAGCAGATGACGGCCCAGGTAACGACTGGTGATGGTGTCCTGGAGCCGCAGCAGGGCGTACGCCAGTTCCTCCGCCCGCGGTCGGAGGCCGCGCCACGGATCACACCTGGCGGCCAGCAGCGCCGCGACGGTGACGGCGGCCATCTGCTCCAGGGCGGGCTCGATGTCGTAGTCCCGGCGGCGGGGGCGGTAGGTGAGGGCGACCAGCGGATACCGACGAACGGTGTCGTCGACCTCCCGCAGACTCGCCGCCCAGGTCGTGCACCGCTCCCGGGCCGCGTCGACCCCCTCGTCGGTCAGGCTCCGGGCGAGCAGGCCCACCCCGTCGGTGCCGCGCACCTGGTCGTAGATGGTCAGCGCGAACCGGTTGCGGACCGCCAGCCCGGTGATCAGCTCGATGAGATAGGTGGCCAACGCGGCGAAGAAGCCGAAGCCGAGGGCGGCGGCGGTCACGGCGAACAGCTTCTGCGCCCCGGTGTCCGGAGTGAGGTCGCCGAAGCCGAGTACGGTCAGCAGCCCGGTCGCGTAGTAGAGGGCGTCGACGAAGCCGGCCGGCCCGTAACCGGCGACCCGGTGGTAGCCGTCCAGGCTCGGCCAGACGACGAGCGCGACCCCGAGCACCAGCGGCCCGAGCCAGGCGAGGAACGTGCCGGTGACCAGGATCGGTCCCGCCCAGACCAGCGGCGTGCGGCGAGGCGTCCGACGTCGGCCGGCGGTCAGCGACGAGGCCCGCCAGACCAGCCGCCGGACCGTACGGGCGACCGGTCCCTCCGCGTCCGGATGCAACACGGTGAGCCAGACGTCGACCACCACCACGGCGATCAACGCCAGGCCCGCCGCCACCGCCACCAAGGTCATACGCAGAGGTATACCCCTCCGACGGAAACCGGCACCCTCAGATGAGGTCTCAGCCCGGCGCGGTGCCGCAGGCCACGGCTACCCATGGTTGATAAGTTCTATTAACCCTTCCAGAGATGTATCAACTAATCGAGTTGATAAGATAAATTCGTTCCCCGTCAGGTGTATCAAGTGAGGGTGGGCTCATGGCGCGAGGACGTCCATCGCGTGCGACCGTCTATGGACGCCTTGAGGGGGCGATAGAAGAGCTGAACAAGCGCCTCGGTGGGTTGCCTTCGCCCAAGGAGGCGGAGTTCATCTGGGCGGAGATCTGGCATCTGGAGGCTCACCACTCCACCGCGTTGGAGGGCAACACCCTCGTACTCCGCGAGGTGGAAGCGCTCCTGGAGCGTGGCCGCGCCGTGGGTGCCAAGCCCTTGAAGGAGTACATGGAGGTTCAGGGCTACGGTGCCGCCGCCCGATGGGTCTACGGGCAGGCGCTCGAACCGGGGGACTGGCACGACGGTGCACTCATCAGCCTGTACGAGGTTCGCCAGGTGCACCAGCGAGCAATGTCGCCGGTCTGGGAGGTAGCTCCTCACCCGGACGCGACCCCTGCCGAAGGGCCCGGTCAGTTCCGCGAGCACGACATCCGACCATTCGACGGTGGGATGACACCGCCGCCGTGGCCCCTGGTACCGGCCGCCGTAAGTGAGTGGGTCGACTTTGTGAACGATCACGCTGACGAGTTGGGCAGTCGCGAGGCACCAGTGCCGTGGCCTGAGCGGCTGGCTGAGGTGCACAACGAGTTCGAGAAGGTGCATCCGTTCATCGACGGCAACGGGCGGGCTGGTCGGCTGCTGCTGAACCTCATTCTCGTCCGCCTCGGCTACCCGCCGGTCATCGTCCTCAAGCGACAGCGGTCGAGCTACCTCAACGCACTACAGCGTGCCGACGACGGGGACTGCGGTGCGCTGGGAGAGATTCTGGCGCGGGCGATGTACGACAACCTCAACCGGTTCATCGTGCCCAATGTGGCGGGACCGGCTCGGCTCGTGCCGCTGACCGCGCTGGCCAACGAGGAATTCAGTCTCGCTGCCCTCAGGCAGGCCGCACAGCGCGGACGGCTGGATGCGATGCAGGGGCCCGACGGTGTGTGGAGAAGCTCGCGACACGCGGTCAAGCACTATAAGAACACCAAGGGACGCCGGCGGTAGAGCGGTCGGCAGGTCAGATCAGGTCCCAGCTCAGCGCGGTGCCGCGCGCCACGTCTGCGCTGAAGCGGCGGCCCAGCACCCGGTCGATCTCCACCGGGGGGAGTCCACCGGCCGGTCGGATCGAGCGGACGTTCTGCACGGTCACCTCGTCGCCGGCGCGTACGTCCGCCACCACGTACAGCGAGCGCCGGAAGCGCAGGCCCTCCTGCTCGGCCGGCGTCGGCCCGACCGCCGTGCCGCCCAGTGCCGCGTACGCCCGCTCCGACTCGACCACCAGGGCGGCCAGCTCGGTGGGGTTGAGGGAGAAGTCGGAGTCCACCCCGCCGTCGGCGCGGTCCAGCGTGACGTGCTTCTCGATGAAGCAGGCGCCGAGCGCCACCGAGGCGACCGGCACCCCGATGCCCGGGGTGTGGTCGGACAGACCCACCGGTACGCCGAACGCGTCGGCCAGCACCGGGATGCGGCGCAGATTGCTGTCGGCCGGCGGTGCCGGGTAGGAGGCGGTGCAGGCCAGCAGGATGATCCCGCCTGCGCCACCGTCGCGGGCGGTGCGTACGGCGGCGTCGATCTCGGCCAGGGTGGCCATCCCGGTCGAGATGACCATCGGCTTGCCGGTGGCCGCGACCAGCCGGATCAGCGGCAGGTCGACCAGCTCCGACGAAGCGATCTTGTACGCCGGAGCGTCCAGTTCCTCAAGCAACTCCACCGCGGTGGAGTCGAACGGGGAGGAGAAGACGGTCAGCCCGTGGGAGCGGGCCCGCTCGAAGATCGGCCGGTGCCACTCGTACGGCGTGTGCGCCTTCTCGTAGAGCCGGTAGAGGTTCTGCCCGCCCCACAGCTCGTGCCCGCCGGAGATGCGGAAGTCCGGTGTGTCCACGTCGATGGTGATGGTGTCCGGCCGGTACGTCTGGAGCTTCAGCGCGTGCGCGCCGCTGGCCGCCACGGCATCCACGATGGACAGTGCGCGGTCCAGGTCTCCGTTGTGGTTGCCGGACATCTCAGCCACCACGAAGGGTCGCTCTCCGGTGCCGACCAGATGCGACCCGATCTTGAACGTCATTCCGATCCGTTTCCGTGCGTGCTTACCAAGGTGCGGTCCTGGGCCGGGTTGCCCGGTGCCGGGTCGGCCCCGTCCGTCGAGGGGTCCCCGCCGTTGCTGCCGCGTAGCCGGCCGGCGAGCCGATGGGCCCGCCGCAGCGCCGCGTACGCCAGGTAGCTGTCGCGGCCGACCAGTCGGTGCTTGAGCCCCGACACTCCGCCTGGTCGGGGGTAGCCGCCGCGGGGCAGGTACGTGCGGTAGTGCGCGGCGACCCGGCGGAA
Organism: Micromonospora sp. C51; assembly: GCF_018070435.1. Lineage (NCBI taxonomy): Bacteria > Bacillati > Actinomycetota > Actinomycetes > Micromonosporales > Micromonosporaceae > Micromonospora > Micromonospora sp. C51. The sequence continues at coordinate 182,207 of NZ_JAGPXQ010000003.1, read as the reverse complement.
GAAGTCCCGGCGCAGGTGCGGATGCAACCGGTCGTCGTTGCCCACCACCACCAGGAAGTGGTTCACCATCAGGTCGAACAGTTCCGCGTGCCAGCGCCCGTCGGGATGCCGTTGACGCAGCCAGGCGAAGAGCCGGTCGTACTGCTCGAAGGAGTCGAAGTGCCGGCCGCTGCGCGTCGAGGTGATCGCGCCCTGGCGACCCTGACGGTACAGATAACAGACCCGGTCCAGCACGCTGATCCGATCCGCGCCGATCAGCAACGGGTGGCTGAACGGGATGTCCTCGTACCAGCCGGGGTGGAAGCGCAGGCCCAACTCGGCCATGAACTCCCGGCGTACCACCTTGTTCCAGGCGGTGTGCTGCACGCGCAGCAGGTGCGGTCGGTCGGCCAGCCGCACCACGCCGGGGGTCGCGCGCAGCAGCCGGCTGCTGGCGTCCACCTCCTCGCGCCCGCACTCGTGCACCCGCAGGTGGTCGACCATCATCACGTCGGGGCGGTCCGCCCGCAGCCGGTCCAACACGGCCGGGATCGTCCCGGCTGGCAGCCAGTCGTCGCTGTCGACGAACCAGACGTACCGGCCGGTGGCCACGTCCAGGCCCGCGTTGCGGGCCGGCCCGAGGCCGACGTTGCGGTCCAGGTGCAGGACGCGCACCCCGGGATGCTCGGCGGCGTACTCGCGCAGCAGTTCACCGCAGCGATCCGGTGAGGCGTCGTCGACGGCGATCACCTCGACCTGCGCCGCCTCGTCACCCGGGATGTCGGCGTGGATGGAGTCCAGGCACTGGCGCAGGTACGCCTCGACGCCGTAAACCGGCACGACGATGCTCAGCAGCGGCGTTGGCGTCGGCGGTGTGACCACCCGGAAACCTTCGGCCACCCGGGTTGACGAACCTGGAACCTGACGTGGCCGGGCGCGGTGGAGTTTTTGAACAGCCGATGAGTGCCAGGTTAACGGCGGGGCACTTGTTCGTCTGTAGGGTCGCCGGTGATCGATCTGGACAAATGCCGCGGTGGCGGTGCCCCGCTTGCGGCAGGGCGGCCGAGCCAGGCAGTTGTCTGCCAGCCACCCGAGGTAGGGTGCCCGGCGGGCCGCGCCGAGATGGACGTGCGGGTGACGTGGTCGAGAACCGGGAGGTGGGCATGACGAGCACTACCCTCGCGGCGTCCGAGACCACCCCGCGCGGGCGTACGGACGCCGACCGCCTGCCGTCGCTGACCGGACTGCGGTGGATCGCCGCGCTGCTGGTCTTCGGCTTCCACGCCGGCACCATGCGCATCATCGCCGATCCCGGCCCGCAGGCGCTGGTGGGCGAGATCTTCACCCTGGGTCTGTCCGGGGTGCAGTTCTTCTTCATCCTCAGCGGTTTCGTGCTGGTCTGGTCCGCGCGGCCCGGTGCCTCCCGCCGCCGGTTCTGGCGACGCCGGTTCGCCAAGATCTATCCGAACCATCTGGTGCTGTGGGCGCTGGCCATGCTGGCGATGCTCTGGTTCGCCGATCCGATAAACCCGGTGGCGGCGCTGGAGAACCTCCTGCTGGTGCAGGCCTGGGATCCCCGGCCCGGCCACTTCTACAGCGTTAACAACGTCAGTTGGTCGCTTTCCTGCGAGCTGTTCTTCTACCTGTGCCTGCCGCTGGTGCTGCCGGCGGTGCGGCGGGCCCGACCGTGGCTGCTGTGGGCCGTGGTGATCGCGGTGCCGCTGCTGATCCTGGCGCTCTGGCCCGGACAGGCACTGGTGCCGGAGTCGGATCGCTGGTGGTTCGCCCAGGTCTTCCCGCTGGTCCGTTCGCTGGAGTTCTGGATGGGCGTGGCCGCGGCCGAACTCATGCTGCGGGGCCGCTGGCGGGGGCCCGGGCTCCCCGTGGCCAGCCTGATCTTCGTCCTGACCTGGGTGGCGGCCTCCCAGTGGATCCCGGCCGAGTTCTGGGCGGCGCTGCTGGCGGCGGCGTACGTCCTGGTGATCGCCGCGGCGGCCGACGCGGACGTGCACGGACGGCGCTCGCCGTTGCGCTCCCGGACGATGGTCTGGCTCGGCGAGGTCTCTTTCGCGTTCTACCTGGTGCACGTCTTCGTGATCATGACGATCCTGCGGTCGACCGGCGACTGGGGCACCGGCCTGCCAGGCTGGTGGGGTCCGCTCGCGGTGATCGGATTCCTGCTGCTCACCCTGGGGTTGGCCGCTCTGTTGCATCGGTACGTGGAACAGCCGATGATGCGTCGCCTGGCCCCGTCCCGACCGCCGCGACCCGGCCCGCCTGGCGCTGCGGCGCGATCCGGGTCACTCGGTGGCGTGGCGCGATCCGAGTCGCCGGGCGCGGAGCGTTCCGAGGCGTCGGCCGGCCCGTCGGCGGCCGGGCTGCCCCGACAACGGGCGTCCCGGGGCGGTGCGGACCCTGCCGGAGACGTCGAGCATGGCCGGACCGTCCATCACGGACAGTAAGTAGTCAGTAGCCTGACCTGCGCGTATCGACGCGTCCGGCGACGCGCCGGGCGGTTCGACACGCCCGGTGGCTGGTGCGTCCGGAGCGGTCGTGGCGGTAGCGTGACGAGGTGATCGCCGCCGCGCCCGCCCGTCCTTTGTGGTGGTTGGCGCGCTGGGCCGCGCGGCTGCTGACCGGGCTCGCGGTCGCCGCCGCCTTCACCCTCGGCGCCTGGGCCCTGCCCGGCCATCCGGCTCCCACCGATTGGCCCGCCACCCCGGCGCCGCTGGCCGAGACCGCCGTGGCACCGGCATCCACGGGCCCGGCCGTGCCCCTGGGGCTGGCCGCACCCCTCGACCCGGCCGCCACTCTCGATCTGGTCGCCGCTCTTGATCTGGCCGCGCCCCTCGATCTGGCCGCATCCCTCGACCTGGTTGGCCTGGCGACGCCTGCTGCACGGTGGGTCGGTGACGCAGCAGGCCCGGCCGGAGCATGCGCGTCGCCGACCAGGTGGGGTGCCGACGATCCCGCCGACCCGGCGGGGGCGTCCGCGACGCAGCCGCCGACCTGTGGTCGGCCCGGGTTGACGGTGCTCGGCAGCGTCGCTGCGAGCGTCACACGGTTGCCGGTGGCCCCGGTCGGGGGCGTCCGGGCCGCCCGCGCCCCACCGCACGCCTGACCCCGGCGACACCGCCCGCTTGATCCCCGGCGACCTTCCGTCGCGTCCGCACCGCTCGGGGCCGCACTCGCGCCGAGCCCCTGCCAACCCGTTGCCGCCAGCCGCGCCGTCGGTGCTCCCCAGCACGAGGGGCACCGCCCGCACGAACCGCGACCGCGCCGCGACGCCATCCGCGATCCGCTGCCGGTACGGCCACCGTCGCCGTACCGATTTCCCGAGGTGCCGACATGGAGAAGACAGTTCTCTACCAGTTCCTGATCGAGGTGCCACGCGCCGCCGCCATCTGGTCGGTCCTGCTCGTGCTCGCGTTGGGCGTACTCACCGTGCTTGTCGCCCGCCCGGAGCCGGCCGGGCCGGTGGAGAGACCCGCCGACGAGGACGCGGCCCGTGCCGCGATGGAGGAGGCCGACCTGCGCCGATACGCGGGCGAGGTGGCGGTCGCGGCAGCCGGCGCCGGGCAGAACGCCGAGCGACGGCGTACGGCATGGCGGGTGGCGCAGACGGATCTGGACCGCGCCTGGGCCGCGTACGACCGGGCGGAGGCCGCCGCCCGCCGGCTGGCCGGCGTCGCCGGACTGCCGACCCCGCGCACCCCCCGAACCCCGGCCGAGTACGCGGCCCGCGAGCGCTGGCTGCGCCGGGCCGCGATGGCCGCCCACTGGCGGGGCGACCTGACCGCCCGCCAACTCAGCGATGTGCTTGCGGGCCGGTCCGGCTGGGATGCCCGGCGTCATCCGGCCGAGCAGGAGGTGGTCCTCGCCCGGGTGGTGCGTGACAAGCGCCTGGCGGCCTATCGATCGGCCGCCGAGCGGGAGCGGGACCTGTGGCGGGCGGCGGAGCTGGCCTCCGAGGCGGCCCGCGCCCTCTCCGCCGAGGCGTACGCGGCTGCCGAGCGGCTCCGACCGAACCGGTTGCCCGTCTCCGGTCGGGCCACCGTCGGGCGGCGCGACCTTGTCCCGCGCTGGCGTCCGGCTCGGCTCGGCTGAAATTCCGTGAGCTGGGTCACATTAGCCGGAAATTCGGTCACTGTTCGTAGGTGAGGCGATTACCGCAGCAATCTCCGTTGAGATTGTCCACCACCCGTCCGGTTGTTACCCGAAGATGCCCGGAATGCCGTCGGTCCCATTGAGCGACGCCAGTTCTCCGGTACCCGAAAATTGCCGCATCGGATCATGTTTAAGCAGGTCAGGGTGGGTTGGCTTCGAGGTGACCGGCCAGTAGTGTCAGCGCGTCCGGTGCGGTAACCGATCGCAGGAAGCGACGCCGTGCCGACCCGCTCAATCGTGATCTCACGAACCGGGGACCCACTGCACCACTGGGGTGAATCCGCGAGCCTCGGCTCGCGGTAGGGCGTCTTCCCGCCCGAATCCGTCAGCTAACCCGGTAGGCGGTGACGGAAGGAGTACCAACCCTCGTGCAGTCCGATGTGATCCCCCTGTTCCCCCGCCTCCACGGCACCGCGGTGCCCGTGCTCGCTGGCCCGACCGCCGCGAGCTGACCCCGGTCATCGTCACCGCCCGGGCCTGTCCGGGCGTACCCCTTGAACGGCCTGTCCCGCTCACCCGGGCGGTCGTCGGCGCCCTGCTGCCGACCCGACCGCCGGTGCCGGTGTGCCGTTCTCCCCTCAGTCCGTGGAGGAACCGTGAAGCACACCCTTTCCCGCCGGCTCCGCCGGCTGGTCAGCGAACGCCCTTACCAACTCGTTGCCGGATCCGCCGTGGCCCTCGTACTGGCCACTGGTACCGGAGCTGTCCTCGCCGGCACCGGGAACACCCCGGCACCCACGCAGGCCACCACCGCCGCCGCCGAACTGCGCAGCGACACGGTGGTCGCGCCGAGTCAGGCGGAGGCCGCGCCGACGACCGCCGCACCCAGCAGCGCGGCACCCAGCAGCGCCGCGCCGGCCAGTGCCGCGCCGGCCAGCGCCGCCGCCTCGCCGTCACCGAAGGCCACCGCGGACCCGGACCTGGCCAGCAAGAAGGCGGCACCGAAGCCGCCGGCCTCGAAGGTTCTGGACTACGACCACGAGGCCCAGATCAACGGCTACTACTGCGGTCCCGCCGCGGTGCGTAACGCGCTGAGCGCCGCCGGTGTCGCGCGTAGCCAGGACGCCCTGGCCAGCCAGCTCGGCACCACGTTCGCCGGCACCAACTCGGCCGAGGACACCACCCGCGTCCTCAATGCCGTCGTCAAGGGCGACCCGTACGAGACCACGATGATCCGTGGCGGTGCGGCCACCCCGGCCCAGATGGACCAGCTCCAGGCGGACGTCGTCGCCGCCGTCACCGACGGGCGGGGCGTCGTGGTGAACGTCGCCGGTTCCGTCACCGACACCGACGGCCGCTGGCACTCGTTCCCGGGGGGCCACTACATCGCCGTGGTCGGCTACAAGGACTCCGGCCGGCTGGTGAGGATCGCCGACTCGGCCGACGCCTCGTACCCGTCGTACTGGCTCAGCACCATCGATCTGGCCAACTGGGCCGCCACCCGCGGCTACTCGGCCTGATCGCATCGTCCCGCTGCACCCGGAAGCCCTCGGCCCGCTGGCCGAGGGCTTCCGTTTCGGGTACGTCAAGCGGCGGGTCATGCTGTGTCGTCAGGCCGACGGCGCTCGGGTTGCATCAGGCGTGCGGGCGGTGTTGCGTCGTCAGGCGTGCGTGCGGTGCTGCTTCGCCAGGCCGACGAAGCTCGCCCAGGCCGCCGGGGTGAAGGCCAGCGTGGCGGTGTCGCGGTTCTTGGTGTCGCGGACCAACACGATGCCGGGCCGGGTGGCCAGCGCCATGAGGTGGTGCACCTGCCCGACCTCTACCACCTCAAACCCCACGACGCCCCCACCCCGCCACCCTCTTCACCCGCTTCATAGCCTGGACCCGCTGCCGACCCGCCTAACGACCCCGCCGCCACCGCCCCGATCGCCACACCACGAGATCTTGGACATTTTCCGTTTTTCGCTAACGGATTTTGTCCAAGATCTCGGTGAATCGACCCCGGCGGGGGCGGCGGGCGGGGGAGGACGCGGGGCGGGTGGGGCGATGCGACGATCAGGGGTGACGTCGGCCTCGACGTTTACACATGTGCGGGGGAGTCATGGGGGAGCAGGAGCCGTACGCGGGGCTGGCCACGACGTTCGACACGGCCGCCGAGCTGTACGAGCGGGCCCGACCGGGCTATCCGGAGCCATTGTTCGTCGACCTGGCCGCGACGACGGGCCTGGTGACCGGGCCGGCCAGGGTGCTGGAGATCGGCACGGGCACCGGCCAGGCCACCCTCGGTCTGCTGGCGCGCGGCTGGCAGGTGGTCACCCTGGAACCGGGACGGGAACTGGCCTCGGTGGCGCGCCGCGTGCTCGCCGGTCGCGGGGACGTACGCGTCGTGGTGTCGCCCTTCGAGCGGTGGGAAGCCGGCGACCTCGCGCCGTTCGACCTCGTCTTCGCTGCCACGTCGTGGCACTGGCTGGTTCCGGAGGTCGCCTACCGCCGCGCCGCCGAACTGCTGCACCCCGGGGGTCACCTGGCGATCGTGGCCACCGAGCACGTGTCACCACCCGGCGGCGACGACTTCTTCCGGCAGGTCGAGCGGATCTACGACGAGGTCGGCATGGGTGACGGGCAGGGCGGCCCTAAATTACCGGAGGCGATCGCGGCCCCTGACGTGGCGGCGATGGCGGGCAGCGGCTTCTTCGCCCGCCCGACCGTGCACCGCTACGTCTGGAGCCGCGACTACACCGCCGAGGAGTACCTGACCCTGCTCGCCACGTACTCCGGTCATATCGCCGCCGCGCCCTGGCAGCGGCGGACCCTCTTCGACGGGATCCGGGAGATGATCGCCGCGCGCCCGGCCGGGACGGTACGCAAGCACTACCTGAACACCCTCCAGATCGCCGTACGCCTCGACTGACGGCGCACCCCGCTGCGTGCCGGTCTGGCAGCATGGCGACGTGCTGATCTACAAGATCCTGCTGCCGGGCGAATGGGCCGAGTTCCAGGCTGCGGGCCGGTTCGAGGGCTCACCGTTCGACCGGGACAGCGGCTACATCCACTGCTCGTCGCGATCCCAACTGGCCGCGACGGCGGCACGGGTCTTCGGCGATCAGCCGCAGCTTGTCGTCGTCGCGCTCGACGCGTCCCTGCTCGGTGGCGCGCTGCGGTGGGAGGACGCCCCGAACGGCGGGCCGTTCCCACACGTCTACGCGGCCCTGCCGGCGGCAGCGATTCGCGGGGTCCACGAGGTCGCGGGTGCGGTCCGGGTGGACGAGGCGGTTCCCCTGGCGTAGCCGACGGCGGGCGCGGGGCGGGTCGTGCACCCGCGTCCGCCGCCGGCTTGTTCGGCCTCGTGGCGAAGCCGGTCAGGGGATCAGCACCGTTCCCATTTCAGGTTGAACAGGGTGTCGACGTCGCCCTCGGTCGTCGTCATGGACATGCTGACGTTCGATCCGGCGGTGCCTGGGTCCACTCTCAACTCGGTGTTGACGTTGAGCACCCGCTGTTGTCCGCAGGGCGTGTAGACCAGCACGGGGGCGACGTCCGAGGTGCCCCAGAAGCCGTTGTAGGGACCGGTGAAGGTCGCGTCGGTGCGGCTGGTCTCGGACGAGCCCTGCCAGTAGTAGGTCGTGCGCTGGCGACCGGTCGCGCCGGTGGGGATGCGGGCCCGGCCCCGGTAGTCGGCGGCGGCGACGGCGATGGTCCAGCCGGCCGGCACGTTGACGAGCACACCTAGCTGGCAGTTCTTCCGGCTGTCGGTGACGTCGACGCCCCGGCCCGCGGTGGCGACGAAGTCGTAGTACCGGATCCGGAAGCCGGTGTTGTCGGGATGGGCCACCACCCGGGCGGTGCCGGGGGAGCAACCGGAGCCGTTGGCAGCCACCACCTCGACGGTGATCTCGCTGTCCGGTACAGCGGTGGCAGCGGATGGAGCGGCGTGGGCCGGTGCGGACAGGGACAACGCGAGAACCGTGCCGAGTACGGCGAAGATTCCGTTTCTCGCGCCGACGAGGTTCTTTGTCATTCCGTTCCTCTCGGATGCAGTTGATGTTCACCGAATTCAACGCGTGTTTCTTCGCCGAACGGCCATGAGGCGCTTCGCGTGCCGGCCCGTTGTGGGAGGCGGTGAGTAGCACTCGGTTGGCGTTCTGCGAGAGGATGCTAGCGACGGGTGACGACCGCCGCAAGCATCAGTCTCCGTCTATATGATCCAATGCCGCCTGATGCTTGATCGGAATTGCCAGGCACGGAGATCCACCTCTATAACTGTTGCTGCATAAGGGCTATGCGCCTGATCGACGGGCGGTCTGGGCCCAGGTTTCGGGCGATCTCCACCCTGTGGGACGCGGCAAACCCGCCGGACTAAGCCGAATAAGATTCGGCTCGACATCCGTTGTCGACAAATTGAAATTACGTTGACAGTCATCTATGTCTGTACGTAGCTTGTTCCGCATGTGGCGTCGTTTCCTGTACCGGAGGAGGATTCATGCGTAAACTGCTGACGCGGGGCGGCGTGGTGCTTGCGCTACTCGCTTCATCGTTGACCGTGGGGGCGCCGGCGTCCGCTAAGGGAGTCATGGATGATCCGCCCACCGACAAGGTCGTGATCGACCTTGTCGCGATGGCGGGCTCCGGATGCCGGCCGGGCACTGCCGATGTCGCGGTCTCCCCGGACAACACCGCCTTCACCACCATCTACAGCGACTACCTGGTCCAGGCGGGCCCGGGCATCCCGGTCACCGACGGGCGCAGGAACTGCCAGCTCAACGTGCTGGTCCACGCCCCGGCCGGCTACACCTTCGCGATCGTCAAGGTGGACTACCGCGGGTACGGGCTGCTCAACCCGGGCGCCATCGCCTCGGCGCGGGCGAACTACTACTTCCAGGGCATGACGCAGAGCACCTTCAGCAACCACCCGATCTCCGCCCCGCTCGACGACAACTGGATGGTGACCGACGAGGTGCCGATCGCCTCCGTGGTCTGGCACCCCTGCGGCGAGCTGCGCAACCTGAACATCAACACCGAGCTGCGGCTGAGCCGGGGCAGGTCCACGGACACGAACTTCCTCACGATGGACTCGACCGACGGCAGCATCCAGACGATGTACCACCTCGCCTGGCAGCCCTGCCCGTGACCTGACGCGGCCTACGCCTCAGGAGGGTGGTCGGCGTCGCCGGCCACCCTCACCGGGTGCCCGGGGCGTGGCGGACCGCACCGCACCGGATGATCCGGCGCGACCGCGCCGCACCGGCTGGCGCGCCGCCCCGCACCGGGTGATCCGACGGGCCGCGCCGCACCGGCTGGCGGGCCGTGCCGCACCGGTGATCTCAGGTGGCGGAGGTGGAGGGGGCGGCGACCGCGGTGCGTTGCGCCGGTGCGGTCCAGGCCGGGTCCAGTTCGCGTCGGGCGGCGGCCAGGAAGACCTCGGCATACGAGTCGGCGGGGAAGTCGCCCAGGTAGCGGGTGCGGGTGGCCCAGCGCGCCTCGGCGAGCGGATCGGTGTCGAGCAGCCGGGTCAGCACGTCGTCCAGGTCGGCCATGTCCCGGCGCAGCACGTAGCCGGCGGTGGCCAGCGGGAAGCGTTCGACGAACCGGTCGCCGTCGGTGCCCATGTCGGTGACGGCGTACGGCTTGCCCGAGTAGAGCCAGTCGGAGAGCACCCCGGAGACGTCGGAGACCAGCACGTCCGCGCGGTTGACGCAGTCGGTCAGGGTGAGTCTGCTCGCCGCGGCGCCGTAGAGGTGCGCCCGGCCGGTGCGGGCCCGGTCGGCGGCGAGCAGGTCGTGCAGCCGCGCCAGTTGGCGGGACGAGGCCGGGTTCTGCGCGGTGTAGGGGTGGGCCCGCAGGATGACCGTGGCCCCCCGGTCCAACAGGCGCCGTAGCAGGGGCTCCGCCACCGGCAGCGAGCAGTAGTCGGCGTCGGCGTTGTGCCCGGTCCAGGTGGGGGTGTAGAGCACCGTCGGGTTCGCCAGGCCCGGCGTCGGCCGGGAACGCACCTCGATCGCCTCGACCTGGGGACGGCCGACCACCACGAACTTCTCGGCGGGGATGTCGATGCCGGCCCGTGCGTACCGGTCGATGGCCGCCTCACCGGCGACGAAGATCCGGTCGAAGATCGCCGAGACCGGGTTGGCGCTGGGCGCCTTGTCGCTGTCACCGTGATGCAGCTGCACGTGGGTGAGCTGGGTGAACCTGATGCAGTGACTGTTCTTCGCGCCGTGGTTGACGTAGAACGCCACCCGCAGGCTCGGCACCAGCACCTCGTCCATGCTCCGGGTGGTGGGGCAGTAGACCACCGGGGCGGTGGTGGCCGCCGCGACGGTGGCCAGGAACTCCGGCTCCCGCACCATCACCACGAAGGGCCGGCCGATCCGTTCCAGGTACGGCAGCCACATGGTGACCTGGTACTCGGAGCCGGGCGGGGCGGAGAAGTGCAGGACGAACTCGGGCTGGTGCCGGCGCAGCGCCCGGGCCACCGCCGACCCGGTTGGGGACGGCCGGAACCGACGCCGGGCCAGGTCGAGGGCGACGGCCGCGGCGGCACCCCCCACCAGCAGCGTCGCCGCCAGGGCCACGGCCGCGGGCAGCCCCGCCAGCGCGGCCAGGGCCAGCAGACCGAGCAGTACGGCCACGGCGTCGCCGAGCACCCCCGCGACCTGCGGCACCCAGGCGCGTACCGGAAGGTTGGCGGCGCGGATCTCCAGGTTCCCGGCCTGGCGCAGCGGACCGGTGAGCAGGACCAGACCCAGCAGGACCAGGGCGGTCGCGGCCAGGGCCGGGTCGAAACCGGCGTCGAGTTGGCGGGCGTAGCCGATCAGCATCCCGGCCGCGATCAGCGCGGTCTCCGCGACGTTGTCGGCACCGGGCCGCACCCGACGCTCCCAGACCGTGGCGACGAGCGCCGCCACGGCCAGGCAGAGCCCCCAGGCGGTCGCGCCGGTGAGCGCGACCACCAGGAACGCCAGGACCGCGCCACCGGTGGCCACGCCCCGTGCGGTCAACTTCCGGACCAGCTCACCACGCATCTCGGTGTCGCTTTCGCGGTCGTGTGGTCGGACGGGTCAGCCGACGGCAGCGGCGCTGGCCGCCCGGTCGGTCTGGGCGGGCACGGCGACGGCGACCGGTGCCTCACCCGGCGGCCGGCGGACGTCGATCACCTGACCGGTGAGATCCGAGATCAGCACGTCCAGCGACGACTGGGCGACGGTCTCGGCGGCGAGCAGCGTGTGCTCCGGTTCCGCGCCGAAGGCCTTCGTCCGCATCGGGGTGGCGGTCCGCTCCGGGTTGATGACGTTGACCCGTACGCCGAACTCCGCCCACTCGTCCGCGAGCGCCTGGGTCAGGTTGACCAGGGCGGCCTTGGTGGCCGAGTAGAGCGCGTAGTCGGCCCGCCCCCGGGTGTACGAGCTGGAGGTGTAGAGCAGCAGCTGGCCCTTGGTCTGCTGGAGGTAGGGCAGGGCCTGCCGGGCGACGGTGACCGGGCCGACGAAGTTGACCTGGAGCACCCGGTCGATGGTCTCCTGGTCCATCTCGGCCAGCGCGCCCTTCTCCAGGATTCCGGCGGTGACCACGACGTGGTCGATCCGGCCGGTGGCCTCGAAGGCGGTCCGCAGCGCGGCCTCGACGTCCTCGGGGCGCTCCACGTGGGTGCCGGTGCTGGAGCGGCTGAACGGGAAGACCTGGGCACCGTAGCGACGGGCCAGCTCGGTCAGGTCGTGACCGATGCCGTAGCTGCCGCCGAAGACGACGATGGTGCGGCCGGAGACCTCCTCGCTGTACGCGCGGTGGTCGGTCAGCCGCGGCACCTTGGCGGCGGCCAGCTGGAACAGCTTGTCGGCCAGGTGCACGTCGACCGGGTGGGTGACCTTGATGTTCTCGTCGGAGCCGTCGATCACCTTGATCGGGGTCTCCGGAAGGTAACGCAGCACCACTCCGCAGTCGTCGGTGGCGGCGAAGTTGGGGTCACCCTCGGCCCGACGGTACGCCTCCCGGATGGTGCCGGAGCGGAACGCCTGCGGGGTCTGCCCCCGGCGCAGCGTGGCGCGTACGGGGATGTCGGTGATGCACTCGTTCTCGTCGACCTGGATGATCGTGTCGGCCGACGGGATGGCCACGTCCACGGCCGAGTAGGTCCACAGCGCGTTCACGCACTCCCGGACGATCCGGCCGCTGAGCAGCGGGCGCACCGCGTCGTGGAAGAGGATGTTGCAGTCGCCCTCACCGACCGCGTCCAGCGCGACGCGGGTGGTGTCGTTGCGGGTGTCGCCGCCCTCGATGACCTTGGTGACCTTGCGGAAGCCGGCCTTGTCGACGATCTTCTGCGCCTCGGCGACGTGCCCGGTGGCCATCAGGACGATGATCTCGTCGATCTCGGGCGCGGCCTCGAAGACGGCCAGCGTGTGCTCGATGATCGGCTTGCCGGCGATCTTGAGCAGCTGTTTGGGAATGCCCAGACCCAGCCGGGTGCCGGTGCCGCCGGCCAGCACCACCGCCACCGTCCGTGAGGGTCGCCACGGCGTCCGGTCCTCCGACGTGGTACCCGGATCGGTGGTCTGGTCCTGCGTCATTGCCGGTCCTCGCTCTCGGGGGTGCATGACTGTGGGGAGTAGGTGAACGGAAGGTTCCGCCGACGCGGCGACGGAGTGAACCATAACGCGCGGGCCGCGTCGTCCCAACGGGACAACGCGGCCCAAGATCTTGGGCACGCTCGGCGACGTCGCCGCTCGTTCACCCAGACTCTACTTGCCGTTCGTAAATGCCTCGTAAGCCGCCAGCACCTCGCGAGTCGGGCCGTCCATCCGGATCTCGCCGGATTCCAGCCAAATGGTCCGTTCGCAGGTGTCCCGTACGGAGGAGAGCTGGTGGCTGACCAGGAAGACTGTGCCGGCGCTCTCCCGCAGCTCCCGCACCCGCTGCTCGCTGCGCTTGCGGAACGCCTTGTCGCCGGTGGCGAGGGCCTCGTCGATCAGCAGCACATCGTGCTGCTTCGCGGCGGCGATGGAGAAGCGCAGCCGGGCCGACATGCCGGAGGAGTAGGTGCGCATCGGCAGCGAGGCGAAGTCACCCCGCTGGTTGATGCCGGAGAATTCGATGATCTCCGGGAGCTTGCGCCGCACCTCGGCCGGTGACATGCCCATGGCCAGGCAGCCGATAGTGACGTTGCGCTCGCCCGGCAGGTCGTTGAGCAGGGCGGCGTTCACGCCCAGCAGTGAAGGCTGCCCCTGGGTGTAGACGGCCCCCCGCTCCACCGGCAGCAGTCCGGCGATGGCCCGCAGCAGGGTCGACTTGCCGGAGCCGTTGGTGCCGATCAGCCCGATGGCCTCGCCCCGGTACGCGGTGAACGAGACCCCGCGTACCGCGTGCACCTCCCGGACGTTCGGTGTGTTGGTGCGGGTGACCAACCGCTTGAAGGCGGCCACCGGGCTGGTGTTGCCGGCGGAACCCCGGTACACCCGGTAGACGACGTGCGCGTCGTCCACCACCACGGTGGGGATCCGCTCCTGGATTCGGGGGAGGGTCACCGTCACATCATTGGACATTTCAAGGTTAACCACGGCCGTACTCCTGTTCGCCGCGCCAGAAGTAGAGGTAGCCGCCGAGCCCCGCGACGACCGCCCAACCGAGCGCGATCAGCCAGGTCAGCGGCAGCGAGTCGTTGAGCAGGTGGGTGTTCTCCAGCAGGGAGATGCGGGCCAGCTCGATGTAGACAAGCATCGGGTTGAACTGCACGATGCCCGTGGCCCAGCCGGGCAGGTTATCGGCGAACAGGGTGACGCTGTAGAGCACGCCGGAGCCGTACATCCAGGCCCGCAGGATGAACGGCATGACCTGCTTCAGGTCGGTGGCCTTGGCGCCCAGCCGGGCCATCGCCATGGTCAACCCGGCGTTGAAGACCGTCTGGAGCAGCACCGCCGGCACCAGCATCAGCCACATCAGGGTGATCGGCTCACCGGTGGCGACCACGATGATCAACAGCACCACGATCGAGCCGAGCAGTTGCTGGAACTGGGTGGCGGTGATGGCCAGCGGCAGGCAGGCCCGGGGGAAGTGCAGAGCGCGGATCAGGCCGAGGTTGCCGCTGATCGCCTGGGTGCCCAGCTGCAGGCTGACCTGGGTGAAGTTGAAGATGAACACCCCGGTGGTCAGGTAGGCGATGAAGTTGTCCATGCCCCGGCTCTGTTCGAGCACCACACCGAAGATCAGGAAGTAGACCGCGGCGTTGCTCAGCGGGGTGAGCACCTGCCACAGCTGCCCGAGTCGGGCGTTGCTGAACGAGGCGGTCAGCTTCGCGTGGGCGTACGCGGAGATGAAGTGCCGGTAGCGCCACAGTTGGCCGCTGTAGGCGCCGATCGTAGGCCGTTCGCCGGCCACCCGTAGCCCGTGTCGGGCGGCCAGCTGAGCTGGGGTGAGGCCGGAGTCGGGGTCGGCCAGCAGGTTGGCCATGGGGATGGGCGCTCCGATCTGTCGTGCCGGCGTTATGTCTCGCGATGAGTGAATCTAGCGTGGGTCAGTGCGGGAGCGCCGCCCCCGGTCGCTGGCTGGACAGTAGTCCGAAATACGTCGGGACGCAACCGTAGCGTCGTTGCGCTACGCTGTGCTTGTGACAGTCGAGAAGAGTCCCAGGTGACGGCCGAGAAGCGGCGCGCGCCGGCCGGTGCGGCGGTGCTCCGGGGTGAGATCACCTCGGCCATCCGTCGGGCCCTCATGCAGGAACTCGCCGCGGTCGGATACGGCCGGCTCTCCATCGAGGCGGTGGCCCGCCGGGCCGGGGTCAGCAAGACCGCGATCTACCGCCGCTGGAACTCGAAGCTCGACCTGGTGCTGGACGTGGTCTCGGCCGTCGCGAGCCGGAAGCTGCCGATGCTGGACACCGGAACCCTCGACGGTGACGTCCGGCTGCTGCTGCTGGTCGTCAGTGGGGCGCTGGGCCACCCGGTGGCGTCGCAGATCATCCCCGACCTGCTCGCCGAGGCGGCGCGCAACCCGCAGATCGCCGGGACCCTGCAGAGCGCGCTGAAGGACTACCAGGACCGGATTGGCAAGATCGTTATCGGGCGGGCGGTGGAGCGTGGTGAGCTGCCCAGCGGTGCCGACCCGCGGACCGCGGCCGACCTGATCGTCGGGCCGATCTACTGGCGGATGGCCATCGCCCGGTTGCCGATGGACCCAGCCGAACTGGACCGGATGGCGCGGGCTGCCGTGGCTGCCCTGCGGGTGGCCTGCGCCGTGCCGGAGGCCGATCTGGCCTGAGCTGCGCGGCGTTCGCCCACCGAATCGTGAACGCCGGCTGGACGCCCCGTGAACGGCTTTCTCATCTTCCGTGTCCAACGGACTAGTATCGCACCCCGAGCTTGCGAACAGTCCGGCAACGGGAGGGGATCTTTTCATGACTGGGCAGCGCCCGGCCTTCATACCGCCAGCCCGCCCGATCATCGGCGAAGCCGAGATCGAGGCGGCTGTCAGGGTGTTGCGCAGCGGCAAGGTGGTACAGGGACCCGAGGTAGCCGCGTTCGAGCAGGAGTTCGGCGAACTCGTCGCCGGCCGACACTGCGTCGCCGTCAACTCCGGCACCTCGGCCCTCCAGTTGACCCTGCTGGCGCTCGGCGTCGGCCCGGGCGACGAGGTCATCGTGCCGTCGTTCTCCTTCGCGGCCAGCGCCAACGCGGTGCGGCTGGTCGGCGCCGAGCCGATCTTCGTGGACATCGAGCCGGGTAGCTTCTGTCTCGACCCGGAGGCGGTCGCCGCCGCGGTCACCACGCGGACCGTCGCCATCATGCCCGTCCACCTGTACGGCCACCCCGCCGCGATGGACCGGATCATGGCGGTCGCGCAGCGGCACAGCCTGGCCGTCGTCGAGGACGCCGCCCAGGCCCACGGTGCCAGCCTGCACGGCACCCCGGTCGGGGCGTTCGGCACCGCCGGTTGCTTCAGCTTCTATCCCACCAAGAACATGCACTCCCTGGAGGGAGGCATGATCAGCACTGCGGACGCCGGGCTCGCCCGTACCTTGCGGCTGCTGCGCAACCAGGGCATGGAGCAGCGGTACGCGAACGAGATCGTCGGGGCCAACATGCGGATGACCGACGTGGCCGCGGCCATCGGCCGGGTGCAGTTGACCCAGCTCGGCGAGTGGACCGAGCAGCGCCGGGCCAACGCCAAGTACCTCGACTCGAACATCACCGGCATGGTGACCCCGCCGGTGGCGGACGCCGCCCGGCACGTGTACCACCAGTACACCGTCCGGGCCCGGGGCGACCGGGACGCCGCCCAGGCGCGCCTGCACGAGTTGGGCATCGGCAACGCCGTCTACTACCCGACCCCGATCCACCGGCTCAAGCCGTACCTGGACAAGGACGGCCAGCCCGGCCCCTGGGAACTGCCGGAGACCGAGCGGGCCGCCGCCGAGGTGATCTCGCTGCCGGTGCACCCCTCGCTGAGCCCCGACGACCTTGAGCGGATCGTCGAAGCCGCCAACCTCGCCGGTGGTGCCCGATGAGCGCGCGGCAGGGCGGCAAGCTGCGCGCCGGCCTGATCGGCCTCGGCGCGATGGGGCGCAACCACGCCCGCGTACTGTCCGGTCTGGACGGGGTCGAGCTGGTCGGGATCGTCGACCCGGCCGGTGACCAGAGCGGCCTGCTCCGGGCACCGGTCCTGCCCGATCTCAGCGAGCTGCTGGCGCTGGGCATCGACTACGCGGTGATCGCCTGCCCGACCGCGCTGCACGAGCAGGTCGGGCTCGAACTCGCCGCGCACGGGGTGCCCGCGCTGATCGAGAAGCCGATCGCGCAGTCCGTCGAGGCGGCGACCCGCCTCGTCGAGGCGTTCGAGAGCCGTGGGCTGGTGGCTGGGGTCGGCCACATCGAGCGGTACAACCCGGCCCTGCAAAACCTGCGCATCCGCCTGGAAGCGGGCGAGCTGGGCGAGGTCTACCAGGTGGTGACCCGACGGCAGGGCCCGTTCCCGCACCGGATCGCCGATGTCGGCGTGGTGATGGACCTGGCCACCCACGACATCGACCTGACCAGCTGGGTGACCGGCCAGGAGTACGTCTCGGTGTCGGCCCGGACGGTCTCCCGCAGCGGCCGGCTGCACGAGGACATGGTCGCGGTCGTCGGCCAGCTCTCCGACGGCACGATGGTCAACCACCTGGTCAACTGGCTCAGCCCGCTCAAGGAGCGGTCCACAGTCATCACCGGTGACCGGGGATGCTTCGTCGCCGACACGCTCACCGCCGACCTGACCTTCTACGCCAACGGCGCGATCGGCACCGAGTGGGAGGCGCTGCGGGCCTTCCGCGGCGTGGCCGAGGGCGACATGGTCCGCTACGCCATTCCGAAGCGCGAGCCGCTGCTTGTCGAACACGAGCGCTTCCGGGACGCGGTCGAGGGCAAGGAGAGCGACATCGTCACCCTCCGGCAAGGGCTGCGCACGGTGCGGGTCGCCGCGGGGCTGTTGGCGTCGGCCACCGACGGCACGGTGGTCGCGGTGGCGCCGGACCACCACGAGGAGACCGCCGCCGCCCACTAGCCGGTCCGACCGACGACACCGGGGCCGTTCCGCTGACGCGGAACGGCCCCGGAAACGGTTGCCCGGTATGTCAGTGCGTGGCCGCCGGTGGCTCCAACACCAGCCGGTCGAAGTCCTTGTGCGTGACGGACCAGTCCCACTCGCCGAGCACGTGCGAGGCCGCCGCCCGGCCCGCCTCGCGCCAGGTCTCCTCGGACGCGGTGACGTCCAGGATCCGCTGCGCCGCCTCCGCCGGAGTGGAGACCACCCAGTCGCTGGGGAAGAGGGTGCGGGCACCGTGTGCCCGGCCGGCGAAGAACGGCCAGTCCCGCACCACCGGCACGGCGCCACTGGCGGCGCCCTCGACCAGTCCGCAGTGGAAGCTCTCCCGTACCGAGGTGCTGAGGATGACCCCGACGTCGGTCAGGGCCCCCGGCACGTCCTCCGTCCGGCCGGTGCGTACCACGGCACCGGTGGGCTCCAGTTCGGCGAGGTCCGCGGCCAACTCCGCCGCGTACCTCGCCACCCCCGGGCCGAGCGAGGTACGCAACTCGTCACCGATCAGCTTCAACCGGTACCGGTCGTCGCGGCGGCGCAACTCGCGGAGCACCTCCAAAGCCCAGCGTGGGTCCTTGGCCACCGCGCTGAGCCCGACCAGGCCGAGCATGAAGCGGGCCTCCGCCGACGACTTCGGCAGCACGTGCCGGTGCAGGTCCATGGCGTTGGCGATCACATGGGTCCGCGGACCCTCCGGCGCGCGTAGCCGGGGCACCGCCGCCAGCGCCAGATCGCGCAGGTGTTCGGAGACGAAGACGAGGTCGTCCACCCGGGACCAGTCGGTCAGGTGCGGCCACCAGGTGAACGCCTCGAAGCTGTGCAACCGGATGATCACCCGGGCCGACCCCGGATCGATCATGGTGAGCATCGCGGCGGCCAGGTTGCACCAGTCGACGAAGATGGTGTCCGCCCAGGCGACGTCGGCACCCCACGCCTCCTGGACCCTCCGGGCGTGCTCGGAGCTGCCGGCGAGCCGGTGTCGCGTCAGACGCATCCGCCCGTTGCCGAGCACCGGGCGGATCGACTCCTCCACCAGGTTCAACCGGCGGACCTCCACGCCGGGCGTCGCCTCGTAGCGATCGAGGATCGGCCCGATGAAGTTGTCGTTGATCCCGGTGAAGAAGAGCATCCGGTGTGGACGGTCGGCGGGCGGGAACTCCGCCGGCGTACGGCGGCCCTGCGGAGTGGCCAGGGCCTTGCCGACCTCGCTCTTCAACAGCGGTGCGAGAAAGCCCGCCGGATCCGCGGCCAGCGGCGAGGCGAGCCCGTCGAAGTGCAGGTTCCGGTGGAACATCAGGTCGAAGGCGCGTACCACGTGCTCCGCGGCCTGGCCCGTCCGGCGCTTCTTCAGGTGGCCTTCGGCCATCTGGAGCTGTCCCTTGACCACCGTCTTCAGGTGCTCGGGCAACTGGCCCTGCTTGAGCTCCGCCTCGACCATCGGGCTGAGCACCTGACCCTTCGCCGCGACGCTGCGCATCCGGCGCTGAGCGGCGAGCGCCAGCCGGTTCGCGCTGTCCCGGTGCCCGGCCCGGCGCATGCTGCGGTTCACCCGCCGGGCGGCCACGCCCCGCAGGCGTTCCGGTACACCGGGAGCGGTCACCGCCTGATGCCAGAACCAACGCACCGGGGCAAGCTGCATGGCCCTCTTGCCGGTGCTCAGGTCGAAAACCCGTTTCGCCAGGTCGATGGTCTGACTGCGGGTGGTGCTGGTCAGCACCGTGGGCGAGGGACCGATGGTGCTCAGCCGATGCCGGCGGTACCGCGCCGGGTCGATCGACCGCCTCTGCACCGCCTGCAACGCCGGAGCGATGCCGTGGACCGCATCGGCCCGCCGGTGCCGCTGCGCCAGCTGCCAGACCGTGTGCAGGGCCTTGACGTCCAGGGCGACCAGCACGTCGGCCCGCTTGGCGTGCCGACGGATCCACGGGTCACGCTGGGCACGCAGCCACGGACGCCGGGCCGGGTTGGCCCGCTTGAGCATCCGGCCGAACCGCGGCCCCAGCTGCGCTGCCGTGGGTAGTTGGTGCACCTCGGCCAGCTCGGTCACCGCCGGGATCTTCTCCACCGGGTCGAAGGTGGTGGCGATGCGTACGGTGACGCCCAGGGTCTGGAACTGCGTCAGCGCATCGGTGAGCACCGCCACCCGGGCGGGGACGGCGCCCAGCACTACCAGGACCTCGATCATGACCCACCTTCTCGGGCAAGAGCGGGAGCGCCGGCAGTGGCATCGGGCGCGGTGCCGGCCGGCCCGCCAACGCCCAGCACCAACTCGGTGACCTCACGGACGGCAGGGATGAGCTGCTCCTCACGGGCGTACTGTCGCGCATCGACCCGCGCCTTGTCCCGTTCGGCCACGTCGGCGTTGCGGGCCAGGTCGGCGGCCCGCCGGAAGGCGCCGGCCAGCGCGTCCGGTTCAAGCCCGACCGCCCCGGTCCAGAGCGGGTACGTGGACAGCAGGGTGGACGCGTCGTGCTCCGCCTCGTGGGCCGAGACCACGGGAAGCCCGGTTGCCATGTACTCGTAGACCTTGCCGGAGGTCATGTACTTGCCGCCGGTCACCATCAGCACGACGACGTCCCAGCGGGAGTAGAAATTCACCACCTCGGCCTTGGGCACCGATCCGCCGACCACCACCCCGTCGGCGGCGGCCGCCTTGAGCAACTCGGCGTGGCGGTTGTCGCCCCGCGCCCACCCGGAGCCGATGTGACCCCTCACCTCGAACGTGGCGTCGGTAAGCGCCGGGTCCGCCGTGCGGGCCTTCCGCCACCCCTGTAGCACCGCTTCGAGCAGTGGCACCGGCAGATTCAGCGCCCCGAGGTAGCCGAAGGCCAGCGGCCGGTCGGCGGGGGCGGGAACCGACTCGGCCGGGATGCTGGCCGCGTCGTAGCCGTTGCGCACGATCCGCATCTTGTGGGCCAGGTCCGGATAGCGCTCCCGGTACCAGCGGGAGATCGGCTCGTTGACGTTCCAGATCGTCACGGCGTCAGTGAGCAGCTTGGTCTCCCACCGGCCGGAGACCGAATCCCGGGGGAACGCCTCCCCGCCGTTGATCACATCGACCGACCAGCCGTCCCGGAAGTCCACCACGTACGGGACCCGGTGGGTCTCCCACAGCTTCCAGGTGGCGGCCAGGTTCACGTACGGGACGCAGGTGGTCACCAGCAGCTCCGCCGGCCGCTCGCGGTGGAGTTGGAGCACCGCCTCCTCCAGCGCGGGCCGCCAGCCGCCAAACACCGGCTCGGGGAAGACCTTCAGGTGTTGCTCGCGCAGTTCGGTCAGGTAGTCGTTGTGGTCCAGGGCACGTCGCTCGGTGTAGGCCCGGACGTCCGTCTCCAGGTCCTCCCGGAACAGCGGCAGCTTCACCACCCGGACGCGGGGATCCACCCCCGCGACCAGCGTGTGGTCGAGGCCGTAATCGCGCTCCCAGGCCTCATCCGCGATGGTGACGACGGTGACGTCCCAGCCCGCGGCGGCGAACTGATTGGCCGTCGCCCGCATCCGGTAGGTGGAGCTCTTGGCCGCCGGCGGAAAACCGATCGCGAGGTAGATCATGTGCGGCCGGGATCCGGGCCGGCGCGTCCGGGAACGTTTCCACGAGTCCCAGAGAGGTCGCCGCTTGTTCATTTGTTCCGTTCCTGGGGAGGTGGGAAGATTCCGCGCGGGTACCCGTAGATACCCTCCTCGCTACCCGGTCGGATGGCGGCAGCCGCAGGACGTCTGCGGAGCGGGACCATGCCGGGGAGGACCTTTCGTCGGAGGTACGCCGTACCTCGTCGGTAGGCGGGACGCGGCTTCTGGTGCGCGACGCCGGGCGGGGCCGTCGCGGACAGGGTGCTGACCCTACAATAACGCCGGCCCGAGCGTCCGTCGTCTCGGCCGCCGTCCGATCCGTCCGGTGGCCGACCCGGTCGCCGTGGAAGGTTGCGCCAGATCATGACCACTCCCGACACCCGCGACCGCGAGCCCGTCCGCACCGGGAGCGCCCGAACAGCGGAGAGCGCCGCCGGCACGCCGCGCACCGAGCCGGCGACCGTCGCTGGACGCCGCGGTACCACCCGGCGTTGGCCGGTCGACGTGCTGGCCGCCGTGGTGTTCCTGGCCGGCGCAGTCTGGGTCACCGGCCGAGGGTGGATCGACCCCGACGGCCGGCTGCTCGGCAGCCGCCCCGACGACCAGGGCTTCAACGAGTGGATGCTGGCGTACGCGGCACACGCGGTCAGCCACCTGGAAAACCCGTTCTTCACCACGCTGCAGAACGCCCCGAACGGGGTCAACCTGGTGGCCAACGTCGGGCTGCAACTGCCCGGGCTGCTGCTCAGCCCGGTCACTCTGCTCTTCGGCGCGCCGGTCGCCTACCTGCTGTTCATCACCCTGAACCTGGCCGGTACCGGCTACGCCTGGTACCACGTCCTCTCCCGACACATCGTCGACTCCCGGGCGGCGGCCTTCCTGGGCGGCCTGTTCTGCGCGTTCGCCCCGGCGCTTGTCTCACACAGCAACGGCCATCCGCACATCACGGCGCAGTGGCTGGTGCCGTTCATCGTCTGGCGGCTGGTCGCGCTCTCCCGGGGCGGGCACGTGGTCCGCGACGGTCTGGTGCTCGGCGCGCTGGTGACCGCGCAGTTCTTCGTCAGCCTGGAGATCCTCTTCCTCACCGCGCTCGGCTGTCTGATGCTGGTCCTGGCGTACCTCGCCGTCCGGCCGAGGGACGCGGTGCGCCGCGGGCGGGCGCTGCTGCCGGGCCTGGCGATCACCGCCGTGCTGGTGGCGGCCGTGGCCGCGTACCCGCTCTGGATGTACTTCGCCGGCCCGCAACACCGCAGCGGCCATCCCGGCACCCCCGACATGTACGCCCTGAAGCTCGGCTCGTTCGCCCGGTTCGCCACCGAGTCCGTCGCCGGCGGCCCGACCAGTGCCGTGGGCTGGGCGCCGAACACCACGGAACAGGCGAGTTTCTACGGCTGGCCGATGCTGTTGCTCGCTCTCGGCGCGATGTGCTGGCTGCGGCGTGAGGCCGTCGCGGTGGTGCTCGGTGCGGTCGGACTGGTGTCGGCGCTGCTGTCGATCGGCACCACCTGGACCGTCGGCACCCGCCGTACCGACATGCCGGCCCCGTTCGCGCTCGTGCAGCACCTACCGGCGTTCGACTCCGTGGTGGTGGCCCGGTTCGCACTGATCACCACGGTGGCGCTCGGCGTACTGCTGGCGGTGGCCGCCGACCGGCTCGCCGCCCGCCAGGGCCGGCCGTTCGGCCGGCTCGCCCACGGAGCTGGTGCGGTGGCGGTGGCCGTCGCGCTGCTGCCGATGCTGCCGACGCCGCTGCCGGCCCGAGGCCGGCCGCCGGTGCCGGACTTCGTCACCAGCGGCGCGTGGCGTGATCACGTCGCGCCGGGCCGCACGCTGGTGCCGGTGCCGGTCACCTGGATGACCTCGGTGTACTGGGGTTCGGCCGCGCTGACTGGCTTCGCCGTCCCGGAAGGTTACTTTCTCGGACCGGTCTCCGCGACGGACACCACCGGCCGCTGGGGGGTGGAACCCCAGCCCACCGCGGCCCTGCTCACCGCCGTGTCGAAGGGCGACCGGGACACCGCGGTCGGCCCGGCCGAGATCACCCAGGCGCGCGCCGACGTCCGTTACTGGAAGGCGGACGCGGTGGTGCTGCCCGACCGGGGCGCTCGCCGCCACGATGCGCTGAAGACAGTGCTCGACGCCCTGTACGGCCCGGGGCAGCGGATCGACGACGTCTGGCTGTGGGACGTGCGGCTGTTCACCCGATGAGCGCCGCGCCCCGGCCCCCGGGTCAGGGCGACCACGGCCAGATCAGCAGCAGGTAGCCGCCGAAGTAGGTGGAGAAGGCGACCACCGCCACGAGCACGGTGGTTGCCCGCGCCCAGCCGGCCAGGGCCAGCGCCACGGCCGCCGGCAGCAGCAGCGGGAAGGCCGGCAGCAGGAACCGAGCCTTGGACTGGTAGTAGCCGGCCGTGCCCAGTGTGGTGGCCACGAGCAGCCCGCTGTAGATCAGCAGTTGCCACGGCTGTCGGTCGAGCACGCTCAGTACGAGGAACATCAGTGCCAGCAGGGCCACCAGGCTCACCACGAACAGTTGCGGCGGGGCCGTCTGCGCCAGCGCCTCACGGCCCCGGCTCACGGTGTAGAAGCCGAAGTCGAAGGTGCTGCCCCAGCCGGCGGACTGGATGTGGAACCAGCCGTCCGGGCGCCCGACCTCGCTACCCACCCAGGCCAGGTAACCGAGCCAGCCGGCGGGGGCGAGCAGCGCGGCGACCCAGGGACGCCAGCTGTCCCGACGTCGGATGATCGCCATCAGCGCGGCCAGCCCCACCACCGGTATCAACGAGGACGCGGACGGGCGGGTCAGGCCGGCGAAGAGGCAGAGCAGGCCGGCGGTGATCCAGTGGCCGCGCAGCAACGCGTAGAGCGTCCAGGCGGCGAGGGCGGTGAACAGGGTCTCGCTGTACGCCATCGACTCGACGACGGCGTGCGGCACTGCCGCCCAGAGTGCGGCGAGCAGTACGCCGCTGCGCCGGTCGTGCAGGTACGCGCCGATCGCGAACAGCCCCCAGGCGGCGGCCAGGCCAGCCAGCCAGGCCACGATCAGCCCCGCGTCACGGGTGCTGAGCGGGGAGATCCGGTCCAGCGCGGCGGTCAGCCCGGGGTAGAGCGGGAAGAAGGCCATGTTGGACTGCGTCTTCTCGTACCCGTCGTAGCCGTGCTGGGCGATCGCGAGGTACCAGACTCCGTCCGACTTCGCCAGGGACTCGCTCGGCGAGACGCCGACGCGATCGGCCCAGACGGCGAGGACCGCCACGCCGACCAGGCGGATCAGCGCGTAGGCGGCGAGCCCGGGCAGGGCGTACCGGGCGGCGTCCCGTAGTCGTCGGGCCCGACCGGGCCGCGCCGGTGCGGCCACGGCCGCCGGTTGCTGCTGGCGCTCTGCCGTCACCACCCCCGATCAACCCGTCCGATCCGGGCCGCGGGGCGCTCGCTCGCCGCGTTCGATCCGGCGATCAGCCGGGCCGCAGGGTTCAGCCGCGCCGCAGGGTGGTGTGGGCATGAGTGCAATGGATGATCCCGTCCACGTCGAAAGGGGATGATCCGATAGATCCTTCGCAGTGCGGCCGGGCGGCGCGACACCGAAGCGAAACGGCCATCGGTCGTCGAACAGCATGGAGGTTAGCAACCGGCGCGAGAGGTCACGGACCGCCGACCGCCACGGGATTCGGGGCCGGGATACTGCCGTACACTCGCTCGGGTCCACGGGCGGGCGGTACCGGCGACGACGGAAACGGGCAACGATGGGAACTGACGACCTCGGTGGGAGTGGCCTGGTGAACGCACCGGACGTGACGGTCGTCGTCGCCGTCTACAACACCATGCCGTACGTGACCACCTGCCTGGAATCGCTTGTCGGGCAGAGCATCGGTCTGGAGCGGCTGGAAGTGGTCGCGGTGGACGACGGGTCGACCGACGGCAGCGGTGAGGAACTGGACCGCTTCGCCAAGCGCTACCCCGGCACCGTCACCGTGCTGCACCAGCCCAACTCGGGTGGCCCGGCGGGGCCGAGCAACCGGGCCCTGGACGTCGCGCAGGGACGGTACGTCTTCTTCATCGGCTCGGACGACCACCTCGGCCCGGAGGCGCTGGAACGGCTGGTGGACGCCGCCGACCGGTGGGGTTCGGACGTGGTGCTCGGCCGGATGGTCGGCACCAACAACCGCTACGTGCACCAGGCCATCTACGCCAGCACCGAGGAACAGGTCGACCTGTTCGACAGCGCACTGCCCTGGTCGATGTCGAACACCAAGCTGTTCCGGCGGGAGCTGATCGAGCGGTACGGCCTGCGGTTCCGCGAGGACATGCGGATGGGCAGCGACCAGCCCTTCACCCTGGAGGCCTGCGTACGCGCCGGGCGCATCTCGGTGCTCGCCGACTACGTCTACTACTACGCGGTCAAACGGGACAACGCGCAGAACATCACCTACGCGAGTCGGTTCGAGGAGCGGCTGCGCTGCGCCGAGGAGCTGATCAATTTCGTGGCCGGGCTGATCGAGCCCGGACCCCGGCGCGACGCCGTCCTGGTGCGGCACTTCAGCTGGGAGGTGGCCAAGCTGCTGCGGGCCGACTTCCTCGACCTCGACCCGTCGGTTCAGGAGCGTAGCCACCAGCGGATCCGCTGGCTGGCCGAGAGCTTCCTGACCGATGCCATCCGGGACCAACTCGCTCCCGACGTACGCCTGCGCCTGGTGGTCGCCCGGCACGGAAGCCTGGAGCAGCTACGCGGGTTGATCCGTCAGCAGAGCGAGAAGCTGCTGCCCGCGTTGACTGTCGACGGCGACCGCTGCTTCGCCGGCTACGTCGGCTTCCGCGACCCGGAACTGGACTTCCCGGACGAGTGGTACGACGTCACCGATCGGGCCGCCAAATCGGCGGTCAAGACCACCGTGACCGACCTCGCCTGGAGCCGCGACGCGGCAGGTGGGGTGACCCTCGTGATCACGGCGCACAACGCCTGGGCGCGGCTCGCCGACCTCAGCGGCGACGCGGTGCGGGTCAGCATCGGTGAGCAGCCGGCTGTCGTCTCGTTGCGCCCGGACGGTGGCGGTACTCTCCTACGTGCGGAATTCCCGGTGAAGCAGCTGCTCGCGGCGGGCGCACAACGGTGGAAGGCCGGCGCCAAGCTCAGCGTCTTCGGCGGGCTCAGCACGGTGCCGCTGCGGGCGAAGGGTCAGCTCACCGCACCGCGCCAGGCGATGTGGCGCGGGCTCCGGTTGCACCGCGTCACCGCCAACACGGACCGCAAACATCAGGTGCTCCTGACGCTCAAGCGCGTCCGGTACCGCCAGGTCGCCGCCACCCGTCTGGCCCGTCTGCGGCCCTCGAGAGGAAAGTAGTCCCATGAACATCTGCGTCGTCGCCCTCGGGAAGATCGGTCTGCCGCTGGCCGTGCAGTTCGCCTCGAAGGGACACCGGGTGGTCGGCGCCGACGTCTCCGAGCGGGTCGTCGAGCTGGTCAACGACGGGGCCGTACCGTTTCCGGGCGAGACGGACCTGGACGTCAAGCTCAAGGAGGTGGTGGCCGCCGGCCTGCTGTCGGCGACCACCGACACCACCGCCGCGGTGGCCGCCTCCGAGGCGGTCGTGGTGGTCGTGCCGCTCTTCGTCGACGCCGACGGCGTACCGGACTTCGGCTGGATGGACGACGCCACCCGGGCGATCGCCGCCGGTCTCAAGCCGGGCACCCTCGTCAGCTACGAGACCACCCTGCCGGTCGGCACCACCCGGGGCCGGTGGGCGCCCATGCTGGAGGCGGGTTCCGGGCTCACCGCCGGTACGGATTTCCACCTGGTCTTCAGCCCGGAGCGGGTGCTCACCGGCCGGGTCTTCGCCGACCTGCGCCGGTACCCGAAGCTGGTCGGCGGCATCGACGAGGCGTCCGGCGAGCACGGGGTGCGCTTCTACGAAGCGGTGCTGGACTTCGACGAGCGGCCCGACCTGAACCGCCCGAACGGCGTCTGGGACCTGGGCTCGGCCGAGGCGTCCGAGCTGGCCAAGCTGGCCGAGACGACGTACCGGGACGTCAACATCGGCCTGGCGAACCAGTTCGCCCGGTTCGCCGACACGGTGGGCGTCGACGTCATCAAGGTGATCGAGGCGTGCAACACCCAGCCGTACAGCCACATCCACTCGCCGGGCATCGCGGTCGGCGGGCACTGCATCCCGGTCTATCCACGGATGTACCTCTGGAACGACCCGGCGGCCACCGTGGTGCGCTCGGCCCGGGAGGCCAACGTCGCCATGCCGGAGTACGCCGTCGATCTGCTGGCCGCCGCCTACGGCGACCTGACCGGCGTCGGTGTGCTGGTGCTCGGTGCCGCCTATCGGGGCGGCGTGAAGGAGACCGCCTTCTCCGGTGTCTTCCCGACGGTGGAGGCGCTGCGTCGGCGGGGCGCGAAGCCGTACGTCAGCGACCCGATGTACACAAACGAGGAACTGGTGGCGCACGGCCTGCCGGGTTACCACGGTGAGCCGGTCAGCGCCGCCGTCATCCAGGCCGACCACGTCGAGTACCGGACCCTCAGCGCTGCCGATCTGCCCGGTGTGACGGTGCTTGTCGACGGACGACGGGTCACCGAAGCGGCCCGGTGGACGGGCATCCGTCGGGTGGTCATCGGGGGCTGAACGAGCCGTCTCCCGGGGCCCGGCGGTTACCGTTCGGGCCCCGGTCGTCACCGGGTCAGTGATCCCGTCGGGGCGGGTTGTCCAGGTCCCGCGAGACGACCTCGCCCCGCTCGTCGACCCAGCCCTTGGGCCGGGCCGGGTTGCCCGCGACCAGTTGGTAGGGCGCCACATCCCGGGTGACCACCGAACCGGCGGCGATCATCGCGTACTCGCCGACCTCGATGCCGCAGACCAGGGTGGCGTTCGCGCCGATCGAGGCGCCACGGCGCACCACCGTGGGAGTGATCTTCCAGTCCGGGTTCTGGGCGCGGGGACGGAAGTCATTGGTGAAGACCGCGCACGGGCCGACGAAAACCTCGTCCTCCAGGAGCACCCCCTGGTAGACGGAGACATTGTTCTGGATCTTCACGAGATCGCCGATCGTCACGCCCGCGTCGACATAGACGTTACGACCGATGACGCAGCCGGCGCCCACCCGGGCCGACGATCGGATGTGGGCCAGATGCCACACCTTGGTCCCGTCGCCGACCGTGGCCCCCTGCTCGACGTCGGCGGTGGGATGGACGAAGACGGAGGGGGAGCTCTTGTCAGTCAACCTACAGATCCCATCGGGTGTGCACGGTCTGGCGGAACTCGGCGCAGCATACCGGGCCGTGTGATGACCGGGCCCGCGCCCGACTCCGATTACGCTGCTTGCCGATCCGCTCGCAGCATCGGCCGAGCATGCGCCGCGAACGTGCCGAGCCGGACCCGCCCGTACGACGACAAGGACGCCCCGTGTCGATGACCGACCAGGCTGCCGCACCCTCGGCGGCGATCGACGAACCGACCGCTCCCGCTCCCGGCCGGTCGTGGCTCGCCGTAAGTCGGGTCGGGGCGGTCATCGCCGGGCTGCCCACAGCACTGACCGACGGCGCTGTCCTGGTGTTCGCGCTCTGGACGCTGCTCTACCACGCCGCGCTCCCGCTCGGCCTCGCCCCGTCGTGGACGTTCCGGGTCTGGTTGGCGGCCAGCCTGGCGCTGGTCCTGCTCATCGCGCTGACCCGATGGCGCCACCGGCGCGGCGCGCCGGACACCGCAGGCGGCACGCCGGACAGCGCGGGCGTCGCGCCGGGCAGCGCGGGCGTCGCGCCGGGCAGCGCGGGCGTCGCGCCGGGCAGCGCGGGCGGTGCGCCGGATGCGGCGGGCGCGGGTCCGGCGTCCGACGCCGACCCGGCGGTGGGACGCACCGGCCGGGCAGCGGTCGTCCGGCGCAGCTTGACGGCACTGGTCCTGGTCTCCGGCACCGTCGCGGCGGTCACCGCCGGGCTGGCCGGTACGCCGGCCGGCGCAGACCTGTCCTGGTGGGTGCCGGCCTCGGCCGGGATCGTGGCGGCCACGGGTCTGGTGCTGCTGACCCGGCGGACCTGGCGGACCTGGCGGGACGCTCCGGCGACCCGGCCGCCGGCACCGACCGCCTGGCAGTCGGCGTACGCGTTGCTGGTCGCCGGTGGCGCCGCTGCCGCCTCGCTCATCCTGGCCCGCAACACCCCGGACGACATCTACTACGTGGGTCGATCGGTCTGGGTCGCGGAACGCGACAACGTTCCGCTCAACGACTTCCTGTTCAGCGAGAACGTCCTGCCGGCGATGGCGTCCCAACCTCCGATCGCCAGCATCGAGGTGCTGGCCGGCGCGCTCGCCCGGTTCCTCGGCATCTCCGCCGCCTCGGCCATCTGGTACCTGCTGCTGCCGCTCCTGGCGGTGCTCGCCGTGCTGGCGCTCTGGCGGCTGGTGCAGCACTGGGCGCCCCGGCGTCCGGTGCTCGCCTTCACCGTCGCCATCGCCTTCCTCGCCCTGGTCTGCGGCCCGGACGCCGCCCTGGGCAACATCCACCTGCCCCGGCTCTACCAGGGCAAGGGCATGTTCGTCTCGGCGGTGGTGCCGTTGATGTGGCTCTATCTCACTCGCTGGTTCGACGACCGGTCCCGGCTGGGGCTGCTGCTGATCGCCGCGCTGTCGATCACCGCGACCGGGCTCACCACCACGGCGGCGATCGTCCTGCCGCTGCTGGTGGGCGGGGCGGCGCTGATGATGCTGCTGGTGGGCCGCTGGAAGTCGGCGCTCGCCGTCGGTGCGGTCGCGCTTACCTATCCGATCGGGGCGGTGGTGATCAGCCAACTGATCCTCGGGTCGGCCAACGAGGCCGCCGCGGACGTCAACTTCTACGACGCCGCGCACACCTACCGCCGGACGTTCGAGGTCGGCATCGTCGGCGTGATCGGCGGACTCGCGCTGTGGTGCGGCCCGCTGCTGGCCCGCCGCCGCAGCCCGGCGCTGCTGGCGGCCGGCGGCACGGTCACCCTGAGCGTGCTGCTGGTGCCGGGGGTGCTGGAGTGGCTCAGTGCGCTGACCGGCATCTCCGTGGTGCTGTGGCGTGTGTCGTGGCTGTTCGCCCTGCCGGCGCTGATCGGTCTGCTGTGCACGGTCTGGCTGCCGACCCGGCTGCCTGCCGTGCGGGCGCTGGCCGGTGTGGTGCTGGCCGGCGCGATGGTGGGCTCGTTCGCGGTCTACGCGGTGCCGATGTGGGACGAGCGCAGCGGGGTGCTGGTGCACGACGAGCCGACCTGGAAGATCCGCCCGAAACAGCTGGCCATCGCGAGGTTCATCGTGGGCCTCGACCGACCGGACGGCCTGGTGCTGGCCCCAGAGAGCATCATGCGGACCATCCCGTTGCTGACCACCGAGGCGCGGGTGGTCCTGCCGCGTGACTTCTTCCTGATCGAGTACGACATCAACTCGCAGTTCTCCCAGAACCGGTTGTTGCTGACCCGGTTCGCCAACGGCGGCCCGGCCGCCCAGCGGCCCTCCGCCGAGGAGGTGGGCGCCGCGTTGGAGCGGCTGGACGTGGGCACGATCTGCGTCTACAGCCAGAACCGGTACGCCCGGCAGACCGGTGAAGGTTTCGGCTACACCACGTTCGCCAGGCGGAAGGCCGATCCTCCTGTACACCCGAACGCCGTCACCTGCCTGCGTCGTGGGTAGTGCGCCTTGCCGGATCGCTGCCTGGACCTCGCCGCGACACCGCCAAGGTTTCTGGGCACCGCACTCGACACCCGGGCGTCACGGCGTCGATGTCTCGCGTTAAGGTCGCAGCTGCGCTGACGCCGGGACGTGGCGTTCGGTGCCGCCGGGCTGCCGGCCGTCGATCGCGGTAGGGAGAGCCATCCCTTGTTGAGCAAGTTGACTGGGCGCGTCGGTGTGGCGGCGCGTGGCGCCCTGCTGGTGGGGGCGTACCTGCTCCTGCTTGTCGGCGGCGCGTTCGGCCAGGTCGCCGGGTTCGTGGTGGCCGCCCTGGCGGCGGTGCTCGGCGAGGTCGCCGTGCAGCGGTGGTCACCGGCCACCGCGATCCTGATGGAGAAGGCCGGCCTCGGCCTGGGCTATCGGCAGCTGGCCCGCGACGTGTCGGTCGTGCTGCTGGTCGTCGCCCAGGTGGCACCGGCGGGCGGCGCATTGACCCTGCTGCTCCTGCTGCCCGCCCTGGTGTGGGTGATCGCCGTCTTCGCCGGAGCGTTCGAGCGCATCATCGACCGGCGCAGCCCCGGCGGTTCGATGGTGCGCAACATCGACCTGGGCCGGCTCGGCGGGCCCCCGCTGCCCCGGTGGGCCGCCGCCCTCAGCGGGGATCGGCTGCCCTGGGTGAACGTGGTGCTCGTGCCGGCGGCGGTGGCCGCGGCGCTGGCCGACACGGTGACGCCCGTCCACCTGGCCGGCGTGCTCGCCGTCGGGCTGGCCGCGGTGGTGGGCGTGACTGTCGCGTCGATCTGGCTGCGGGGCCGGGGCGCCGGGCACGGCACCCGGCTGTCGGCGGTGCAGCGGTGGCTCGACAGCCACCGGCCGGAGGTCGCGCTCTACTTCGCCGGCCCCGGTAAGGACGTCTACCAGGCGAACATGTGGCTCGCCCCGGTCGAGGCGCTGGACCGGCCGGCGGTGGTCTTCCTGCGCAACCGGGAGGCCCTGGCGGAGCTGGCCGACACCCGGCTGCCGGTGGTCTGCGTCCCGCCCGGTGCGGATTTCATGAATCTCGGCAAGACCAGCGTCCGGGTGGCGCTGTATCCCGCCAACGCCGGGGAGAACATCCACATGCTGCGGGAGCCCGGGATGAAGCACGTCTTCGTCGGGCACGGCGACAGCGACAAGGCCGCCAGCGTCAACCCGTTCTGCAAGGTCTACGACGAGGTCTGGGTCGCCGGGCCGGCCGGCCGGGAACGCCTCGCCCGGGCCGGCACCGGCGTACGCGACGGGAACGTGGTGGAGATCGGTCGGCCGCAACTGGCCGGCCTGCGTACCGCCGGTGGGGGGTCGGCCGAACGCCCCTTCACCGTGCTCTACGCACCCACCTGGGAGGGTTGGCTCGCCGACGACCCGTTCCACACCTCGGTGCTGCTGATGGGGGAGCGGATCGTCGCCGGGCTGCTGGCACTCCGGCCGGAGGTCCGACTGATCTACAAGCCGCACCCGCTGACCGGGAGCCGGTCGGGGCGGGTCCGGGCAGCACACGAGCGGATCGTGCAGCGCATCCGGGCCGCCGGTGGCGAGGTCGACGCGAGCACCCTGGACGGACCGGCCCACCGGGTCGTCACCGGGCGGGTGCCCGCGCTGTTCGACTGCTTCGACCAGACCGACCTGCTGGTCGGCGACGTGTCCAGCGTGGTGTCCGACTTCGTGCAGAGCCAACGGCCGTACGTGGTGACCAACCCCGCCGGGCTGCCCGAGGACGAGTTCCGTCGCACCTTCCCGACCGCTCGGGCGGCGTACCTGCTGGCCGCCGACTGCGGTGAGCTGGGGAAGATCGTGGCGGTCACCCGGGCGGGCGACGACCCGATGACCGAGGCCCGCCGGGAGCTGAAGACCTACCTGCTCGGCCCGACCGACGCTGACCCGATGGACCGGTTCGCCGAGGAGGTCGGCCGGCTCTGCCGCTGACGCCGCGAGGTGCCCTGGTCCCGCGCCGTTGAGCCCGGGTTTTGTCCGGTACCGGCCCGGTCCGCCGCCCCGGCGGGCATGCTCGAAGGGCAGGCCGCCGGGCGAGGGGATGGGCATGGAGAGCTATCACGAGGACTGGACCGACAGCCAGCGCGCGCTCTACGACGAGTGCTACCGCGCCGGTGCCGACTGGGCCGACGATCCCGACACGCCATCGGAGGACGTGCAGCACGTGATCAACCTGGCGGAGGCCGACGACGACACCCTCGCCGACGCCGAGATCGACTTCGCGCCGTTGATCGACGCGGTCACCGAGGCCACCGGCGAGGTCGTCGCCACCGTCCCGGCCAGCCACGACGACCCCGGATTCAAGGGCTTCGTGGACGGGGTCCGAGACGGCACCTCCGACGAGACCTTCGGCCTCTGACCGACTGAGCCGCCCGAGGCCCCCCGGGCCTGTCCACCCGGCCGCTCGTCTGCGACCCTGGACACCGCACTGGTGCGGGTTAGCAGACCGAACGGGGAGGCCGGGTGCGCATCCTGCTGGTCGAGGACGACCGACGGGTGGCCGCCGCCCTGTTGTCGGCGCTGACCCGACGCGGGTACGAGGTGGAGCACGCCGCCACCGTCGCCGCCGCGCTCTCCGCCGCCCCCTGTGACCTGGTGCTGCTCGATCTCACCCTGCCCGACGGCGACGGAACCGACCTGTGCCGGCAGTTGCGACGGCGCAGCAACCAGCTCGGCATCATCGCGGTGACCGCGCGCGGTGAGGAGCGCGACCGGGTGCTCGGGCTTCGGCTCGGCGCGGACGACTACGTGGTCAAGCCCTTCTCGATGGTGGAACTCCAGGCGCGCATCGAGGCGGTGCTGCGGCGGGCCTCGCACGCGGCACCGGAACGCAATCTGATCGAGGTCGGGCCGGTGTACATCGACGTGGCGGCCCGCACCGTCGCGGTGGCCGGGCGGCCGGTGTCGCTGACCCGCAAGGAGTTCGACGTCCTGCTCTCCCTGGCCCGGCAACCCGGCGTCGCGGTACCCCGCGACCGGATCCTGCTCGACGCCTGGGGCACCACCTTCACCGATCGGCACACCGTCGAGGTGCACGTCGGTTCGCTGCGCGGCAAGCTCGGCGACCCGCGTCTGGTGGAGACCGTCCGAGGCGTCGGTTACCGGCTCCGGGGCGAGTGAGGAGCCCAGGGTGCGACGGCGGCTGGTGATCAGCTATCTGCTGCTGATGGTGCTGGTGGTGGTGGCGCTGGGTACGCCGCTGGCGGTGACGCTGACCACCCGGGAGACCGACCGGGTACGCGCCGACCGGCTCGCCGACGCCACCCGCTTCGCGTCGCTGGCCGGGCCGGCGTTGCGCGACGGCACGCCCGGCCCACTCGACCACGAGCTGGGCAGCTACGACGAGCTGTACGGCATCGGTGCGGCGGTGGTGGACCGGGACCGGCGGGAGGTGGTGGCCTCGGCGAGCTGGCGACCGGCCCCGGGTACCCGGGAGGCGTTGGACGTCGCGCTGTCCGGGCAGCAGGCGAGCGGGCCCGACTCGGTCTGGCCGTGGGTCGACGGGCCGATCGTGGTGGCGGTGCCGATCAACGACGGCGGCGAGGTGCTCGGCGCGGTGGTCACCGCCACCCCGGCCGACGGGGTCCGGCGTACCGTCGCCACCTGGTGGACGCTTGTCGCCGCGCTGGGTCTGCTTGCCGTGCTGGCCTGCGTGCTCACCGCGTTCGGGCTGGCCGGCTGGGTGCTGCGTCCGGTCACCGAGTTGGACGCGGTCACCCACGAGATCGCCGAGGGCGACCGCGGCGCCCGCGTGCAGCACCGGCTGGGGCCGCCCGAGCTGCGCCGGCTGGCGAAGAGCTTCAACCACATGGCGGACGTCGTCTCCGACGTGATGGATCGGCAGCGTGCGTTCGTCGCGCACGCCAGCCACCAGCTCCGTAATCCGTTGACCGCGCTGCGGCTGCGGGTGGAGGAGTTGGGGCCGAGCGTCACCGACGAGCAGGGCCGCGCCGAACACCGGCTGGCGTTGGAGGAGACTGACCGGCTCGCCCTGCTCCTGGACGCGTTGCTCACCCTCGCCCGCGCGGAACGCCGCGAGAACCAGCGGGTCACCGTCGACGCGACGGCGGCGGCCGAGTCCCGGGTCGCGGCCTGGGAGCCGCTGGCCCGCCACCGGTCGGTCACCCTGCGGCTGGCGGCCGATCCCGGCCCGGTGTACGCCCGTACCGTGCCGACCGCCATCGACCAGGCCCTCGATGCCCTTATCGACAATGCGGTGAAGTTCAGCGGTGCGGGCGGCGAGGTGACGGTGACCGTCGCGGCCCGCGACGGCGGGACGACCCTCGAGGTACGCGACACCGGCCCGGGGATGACCCGCAGCCAACTCGGCCGGGCCACCGAACGGTTCTGGCGGGCACCGGAGGTGCAGAACGTCGACGGCGCCGGGTTGGGCCTGACCATCGCCGCCGTGCTGGTGGACGCCTCCGACGGCCGGCTCACCATGCACCCGAACTCGCCGCGTGGCCTGGTCGCCGCGCTGTGGTTCCCGCAGCCGGCGGAGCCGGCCGAACCCGCCGGCCCGGATCCCGCGGCCGGCCCCCTGGCGCCCACCGATCCGGCGTCGTCCGCACCAGCAGTGGCCTGAGCAGGGCCGGTCGGGCGGGGCAGCCTAGGTTTGCTCCAATATGTAGTATGAGTGCTATCTTTCAGCGCACAGATCATACGGAGGTGGTGGTCCATGGTTGTCAGCGCCGGGGCGGAAACCCCGACCAGCACCGGGTCGTCGACCGACCGGGGCATCACCCTGGACGTGCACGACCTGCGGATGCGGTACGGCTCGACAGACGTGCTCACCGGTGTGTCGTTCAGCGCGCGGCGCGGCGAGGTGCTGGCCCTGCTGGGCCCGAACGGCGCCGGCAAGACGACCACCATCGAGATCCTGGAAGGCTTCCGGATGCGGTCCGGCGGCCGGGTCGCCGTCCTGGGCACCGACCCGGCGCGCGGCGACGAGCGGTGGCGGTCCCGACTCGGCGTGGTGCTCCAGTCCTGGCGCGACCACGGCCGATGGCGGGTGCGGGAGTTGCTGACGCACCTCGGCTCCTACTACGCGCCCTACTCGACCGGGCGGATCAGCCGGCCGTGGGACATCGACGAGCTGATCCAGGTGGTCGGGCTGGCCGAGCACGCGCACAAGAAGGTCGGCCAGCTCTCCGGTGGCCAACGTCGCCGGGTGGACGTGGCGATCGGCATCGTCGGCCGGCCTGAGGTGCTCTTCCTCGACGAGCCGACCGCCGGGTTCGACCCGTCCGCCCGCCGCGAGTTCCACGACCTGGTGCACCGGCTCACCGACATCGACGACACCACCATCCTGCTCACCACCCACGATCTGGACGAGGCGGAGAAGCTGGCCGACCGGATCCTCATCCTGGCCGGTGGTCGCATCATCGCCAGCGGGTCCGCCGACGAGCTGTCCCGCCGCATCTCCGCCGACGCCGAGGTGCGCTGGAGCCAGGGCGGGGCACGGTTCGTGCACTCCACCGGCGACGCGACCGGCTTCGTCCGGGAGCTGTTCGCCCAGCACGGCGAGGACATCGCCGACCTTGAGGTGCGCCGGGCCAGCCTGGAGGACACCTACATGACGTTGGTACGCGATCACGAGTCCGGCCGCGCCGACGGCGCGACCCGCGCGTTCGAGGAGGTGGCTCGATGAGCCCGCTGGTCGTGGCCGCCCGGGCCGGTCTGTCCCGGGGCCGGATCGAGCTGCGGCAGAGCTTCACCAACGCGGAGACCCTCTGGGGATACCTCTTTCCGACGGTCATCCTGCTGGTGGTGATGTTCTTCCTGCGGGGCGCCAAGGTGCCGGGCACCGAGTTCTCGCTCGGCGCGCAGACGCTGCCCAGCACGCTCGGCATGACCGTGGCGTTCGGCGGGCTGGTCACCATGGCGTCGATCCTCACCGTGGAACGTGAGGACGGCACCCTGTTGCGGGCCAAGGCCACCCCGAACGGCATGTTCGGCTACCTCATCAGCAAGATCACCCTGGTCTCGGGGATGACGCTTGTCAGCGTCGCCCTGCTGCTCGTACCGGGCCTTTTCCTCTTCGACGTCCTCGCGCTGGACAGCGTCGGCGCCTGGCTGACCCTGGCCTGGGTGATGCTGGTCGGCATGGTGGCGACCATGCCGGTCGGCGCGGTGTTCGGCTCGCTGCTGTCCAACCCCCGGAACATGGGGCTGATCATGCTGCCGATGATGGGACTCATCGCGACATCGGGCATCTTCTACCCGATCACCGCGATGCCCGGCTGGTTGCAGGCCGTCGCGCAGGTCTTCCCGATCTACTGGCTCGGTCTCGGCATGCGGTCGGCATTGCTGCCCGAGGCCATGGCCGCCGTCGAGCTCGGCGAGTCGTGGCGACACCTGGAGACGCTGCTGGTGCTCGGCGGCTGGGCGGTCGCCGGGTTGGTGCTGGCACCCGTGGTGCTGCGCCGGATGGCCCGCCGGGAGTCCGGGTCCAGCGTGGCGGCCCGCCGCGAGAAGGCCATGCAGCGGGTGACCTGAGGATGGGCCGTCGAGATGAGTGAGCACGTCCACAACCGCATCGCGATGCTCCGGGCCGAGCGGGGCATCTCCCGCCGTCAGCTGGCCGAGGCGTTGGGCGTCCACTACCAGACCATCGGCTACCTGGAACGCGGCGAGTTCAGCCCGAGCCTGCACCTGGCGCTGCGCATCGCCCGGCACTTCGAGGTGCCGGTGGAGGTGGTCTTCTCCACCGAACCGTTCCCCCGCCTGGGCGACCCCACGCCGCCCGCCGCGCGGTCCGCCTGACCCGCCCGCCGCGCGGTCCGCCTGACCCGCCCGGTCAGGGTTTGCTGGCCCGGTAGTAGTCGACGGCGCCGGGGTGCAGCGGCAACGGTGAGGTGGCGATGGCCGAGCGGGGGCTCATCCGGCCGGCCGCCGGATGCGCCTCGGCCAGTTCGGAGCGGCGCTCCATCAGCAGCCGGGTCACCTCGCGCACCAACGACTCCGGCAGGTTGGCCCGCACCACCAGGTAGTTCGGGTTGGCCACGGTGGTGACCGGATCGACGCCGTACACCGAGCGGGGAATGTCCCGCGGCACGTACACCTCGGGGTTGCCCCGGCGCAGCCGTGCGGTCCACTCGCCGAGGTCGACGATGCGGGTGGGGGTGTCCTGGGCGAACTCGGCGACCGCGCGTACCGGCAGCCCGCCGGAGAAGAAGAAGGCGTCGATCCGGCCGGCGTGCAGCGCGGCCACCGAATCGTCCAGGCCGAGCCGTTCCTGCCGCACCTGTGCGCCGTCGAGGCCGGCGGCGGTCAGCAGCCGATCCACTGTGATCTTGGTCCCCGAGCCGGCCGCGCCCACCGAGACCCGCCGCCCGCGCAGGTCGATCAGGGTCCGTACCGGGCTGTCGGCGGTGGTGACCAGGTGCAGCAGGTCGTCGTAGACCCGGGCGACCGCCACCACCGGTGGGTCCGGACCCGGGTCGGCCTGCAACACGTCGGCCTGGGTGAAGCCGAGTTCGGCCGCACCGGCGTTGAGCAGTTGCACGTTCTCCGCGGAGGCCGCGGTGACCAACACCTCAGCCCGCACCTGCGGCAACTCCCGGTTGAGGATGGCCGCCAGCGACGAGCCGAAAGCGTGGTAGACGGCGGTGGGGCTGCCGGTGGCGATCCGGATGACCACCGGCTCACCCGGGTCGTCGCGGCAGCCGCCGAGGCCGGGCAGGGCCAGCAGCACGGTCAGCGCCACCGCCACGTGGGCGCCGCGCCACCAGGCTCGGGCGGGATACCGGGTACGGGTCACGGGCAGCACTGTGCGCCGCCGGACCCCGATGACGCAACCCCGGGGACGGGCGGAGCAGGGTGCGGCCGTCGGTCGGCCGCCGGTCAGGCCACCGGCCGCTGCACCGCCTCCTCCGCCGCGTACCGCAGGATCCGGTCCCGATCCCGACCGTGCGCCACGCTGACCAGGAAGCAGCCGGTGCTCGGACGCAGCAGCGCCGGCACGTCCATCAGGGCGGCGCCGCGTACCAGCACCGCGCCGAGTTCCCGGTCGGTGATCCGCACCCCGAGGATGTGCCGCCGGACATGCCGGCCACCGGCCAGCAGCGCGGCCCGCCAGGCGGCGGCGGCCAACCGGGTGCGCCACAACCGCCGCGCCGTCGAGGCACCCGGCACCGGGCCGCCGAGCAGCTCCCGCCGGCCACGCCGCCAGCCGTTCTCCACGATCGCCGCGTACGTCGGCCGGTGCTCCCGTCCGACGTGCAGCCGGTGCAACTCGTACCGGCGGCGCAGCCCACCGACCGCCACCTCGTGCCGGACCGGGATGTCGAGGCGGTCGAGCAGCTGCCGGGTCCGCCGCGCCGCCTCCTCCCGGTTGAACTCGATAGTCGTCGGCCGGACGGGTTGCTGCCCGACGTGCCGGTGCCCGGGGGTCGCCGGCGGCGGCATGCAGCGCAGCAGACAGGCCGTCTCGAAGGCGTCGGCCAGCGTCGTCCAGTCCAGCGGTGGCGGTGCCGACGGGGGCCGGGCCGACGGTGGCGTGGTGGACACCGGCACGGCCGATGACGGACGGGACCGGTCGAGCAGGATCGGTTCGACAACCACCGGAGGGCCTCCTCGTCGCGTCGGGTCCTCTTACGGTGACCCGCGACACCGACCGGTGGTACCGATCCGGTCCAGCCTTGAGGAAATCTTGCGTCTGGTTACAGCTCCGAAACGATCACGTCGACCTGACGTGGCCGGCCGGGCCCGGTGGCCTGCTCGCACACCGTGTACTTCAGGTCCCGCAGCGTCGTCACCAGCGCTGCCACCGAACGCGGTCGGGCCCCGGCGAGCAGCAGATCCCGGACCAGCCGTCCCTTGGTGGCCTTGTTGAAGTGGCTGACCACCGAGCGCACCGGCACCCCGTCGACCTCCCGTTCGTGCAGCACCCGCACGGTGAGGGTGCGCTCGGCCAGCTCGCCGCGCGGCGTCCAGGCCGCCGCGTACGCCCCGGAACGCAGGTCCAGCACCGGGCCGCGACCGGCCGCCGCAGTCAGCGCGGCACCCAGGTCCTGCCGCCACAGCGCCGGCAGCGCGCCGACGCCGGGCAGCCGGGCACCGATCGGGCAGCGGTACGGCGGGATCCGGTCGGTCAGCCGTACCGCGCCCCACAGACCGGAACTGATCAGCACCTGCCGTCCGGCCGCCCGCTGCGCCGTCGCCGGCAGGCTCGCCAAGTCCAGGGCCTCGTAGAGCACGCCGCTGTAGATCCGGCCGGCGGGTGCGGTGGCGGCCTGCCGCAGCCGGGCATTGCGCCGCAACTCGCCGTGCTGCCCGGCACCGAGGCCGAGCGCGGCCAGCGCCGTCTCCGGCGGCCCGGCGCTGAGGGCGACCAGGGCCGACAGCACCTCCTCCCGCCGTGGGTTCAGCTCCGGCAGGGAGAGGCGGTCCAGGTCCAGTCGGCGGCCCGAGCCGGCCTCGGCCTTGCCCTCCGAGGGCGGCAGCAGGATGAGCATGGGTGACTCTAACGCCACGGTCGCAGCGGCTCCGGCGGGTGGTACACCCGGAAGCCACCGACCTCGGCGAGCAGCGCCGCGCCGGCCCGGTCGCCGAGCAGTTCCCGCAGCCGCCGGTCCGCCGGGGCGTCGGCCGCCAGCACGTACCCGGGCCGCTGTGCCCGCGCCAGCCGCCACCAGTACGCCGGGTACCGGTTCTGCCCGGGGTGCAGACTGCCGTCGACCACTGCGCAGACCACCTCCTCGTCGGTGTTGAAGACCAGCCGGTTGCAGGTCCAGTACTCGCCGTACACCTCACGCAGCCCGGCCGCGCGGACCGTGTCGGCCAACTCCCGAGCCTGTCGTTCCTCAATGCGTCCGGGAGCCGCGCCGGTGGTGGCGAAGAGCACGGTCACCACAAGCGAACCGGCCGCCAGCGCAGCCAGCACGGCGGTGGCTGCCACACCCGCCACCCGACCCGCCACACCGGCGGTGCCCCGTCGGGCGGCGACCGCCGCCACCCACAGCGGCCAGAGCACCGCCGGCAGCGACAGTTGCAGCACCGACAGGTAGCGGGCGTTGCCCAGCGGATCCGTCGCCGCCAACGGGCTGCGTACGTACGCCAGCAGGGTCAGCGCCGCGCCCGCGAGCAGCGCGAGGTGCACGACCGGGCCGACCCGCTCGCCGCGCGCGCTCCCTCGGCGGTACGCGAGCCCGGCGAGGGTCGCCGCCACCACCAGCAGTAGCGGGTAGAGCAGGCCGAACCACGCCTGCCACCGGGGGCAACCGTCGACCGGGCAGAGCCCGGCGGCCAGCGGTACGCCCTCCAGCAGCCCCCCGCCGATCCGCTGGGACCAGGTCGGCACCGGCCCGTCCTCGCCGCTGACCCCACGCAGCACCGACAGGGAGTCCTGCCCGGGTGGGGCCACCAGGTTGTCCCGGATCATCGGGGCGAGCCCGGCGGCGAAGCCGACGACCAGCAGCAGACCCGACCAGCCGAGCAGTTCCCGGCGCAGGGTCCACGCCAACGCCAGCCCGGTCACCGCCAGGTACGGCACGATCAGCCAGTCCGACCAGAGCGCCACCCCGGCGAGCAGCCCGAAGCCGCCCACGGCCAGCGCCCGGCGCCGCACCGTGCCCCGGGCCAGCGCCACCACGACCAGCAGCATCGCCAGCACCGCCACCTTGACCTCCGGCCGCCCGCCGACCGCGGTCACCTGGTCCCGCACGACCCGCTCGGAGCCGAGGGCGAGCAGCCCGACGACAACGGTGGCGAACCACGGCGAGCTGATCCGCCGAGTCAGCCGGTGGATCAGCCAGAGGAACAGCGCGTAGAGCGCGAGCACCGGCAGCCGCAGCAGCGGCCAGCTCGGCCCGGTCACCGCGAGCAGCGGTGCGGCCAGGTACGACTCCAGGGTGCCCATGTACCGCTGGCCGTACAGGAAGATCGGCTGCTCACGCCCCTGCGCGATGTGCAGCGCGGCCAGCCCGAAGGTCGCCTCGTCGCTGTTGGAGACGGGCACGGTGGTCAGCACCAGGACCAGCCGGTACCCGACTCCGAGCGTCCCGAGCAGCAGGGCGACAAGCGCCGGCCGGTCGAGCCGTGGCCGCCACCGCCCGCGCTGTCGCCCTGGTTCTGCCCCTGCTCGTGGCACGACCTCGCCCCCGTCGCCGTCCCGACCGGAGTGTGTCACGACGGCGACGTCGGGCGTGGCGGTTCGGCTCAGCTCGCGTGGCCGAGGTGGCTGGTCTGTGGCAGGGTTGCTGGCGTGCCACCGACTCCCGCAGGCCAGCTGGCCATACCCAACCTGCACCGGGCCGCGCGGATCGAGGACGCCGTGCATGCCCTGGTGGAACGCCGGCTGCGGCGAACCGGCTGGCGGACCAACATCATCGCGTACACCGGCTACGGCGGGCCCGGCTGGGTGCGGGTGATGTGCCGGGTGTTGCTGGGGCGGCCGGACACCCGCCAGCGCGGCCGGCTGGAGAAGGTCCGGGGCTGGCGCAGCTTCACCACCCTGCCGGCCAAGCACGTCACCGTGACCATCGAGACCGGCGGGGTGGTGCACGAGGCGCGGGCCGACCGGAGCGGCTTCGTCGACACGGTGGTCGAGGCGGGCCTGCCACCCGGCTGGGGTTCGGTGCGGCTGAGCATGCCCGACGCCGAGCCGGTCGAGGCGCCGGTGCGCATCCTCGACCCGGAGGTGCGCTTCGGCATCATCTCCGACATCGACGACACGGTCATGGTGACCGCCCTGCCCCGGCCGTTGCTGGCCGCGTGGAACACCTTCGTCCTGGACGAGCACGCCCGCGCCGCGGTGCCCGGCATGGCGGTGCTCTACGAGCGGCTGGTCACCGCCCACCCCGGCGCGCCGGTGTTCTACCTGTCCACCGGCGCGTGGAACGTCGCCCCGACGTTGACCCGGTTCCTGTCCCGGCACCTCTACCCGGCCGGGGCGCTGCTGCTCACCGACTGGGGGCCGACGCACGACCGCTGGTTCCGCAGCGGCCGGGAGCACAAGCGCGCCACCCTGGCCC
Organism: Micromonospora sp. C51; assembly: GCF_018070435.1. Taxonomy (NCBI): domain Bacteria; kingdom Bacillati; phylum Actinomycetota; class Actinomycetes; order Micromonosporales; family Micromonosporaceae; genus Micromonospora; species Micromonospora sp. C51. The sequence goes on along the minus strand of NZ_JAGPXQ010000003.1, from coordinate 139,359 downwards.
GGCTGGCCAAGGAGTTCCCCGACGTGCGCTGGTTGCTCGTCGGCGACGACGGGCAGCACGACCAGGAGATCTACCGCGAGTTCGCCGTCGCCCACCCGGACAACGTCGCCGGGGTGGCGATCCGCCGGTTGTCGCCCGCCCAGGCGGTCCTCGCCGGCAGCCTGCCCGTCCCGCACGACCACCCCACCGAGGGACCGGTGGGGCAGAAGTGGCTCTCCGCCCCCGACGGCGCCGGCCTGTGGACCCTGCTGCGCGACGCGGGCCTGGTCTGAGCTGAACCTTGTGTCGCCCGGACGGTCTGCCGACCGGGTCGGCGGGGGAGCGGGTCGGCAGGCGGGCGGAGCCGGTCACCCGGCCCAGCCCACCCACCGTCCGGCGGTGTCAGCCGCCGGGTGTGAGCGTGACCTCGCCGGTGCAACCGGCCAGAGTCCTCCGGTCTTCGAGCAGGTCGATGACCGCCTGCCGGTTGGCGATCCGCGCCTCGGACTGCGCGTCCGGGTTGCGGCGCTGGCCGTCGATGAAGGCGAGATTGTTGCGGACCGCGCCGTCGAGGCCGGCGCAGTTCTCCGCCGCGCCACCGTTGAGCGCCGCGTTCGGATCCGCGTCGGGCACCTCGACCTCGCCGGTACAGCCCGCCGCCGCGCGCCGCTGCTCCAACTGGTCGATGACCGCCTGCCGGTTGGCGATCCGGGCCTCCGTCAACTCGTCGGGGAACACCAACTGGTCGGCGATGAACGCGAGATTGTTGCCCACGGCGGCGTCCAGTCCGTCGCAGTTCTCACTGGCCTGACTGGTCCCGGTGGCCACCGCGAAGGCCACCGCCAGGGTCACCCCGACCGCCGCGAACCCCGCGACCCTCCGCTGCCCCGGCGAGGGTTCGCCGCCCCGGTCCCGGGCCGTACCCCTGCTGCTCGCCATCGATCCTCCGCCTCGTCGTCCACCTGGAACCGGGAGTACGGGCGCGGGGGCGGGCGAAGTTCACCGTCCGGATGATCTACGTGCCGATCCGGCGGATTGTTCTATGCCCAGTAAGCGCGATGTCACTCAGACATGAACATGCCGGGTGACACCACGGCTTCGAGGACGCCTCGTGCCTGCCCTGAACGGGTAACCCGGCGCGGGCTACGGTATCCGGTCCAGATCTTGGACAGTTTCCGTTCGCGCCGAACGGAAACTGTCCAAGGTCTCGCATCCAAGGCCGCCCAGGCGACCGGTGCGAACGTCAGCACCGTCTACGCCCCGTCGCCCTCTTGCTGGTGGTCGCCGCAGCCGCCGCGCTACTGTTGCCGGAAGCGTTGACAAGCTTCTATAAGGGGACGAGGCGCCGGCGAGCCCGTTCGCCCCCGGCGCGCTCGTGGCACTGGGCGAGCAGTGGGCGTGTCAGGCGGGGCGCAGCCAGAGGGCGCCCAGCGGCGGCACGCGGAGCGCCACCGAGGCGGGTTGGCCGTGCCAGGGGACGTTCTCGGCGTGCACCGTGCCCAGGTTGCCGACGCCGGAGCCGCCGTAGTGGTGGGCGTCGGTGTTGAGCACCTCCGCCCAGGCACCGGCGGCCGGCAATCCGATCCGGTAGTCCTCCAGCGGAAGCGCGGAGAAGTTGGCCACACAGACCACTGTCGCCCCGTCCGGCGCGATCCGGACGAACGAGATGGTGTTGTTGGCGACGTCGTCACCGGCGAGCCAGCGGAAACCGGCGGGGGAGGTGTCCTGCGCCCACAGCGCCGGGTTGTCCCGGTACACCCGGTTCAGGTCGCCGACCAGGCGTTGCACGCCGGCCCGCGCCGGGTCGTGCAGCAGGTACCAGTCGAGGCCGCGTTCCTCGCTCCACTCCCGGTCGTCGGCCAGCTCGCAGCCCATGAACAACAACTGCTTGCCGGGATGCGCCCACATGTACGCCAGCAGCGCGCGGACGTTCGCCAGCCGCTGCCAGGTGTCGCCGGGCATCTTGCTCGCCAGCGAGCCCTTGCCGTGCACCACCTCGTCGTGGCTGATCGGCAGCGTGTAGTTCTCGCTCCAGGCGTACGCCAGGGAGAAGGTGAGCTGATGGTGGTGGTGCTGCCGGTAGATCGGGTCCTTCGAGGTGTAGAGCAGGGTGTCGTGCATCCAGCCCATGTTCCACTTGAACCCGAAGCCGAGCCCGCCGTCGCTTGTCGCCCGGGTCACCCCCGGCCAGGCGGTGGACTCCTCGGCGATCATCATGACCCCGGCGTGGTGCTTGTAGACCGTCGCGTTGACCTCCTGCATGAACGCGATGGCTTCCAGGTTCTCCCGGCCCCCGTGCACGTTCGGCGCCCACTGCCCGTCCTGCCGCGAGTAGTCCAGGTAGAGCATCGAGGCGACCGCGTCCACCCGCAGCCCGTCGACGTGGAACTCGTCCAGCCAGTACAGCGCGTTGGCGACCAGGAAGTTGCGCACCTCCCGGCGACCGAAGTCGAAGACGTAGGTGCCCCAGTCGGGATGCTCACCCCGGCGCGGATCGGGATGCTCGTAGAGCGGGGTGCCGTCGAAACGGGCCAGGGCCCACTCGTCCTTCGGGAAGTGCGCCGGCACCCAGTCCAGGATCACCCCGATCCCGGCGGCGTGCAGCCGGTCCACCAGATACCGAAAGTCGTCGGGGTCGCCGAACCGGGCCGTGGGCGCGAAGTAGCCGGTCACCTGGTAGCCCCACGAGCCGCCGAACGGGTGCTCCATCACCGGCAGGAACTCCACGTGGGTGAAGCCCAGATCCACCACGTACGCGGCCAACTGCTCGGCCAGTTCCCGGTAACCCAGGCCGGGCCGCCACGAGCCCAGGTGCACCTCGTACACGCTCATCGGCTCCTGGTGCGGCTGTCGCCGCGACCGCCGGCCCAGCCAGTCCGCGTCGGACCACTCGAACGCCGACCGGTGCACCACCGACGCGGTGGCCGGCGGCACCTCCGCGTACGCCGCGAGGGGGTCGGCCTTGTCCCGCCAGTACCCGTCCGCGCCCAGCACGCGGTACTTGTACCGGGTGCCGGCGGTGGCCCCGGGCACGAAGATCTCCCACACGCCTGTCGAGCCGAGCGACCGCATCGGCCAGCCGTCGTCCGGCGCCCAGCCGGTGACGTCGCCGACCAGCCGTACGCCCCGGGCGTTCGGCGCCCACACCGCGAACGCCACCCCGCCGTCAAGGACCCGGGCGCCCAGCGCCTCCCACAGCCGTTCGTGCCGGCCCTCAGCGATCAGGTGCAGGTCCAGTTCGCCGAGGGTCGGCGGGAAACGGTACGGGTCGTCGTGGCGCGCCCCGTCGACGTCGAGCCGGTAGTCGAGCACCTCACCGGGGACGGTGGCCTCGAAGATCCCGACGTCGTGCACCCGCTTCATCGGGTGTCGCTCCTCGCCGACGAGCACGCTCACGTCGCCCGCGCCCCGGCGCAGGGCGCGGATCACCGTACGCCCGTCGGCCGGGTGCGCGCCGAGCACGGCGTGCGGGTCGTGGATCTCCCCGGAAATCAGCTGGTCCATCGGGTGTCGTCCTTCTGGGCGGGAGCGGTACTTGCGGTGCCACCCGACAGGTCGGCGGGCACGTCCTGGACGGTCAGGGTGACCGGCTCGGTGCCGCCCTGAGTTGGCGACCCGGCCTCCGCCGGCCCCGGTGCGCCCGGGCCGGCCGCCGCCCCGGTCGCCGACGCGTCGGTCGGGCGGCGCAGGGTGAGCACGTGCGCGGGTTGCAGGTACGGGTCGAGGCGGACCGCGTTGCGCTGCCCCCAGTCGTAGCGGGCACCGGTCAGCTCGTCGTGCACCGTGAACCGGTCGTGCCAGTCCAGACCCAGCGCCGGCATGTCCAGGGTGGTGTTGCCCCACTGCACGGTGTGCGAGTCGAACGAGCAGATCACCAGCACCGTGTTACCGGTTTCCGGATCGTGCTTGGACCAGCACAGCAGGGCCGGGTTGTCGATGTCGTGGAAGACCAGGTTGCGCAGCCGGCGCAGGGCCGGATTCTGCCGGCGTACCCGGTTGAGGGTGGCGATGAACGGTGCCAGCGAGCGGCCCCGCGCCTCGGCGCCGGCCCAGTCCCGGGGCCGCAGCTCGTACTTCTCGTTGTCGAGGTACTCCTCCGCCCCCGGGCGCGCCACGTGCTCGAACAGCTCGTAGCCGGCGTACATGCCCCAGGAAGGGGAGAGCAGCGCGGCCAGCACCGCACGGATCTTGAACATCGGCGGCCCACCGTGCTGCAAGGAGGCGTGCAGGATGTCAGGCGTGTTGGGCCAGAAGTTCGGCCGCATGTAGTCGGCCGCCGCCACCAGCTCCACGCAGTACTCGCGCATCTCGGCGGCCGAGGTCCGCCAGGTGAAGTACGTGTACGACTGGGTGAAGCCGACCTTGGCCAGCCCGTGCATCATCGCCGGCCGGGTGAACGCCTCGGCGAGGAAGAGCACGTCCGGGTCGACCCGCTTGACCTCCCAGATCAGCCAGTGCCAGAAGTCGACAGGCTTGGTGTGCGGGTTGTCCACCCGGAAGATCTTCACGCCCTCGCCGACCCAGTGCCGCACCACCCGCAACACCTCGGCGCGGATGCCCTCCGGGTCGTTGTCGAAGTTCAGCGGATAGATGTCCTGGTACTTCTTCGGCGGGTTCTCCGCGTACGCGACGCTCCCGTCGGCCCGGGTGGTGAACCACTCCGGGTGCTCGGTCACCCACGGGTGATCCGGCGCGCACTGCAACGCCAGGTCCATCGCCACCTCCAGGCCGTGCTCGGCGGCGGCGGCGACGAAATCCCGGAAGTCCTCCGGCGTACCCAGATCGGGGTGGATGGCGTCGTGCCCGCCCTCGGCCGCGCCGATCGCCCACGGCGAACCCACATCGTCCGGGCCGGCGAGCAGGCTGTTGTTCGGGCCCTTGCGGTTGACCCGACCGATCGGGTGGATCGGCGGCAGGTAGAGCACGTCGAAGCCCATGGCCGCGACGCCCGGCAGCCGCTCGGTGGCGGTGGCGAAGGTGCCGGAGCGGGCCGGCGCGTCGACGGTCGCCGGGACCGCCCCCTCGGAGCGGGGGAAGAACTCGTACCAGGCGGAGAAGAGGGCCCGCTCGCGGTCCACCCAGAGGCGGTACTCCTCGCCGGTGGTGACCAGCTCGCGCACCGGGTGCTCCCAGAGCAGGTCGGCCAGCTCCAACGCCGGACTCACCCGCTGCGGCACCGGCAGGCCGGCGTCACCCAGGGACTTCGCCGCCTTCTTGAGCCGGGCCCGCTCGGCCTTGGGCACCAGTTTCGTGGCCGCGCTCAGCACGCGCACGCCCTCGGCCAGGTCGTTGGCCAGCTCGGCCGGCCCCTGGCCGGCGGCGATCTTCTTGGTGACCGCGTTGTGCCAGGTCAGGTAGGGGTCGCTGAACGCCTCGACGGTGAACATCCACTCGCCCACCGCGTCCGGCACGATGCTGGCGTGCCACCGGTCCTGGCCGGGCTCACCCGGACGCATCCGGGTGAACGGGCGGGCCACCCCGTCCGGGCCGAGCCACACCACGTTGCAGCCGAGCGCGTCGTGCCCCTCGCGGTAGGCGCGCGCCGACACCGGCACCACCTCGCCGACCACCGCACGGGCCGGGTAGCGACCGCAGGAGACGACGGGGGAGACGTCTTCGATCGGGAACCGTCCGCTCACCGCCCCAACCTACTGCCCGAGATCGCTTCGCGCTCGGCTCCCGCCGTCGCCCGCGTCCACTGATCCACTGATCCCTGCACTTTCGGGGAAGCTGCTGCCTCCGCGCCGATCGACGCAGCATCATCCCCGAAGTTGCGCGGCGCACGGCGTTGATCCGTGCAACTTCGGGGAAACTGCTGCCTCAACCGCGCTGGAGGCGACATCTTCCCCGATACTGCGCAGGTTCAGGGGATGGGCGCTCGTCCTACTTCAGCAGGGAGTGGTAGAGGTCGAGGGTGCGGGCGGCCACGGCGTCCCAGGAGAAGTGTTCGACGGCGCGGCGGCGGCCGGCCCGGCCGAGCGCGGCGGCGCGCTCGGGGGCGGCCAGCAGTTCGTTCAGCCGGGCGGCCAGGTCAGCCTCGAAACGTGCCGGGTCGACAGGCGTGCCGTCGAGACCGGCCTGCTCGATCGGGACCAGCAGCCCGGTTTCGCCATCGGCGACCACCTCGGGGATGCCGCCGGTGGCGGTGGCCACCACCGCCGTCTCGCAGGCCATCGCCTCCAGGTTGACGATGCCCATCGGCTCGTACACCGACGGGCAGACGAAAATCGTGGCGTGGGTGAGCACCTGGATCACCTCGGACTTGGGCAGCATCTCCGCCACCCAGACCACCCCGGAACGGCTGGCCCGCAGCTCGGCGACCAGGCCTTCCACCTCGGCGGCGATCTCGGGCGTGTCCGGCGCCCCGGCGAGCAGCACCAGTTGGGTGTCCGCCGGCAACTCGCGGGCGGCCCGCAGCAGGTGCGGCAGACCCTTCTGCCGGGTGATCCGCCCGACGTAGGCCACGCTGGGCAGGGCCGGGTCGATGCCGAGGCGCGCCAGCACGTCGGTGCCCGGATCCGGGGCGTACTGCGCGGTGTCGATGCCGTTGTAGATCACGTGCACCCGGTCCGGATCGACCGACGGGTACGCGGCCAGCACATCCCGACGCATGCCCGCGCTGACCGCCACGATCGCGTCGGCCGACTCGTACGCGGTGCGCTCACACCACGAGGAGAGGGCATAGCCACCGCCGAGCTGCTCGGCCTTCCACGGTCGCAGCGGCTCCAGGCTGTGCGCGGTCGCCACGTGCGGCACCCCGTACAGCAGCTTCGCGGTGTGCCCGGCCAGGTTCGCGTACCAGGTGTGGCTGTGCACCACGTCGGTGCCGGCACACCCGGCGGCCATCTCCAGATCCACGCCCATCGTGCGCAGCGCGGCGTTCGCGCCGGTCAGGGCCGCCGGCTCGGCGTACGCGCGAACCCCCGGCTCGGTACGCGGTGCGCCGAAGCAGTGCACCCGCACGTCGGTGAGCCGGCGCAGCTCCCGGGCCAGGTACTCGACGTGCACCCCGGCACCGCCGTAGACCTCGGGCGGGTACTCCCGGGTCAGCAGGTCCACGCGCAGCCGTGCGGAGTCGCTCATGCCCGGCACCCTAGTGCAGAATCCGGCGTCGCACCCGGCCGCGGAACTGTCCCGTACGAGTGGTGAACCGGCACCGGTATGGATAGCGTCTGTTCATGGCTGCCAAGGTGCTCGCGATCGTCCTGGCCGGCGGAGAGGGCAAGCGCCTGATGCCGTTGACCACGGACCGGGCCAAGCCGGCCGTCCCGTTCGGCGGGATGTACCGCATGGTCGACTTCGTCCTCTCCAACCTGGCCAACGCCGGCTATCTGAAGATCGTCGTGTTGACCCAGTACAAATCCCACTCCCTCGACCGACACATCACCAAGACGTGGCGGATGTCGACGCTGCTCGGCAACTACGTCACGCCGGTGCCCGCGCAGCAGCGCCGTGGCCCCTGGTGGTTCGCCGGCTCGGCCGACGCGATCTACCAGAGCTTCAACCTGATCTACGACGAGCAGCCCGACTACGTGATCGTCTTCGGCGCCGACCACATCTACCGGATGGACCCCCGGCAGATGGTGGAGGACCACATCGCCTCCGGTGCCGGGGTGACCGTCGCCGGCATCCGGCAGCCGCTGTCGACGGCCGACCAGTTCGGCGTCATCGAGGTAGGCGAGGACGGCCGACGGATCCGGGCCTTCCGGGAGAAGCCCACCGACGCCGTCGGCCTGCCCGACGCGCCCGACGAGATCTACGCCTCGATGGGCAACTACGTCTTCACCACCCGGGCGCTCATCGACGCGGTCGAACACGACGCCGACGACAAGACCAGCAAGCACGACATGGGCGGCAGCATCATCCCGATGCTTGTCGAGCGCGGCGAGGCAAACGTCTACGACTTCCGCGACAACGAGGTGCCCGGCAGCACCGACCGGGACCGCGGCTACTGGCGCGACGTCGGAACGCTCGACTCGTTCTACGACGCCCACATGGACCTGATCAACGTCCACCCGGTGTTCAACCTCTACAACTTCGACTGGCCGATCTACACCGAGCAGCCGCCGTTCCCGCCGGCTAAGTTCGTGCACCAGTGGGGGGAGCGGGTCGGCCGGGCGGTCGCCTCGATGGTCTCGCCCGGCGCGGTGATCTCCGGTTCCCTGGTGGAGAACTCGATCGTCTCGCCCAAGGTGAAGGTGCACTCCTGGGCCCACGTGGACGGCTGCGTACTCATGGAAGGTGTCGAGATCGGCCGGCACGCGGTGGTCCGGCGGGCCATCCTCGACAAGAACGTCTACGTGCCCGAGGGTGCCGAGATCGGCGTGGACCTGGAACGGGACCGGCAGCGCTACACGGTCTCCGACAATGGCATCGTGGTCATCGGCAAAGGACAGAAGGTGGAACCGTGAGCGCGAGGAGTGCAGCGCAGCGGAGCCCCGCAGTCGCGAACGAAAGGTCAATACAGCCTTGAGCAGTCATCCCCGTGCCGGCCAGCCCGCCGAGCCCGCCGACCTGGTCGACGTACCACGGCTGGTGACCGCCTACTACGCCGAGCACCCCGACCCGGCCGACCCGGCGCAGCAGGTCTCCTTCGGCACCTCCGGGCACCGCGGGTCGAGCCTGCGTAACGCCTTCAACTCCGACCACATCCTCGCCGTCACCCAGGCGCTCTGCGACTACCGCCGGGAACAGGGCGTCGACGGCCCGCTCTTCCTCGGCCGCGACACCCACGCGCTGTCCACCCCGGCGGCCGTGGACGCCCTGGAGGTGCTCGCCGCCAACGACGTCACCGTGCTGCTGGACAGCCGCGACGGCTACACCCCCACCCCGGCGGTGTCGCACGCCATCCTCACCCACAACCGGGGCCGCACCGCCGCTCTTGCCGACGGCATCGTGATCACCCCGTCGCACAACCCGCCCGACGACGGCGGTTTCAAGTACAACCCCACCCACGGCGGCCCGGCCGACTCCGACGTCACGAAGTGGATCCAGGACCGCGCGAACGCGATCCTCGCCGCCGGGCTCAAGGAGGTGCGCCGCATCCCGTACGCGCGGGCCCGCGCCGCCGACACCACCGACACGTACGACTTCCTGGGCGCGTACGTCGACGACCTGCCGGCGGTGCTCGACCTGGACGCGATCCGCGCCGCCGGGGTCCGCATCGGTGCCGACCCGCTCGGCGGCGCCAGCGTCGACTACTGGGGTGAGATCGCCGAGCGGCACCGGCTCGACCTGACCGTGGTCAACCCGACAGTCGACCCGACCTGGCGGTTCATGACCCTGGACGGGGACGGCAAGATCCGGATGGACTGCTCGTCGCCGAGCGCGATGGCCTCGCTGATCGCCAGGCGCGCCGACTATCAGGTGGCCACCGGAAACGACGCCGACGCCGACCGGCACGGCATCGTCACTCCCGACGCCGGGCTGATGAACCCCAACCACTACCTGGCCGTCGCCATCGCGCACCTGTTCCGTACCCGTGACAACTGGGGCCCGGACGCGGCCGTCGGCAAGACCCTGGTTTCCTCATCCATGATCGACCGGGTGGCCGCCGACCTCGGCCGACCCCTGCTGGAGGTCCCGGTCGGCTTCAAGTGGTTCGTGCCCGGCCTGCTCGACGGCGCGGTCGGCTTCGGCGGCGAGGAGAGCGCCGGAGCGTCCTTCCTGCGCCGCGACGGCGGCACCTGGACCACCGACAAGGACGGCATCCTGCTCTGCCTGCTCGCTGCCGAGATCATCGGCAGCACCGGGCGTACCCCGAGCGAGCACTGGGCCGAGCTGGCCGACCGCTTCGGCGCACCCGCGTACGCCCGCATCGACGCGCCCGCCACCCGGGAGCAGAAGGCCGTGCTCGGCAAGCTCTCCCCGGAGCAGGTGAAGGCGACCGAGCTGGCCGGTGAGCCGATCACCGCCACGCTGACCACCGCCCCCGGCAACGGCGCCCCGATCGGCGGCCTGAAGGTGACCACCGAGTCGGGCTGGTTCGCCGCCCGCCCGTCCGGCACCGAGGACGTCTACAAGATCTACGCGGAGTCCTTCCAGGGCCCCGACCACCTGGCCCGCCTCCAACAGGAGGCCCAGGCCCTCGTCACCGAGGTGCTCGGCAGCGCCTGACGCCGTAGGGGAACGGTGGGCGGGCGACAGGCTCCGGCCGCGGTGCCGGGTGTGGTTACCGCGGGCGACCACACCCGGCCAGCGCTGTCACAACCCGTTGGGGCCGATCGACGTGGGGCGGAAGGTGTGTTCGCGACCGCAGTAGTCCGGCACTGTGCTGGGCCTGTCGAGCGACATCCGACAGACCTGGATCACCACGCGGTCGATGCCCACCGCCGAGGCGTCGGAGCCGAGCACGAAGTCGAACCGCAGCACTCCGTTGTCCACCCGCTGAGCTGCCCGGTCGATCGGACGTTCGCCCGCGTACGCGAGGTAGGTGGCAATTGTGTAACGACGGTCGTCGCGGCAGGCGATCGGCTCATTGGCGCTGGGCCGGTCGACGACGACTCCGGTCAGTCGCACTGCACTGGTGGGCGCGGTGGAGCGCCATTCCAGGACCCCTTCGGTGTAGCCGTAGGTGCAGTTGTCTCCGGAGGGGACGGAGAATCGCTGGGAGATCGGGCTGGCGGCTGCGCTGCCGGCCATGACGGTGGTGGCGAGAAGCGCGGCGGCGAGGACGGTCGCCGCCCGCAGGAGCGCGCGGGTCATGTGCCTCCTTCCAGGTTGATCCGGCGCGGTGGTGGGTCGGGCGGGAAGGTCGCGACAGGGGGGCCCGATTGGGACGGCCACCGACACCGGTTGCGGATTAAGTGAAGTCTATCGATGTAAGGGTGGAAAGTCAGCCGCCGCGGCGCCGGGTCAGCGTGGTGGGGGCAGTTCGCGGCGGCCGAGTTGGCGGCGCAGATTCTCGGGGAGCAGCTCGCGGAGCTGCTCCGGCAGCAGCGGCAGGTCGAGCAGGCTCAGCTTGAGCTGGCTGCGTTCCTGGTAGCGGGCAGGGTCGAGGCGGACCACCAGGCCCGCGTCGGTGCGGTAGCCGATGTCCACCGCCCCGGAGGTCGATCCGTCCCGGATGACCTGGCCGTCCACCTCGATCGCGACCGGCGCGGACCCGGGACGCAGTTCCAGCCGGACCCGTTCGTCGGAGGAGAGCACCACCGATCGCGAGATGCCGGACATCGGCGCGCTGGGGGTGACCACCACGGCACGCGTCGCGGGAGAGATCAGCGGCCCGCCGGCGGCGTAACTGTAGGCGGTCGACCCGCTGGGGGTGCTCACCACAAGCGCGTCACAGCGGTAGTAGCCGTACTGCTGCTCGTTCACCGCCAGGGTCGCGCTGACGAAACCCTGCCCGGGGCGGCGGATCAGCGCGATGTCGTTGAACGCCACCACGTCGTCGCCGCACACGTCGCAGGCCAGGCAACTGTGCGACTCGACGGTGTACGCACCGGCCAGCAGCCGGTCCAGCGCCGCCGGCAGCTCCGGCGGCTCCACCTCCACCAGAAACCCCAACTTGCCCAGGTGTACGCCGAGCACCGGCTTGGGATCGGGTACGGCCGCCCGCAGCGCCCCCAGCATCGTGCCGTCCCCGCCGATGCTGACCAGCACGTCCGCTCCGACGGGGAGGTGGTCCTCCGGTACCGGGCGGACGGACTCCGGCACCCGCTGCCGGTCCTGCTCGCGTACCGTCAGGGCCACCTGGTGCCGCGCGGCCCAGGCGGCGATGGTGTCCACCACCGGGGACACGTCCCGGGTGGGGTGCAGTACCAGCCCGAGCCGGATGCGGTCCATACCCCCAGCTCATCACAGTCCGGACGCCCCTCATGCCGGTACGCGGCAAGGCGCGCCGGCGGTGTCCCGACCGCCGGCGCGCCGTGGACCGCCGCTACCGGCGCGGTCGGCCCGTCAGATGGGTAAGCGACCTGGCGACCAACTCGTCGCGGGCCGCCGGCGCCAACCCCTCCAGCCCGAAGCCCAGGTAGACCGTGTCCCGGGTGACCACCGTCGAACCTTCCTCGAACGCCTGCTGGCTGCGAGACCAGTCGATGGCGGCCGGGGCGGACCCCTCCGGCGGACCGGCCACCGTCCAGCCGCCGAGGTCCGTCTCGAACGACGTCTCGGCGACGGTGGCCCCGTCGACCACGACCCGGGTGTCGTCGATGAACAGACCGAGACCCTGGGTGGCCCAGTCGCTGGCATAGCTGATGGACACCTCCACCTGCCCGCCCGCGTACCCGGACAGGTCGGCCACGAACTCCTTCCAGCCGTTGGAGGTGCCGGTCGCCGCGTGCCACTGACCGGTGCTGCCGGTCGGCGAACAGTCCGCGCCCTGGTAGTGGGCGAGGAACGGGTGCAGTTGAGCCACCCAGCCGGAGGCGCAGCTGTCGCCGGTCTCCTGGGTGGTCAGCCCCCCGGCGTCCGGCAGCGTGGTCCAGTCGTCGGTGCCGACCGCACGCGCCTCGACGAACATGAAGTCCCAGTTCGTCTCGATGTCGAACGAGGTGTAGAAGCGCAGCTCACCGCTGCTCGCCCCGGTCAGGTCCACCGTCCGGGTGAGCCGCTTGTACGACTCGTCGGACTGCCCGCTGAACAGGTACCACTCGCCGGTACGCGGATCGAACGGCGCGCCGCCCGGACGCCCCCAGCCCACCGGAGCGGAGCTGGTGAACTGTGGGAACTGTGCCGGCGGCAGGAAACTCGACGTGGTCAGGAACGACGCGGTGTGGTCCTGGTTGCCGGCCGAGCCGTCGGCGTTGAGCGTTCCGGTGAAGCCGGAGAACGCCCCGTCGTCACCCCGGACCGGGTACGGCTGCCCGTCGGGCGAGGTGCCGCCGTCACTTACGTAGTTGTACGCCCCCAGCCAGTACTGCTGGAAGTCGTTAAGCAGCGGCAGGCAGCTCGGATCGGCGGCGTCGGTGCACTCCGGCGGGGCGTCCGGCAGGTAGCCGTACGAACCGTTGGCCGCCTGGGCGTAGAGCGCGTACTTGCCGCTGACCAGCAGCTTGCCGCCCTCGTTGAGGTAGTCCCGGACGGACAGCTCGATGTCCACCGCCGCCTTCGCCACCGTGCCCGGCACCTGACCCGGCTCGCGCAGGATGATGTCGTCGCCGGTCTCCCAGACCACCGCGTCGTAGTGCGACAGCACACTCAGATGGTGCGGGGCGGCACGCCCCATCGCGTCGAAGTCGTACACGTCGCTGCTGCGCCCGGCGGCCTTCAACGAGGCGGCGATCTCGTCGGCGTACTTCGCGGTGGTGGTGTCCTGGGCGGGGCTGACGCCTGTGACGTCCTCCACGGCCAGCACCAGCACGTCCCCACCGATGTTGTCGTGCACCCGGTAGGTGAAGCGCTCACTGCTGACCTTGCCCCGGCCCGGTCTGGTAGCGGTGAACCAGACCCGCACCCGGTCGCCGGGTCGGGCACCGGTGACCTTGCCGCGCAGTTCGGCGAAGTAGTCGTCGTGGGTGTCGCCGTAGCGTTCACCGCCGCGCCACTCGCGGACCCGGGTGGACTTCGCCCGGCCCCCGTTGATCGACCAGTTCAGCTTGACGTTCTTCAGTGAGCGCCGGGTGATCGCGGCGACCTGCTGGTTCCGGCCGTACGACACGTCGAAAGCGTCCACCACGAAGTCCGGGGTGCTGCGGCCGACCACCGAGACCGGATCGTCAGGCCGGTGCGCCGACTTCGCCACCGACAGGGCGAACGGAATGTTCTTGGCGACCTCGGCGGCGATCAGCTCCTCGTCGTCGGGGAAGGTGAAGACGCTGACGCAGTCCTCCGGCAGCCACTGGTCGTCCGGATCCGACTCGGCCGCCGCCTGACAGGTGGACATCTCCGGAGTGAAGCCCAGCGTGCCGTAGCGCACCGTCGCGTGGCTGTCCGTGTCGCCGTTGGTGGTGTAAAGCTCGGCGGAGATGTCCGGGTCGTAGCCGGGCACCGCCGGGTTCGCGTCGTCGCCGACCATCGCCTCGTAGATCACGTCGTCGGGGGTTGGCGTGGCCACCTGCCAGCCGACGCCGTACAGCAGCAACTGCGCGGCGGAGTGGTAGTTGACGAAGAACTCGAACCTGAGCCGCTTGAACAACGCGTCCAGCGCCTTCGTCTCCGGCTCCGAGTTGGGTCCCGGCCCCCGGTAGGTGTCACTGGCCGGATCCGGCGACGACCCCTCGTTGTCGTAGCCCCACTTGTAGCTGAAGTTACGGTTCAGGTCGACGCCGTCGGCTCCGGTGATCTGGCCGTCGCCGTTGTTGTCGCGCAGGTTCTTGCGCCACAGCCGGTTGCCGGGCGTGAAGGTGTGGTCGTAGCCGTCCGGGTTGAGCACCGGGATGAACCACAGCTCGGTGGTGTCCACCAACCGGGTGATCTCCCGATCCGAGCCGTACCCGGTGAGCACGTGGTGCATCAACCGGCGGGTCATCTCCGGCGTGATCCACTCCCGGGCGTGCTGGGTGCCGCCGTAGAGCACCGCCGGCCGCTTGCCGTCCTTGATCTTCTTCGCGTCCTTTGTCACCTTGATCGCGAGGATCGGCTTGCCCTGCGCCGACCGGCCGATGCTCTGCACCTTGGTCAGCTTCGGATAACGGGCTGCGGTCGCGGTGATCTCGTCGCGAATGCCGCCAGGCTCGCTGTACGACCGAAAGGCCCGCCAGCCCGCCACGCTCTGCTCCCGCAGCACCTGCGAGGCATCCTTACCGCGGACCTTCTTGACCTTGAGATCGACACCCTCGCGGGCCAGCCGGTCAGCCTGCCCCCGGCTGAGCACCGTCTCGATCTCCGTCTCGCCGGACCGGTCGGGCGTCGCGCCGTGCCCGATGTCGACACCGGCCTCCCGCAACTGGTGCAACTGCGCGGGATCGACCGTGCCGACATACACCTCCAGGCCGTCTCGGCCGTCGCGGCCGCCCGGGTCGGACGGCGGCCGTGCGCTCGCCGGTGCGGTCAGCACCAGCGCACCGACCAGAGTGAACACGCTGGCGATGGCCAGCGGTGTGCGCCTCATCCTGCCCCCTAATGGTGAAAGGGTTGTCGGCGCGAGCCTTTCGAACCAAGAGCATGTATGTCAATGAATGCTGGTGTCGATTGCTGCACTGAAAGGAGGATGCGCGCGCACCATGTCATCGCAGAGCCGGATCGCGTCAGCCGATCGGGTGACCGCATGGCGGGCAGGCGCATTGCCGGCAGCGGCCACCGCTTGTTGAGGTGAAATGTCCTAATAGATACGGTTTGGCGGCTTGCTCGGCCCTGGCCGGCTGGCGCGACCGCCCGTCCCGTCCTGTCCTGTCGATCCGCATCGAGGTTGGCGTCATGGATTCACCGAGCCGTGCGAGGCAACGGGTACAAGCGTTGCTGCTGGTTCTACTGCTCATCGGGTCGTTACTTCCCGCTCGGGACATCCGGGTGGTGACGATCGCCGGCGCCTTGCTGGTGCCGATGGTGCTCTGGGTGGTCGTCCGCGGGTTTCCCGCCGTACCGAAGGCAGCGGTGCTGGCGTCGGTGCTGGCGCTGACCGTGGCGGTGGCCGTTTACCTAGGGCCGCCGAGCACCGAGTACGGAGCGCAGAAGGCACAGACGTTCTTCCTGCTGACCGTGCCCACAGCTGCCGTAGCACTCCTGATCACCAACCGTGCCACGTTGGTGACGCTGGCGAAGGTGTGGGTCGCGATCGGATGTGTGCTGGCGGTGCTCGCCTTGGTCGGCGAGGCGGATTCATCGGGCCGGGCGACAGGCTGGAGCAACAGCAATCCGATCTGGTTGGCCCGGGCCATCGGGGCGCCGCTCGTCGCGCTGCTCTGGCTGGTATACCGGCGAGCGGTGGGAAAGAGTGCCCTGGCCATCGGCGCGCTTCTGCTCGCCGGCATGTACGCGACCGGCTCACGGGGGCCGATGGTGGCGCTGATGATCGGGCTGCTCCTGGTGGTCACCATGTCGGCGGCCACGGTACGACTCGCCCGCGCCGCCGCAGTGACGCTTGCCGTCGCTGCTGGGCTCTACCTGGCGGTGATGCTCGAGGTGATCTCGACGACGTCCCGCATCGGCGCGATTCTGGTCGATTTCCGTGGGGAGCTGGAGGCATCAGGCCGGGGCGAGCTGGCTCGCGCGACATTCGGCGTGATCGCCGAACACCCGTGGGGCGTAGGCTTCGGCAACTGGGTCGTCCACGTTCCGCAGCCTGCCCACAGATACCCGCACAACCTCTGGTTGGAAATGTTGGCGGAGAACGGTTGGCTGATCGGTGGATTCTTCATCGTGACTGTGGCCTGGGTATTCTGTCGGCTCTGGTGGGCCGCCAGAACCGAGCCGGCAGCGGGGCTCGTTCTGGCGCTACTCGCGTTCGAGGCGACCGCGGTGACCTCTACCGGTGATCTGAACGCCCGTACCTTCTTCTTCCTACTCACTCTTGGCTACGCGGTCAGCGGCTGGACGCCGACCGTTGGTCGGTCTCGGCTCGTTCGAAACGACCAGCCGCTGACCCGGCCCGATGCGATACCGCTGGTGCCCGCCCCGGTTGGCTTGACGTGGCGAGCCTCGACCTATCGCCCCGTGACCCAGTGCCCGCCGGATCGTTGAGGTGATGGCGGGGCAGTGAGTGGCAGCGACACCAAATGCTGCCCCCGGCACCGTCAGCAGGCCCGCCGCCGGGTGTTAGTCGCGGGCGGCGCGTGCCTTTCGTCGCGTCGGCTCAGTGACTGCTGACGCTCGCCTGGTCAGCAAGTATTTGATGCGTGTGTAAGGACGTCTCTTGAAAATCTCTGTGCTCTCGCCTGTGTACAACGAAGAAAAATACATTGGCGAGATGATCGATAGCGTACGCAGGCAGTCTTATCGGGACTGGGAGTTGCTGTTCGTGGACGATGGCTCGTCCGACTCGACCGGTCCCCTCATCGCCGAGGCGGCGCGAAGCGACAAACGCATCAAGCTTGTCGCGTACGGCCGTAAGCTGGGGAAGGTTGCTGCCTTCAATCGGGCGTTCGGCGCGTCGACCGGGGAAGTCATCCTGCATGTCGGTGGCGATGACGTCGTTCCACCTGACTCGTTCGCCCGGAGGGTGTCGGTGTTCCACGGGTTGGACCCGGCGGAGCCGGCGGTCGCCTTCTTCAAGCTGATGACGTTCTCCGAGAACGCGCGGTTCGACAACATGGTCCTGCCTCGGGGGACTGCGTCGAGCCGGTCCGGTGGCAGCATCACCATCAATCGCCCACTTGCCGATAAGGTGTTTCCCGTTGATGAGAGCCTGGCCTGCGAGGATATCTGGTGGGGATACGCGGCCGAGGATCTGGCGACGACAGTTGTCGAAGATCCCCACATCGTTCTTCACTATCGAATCCACACCGGCAACTCGAACCCGCGTGCTCTGTCTTTCAATCACATGACGCAGGCGACATACGTGCGGCACCGGTCGTACAAGGCGCTGCTCGACGCCCGTCAACTGAACCTCTCAAAGCCGACGCGGGAGCAACTGCAGCGGCTGTGGGAGGCCGAGCAGTTCCGGTACGCGGGCAAACCGTTCCAGGTGCTGTTCCGGACTCGCCTATCGATGATCGACCGACTGGCCATGGCGTCGGCTGCCAGCCCGCTGCTGTACTCCATCCGATCCCGCTTTTACCGGCAGCTGTCAGGCCGTCGCGGTAGGTGAGTCGCCCGCGTCGCCGCAGTTCCAAGGTCGCCGGATAAAACTGGGTGCCAGGGCGCCGAAGGGCAATCGGGCACGCCCCTCGGGCTACAAGCTCTTTCGTGACCATCAACGATCGATGTGTGCGAGCGTCAGCGACGCGTTGTCGCCCGTTGACGGTTCCTTCGGTCGCTGCGTGGCGTTGACAGTGTGCAGCGAGAGCAGCCAGGAGGCCCCGTAGGCGAGACTGGCGGTGAGTCCGAATGCCCACACTGCGGTCAGGGCTGAGGCACCAACTAGTGCCGGCACCGTCACGGCCGCGGCGACCAGCAATGTCCGCCCCACGTCCCAGGCAAGCTGAAGTCCTTGCCTGCCGAACACGATGAGCGTCTGGGACAGTGGCGAGCCGACGAACTGTGCTCCCACGAACACCGCGAGCGCCTGCGCGTAGACGCCGCTCGTCGTCCATTCCGGTCCGAAGACGAAGGCGAAGACCCGTGGCGCGCCGAGACCGATGAGCAGCGCTCCGGCTCCAGCCACCACGCCAAGCTGGCGGCTCGTCCGGAGGAACAACGCCCGTGCATTCCCGCTGCCCGTGCGCGCGGCCTTCGATATCTCGGCCAGATACACCTGTGCGATCGCCATGCCGATCAATGCGACCGGTAGGGCAAGCATGCGTTGGGCCAGGCCGAGCCAACCGGCTACCTCCGTGCCGTAGTAGAAGGCGATCAACAGTACGGGGAGCTGAAGACCAAGCACATTGAGCAGACCAGCAGGCGCGAGGAGCAGCGGAAACCTGCGGTGCGTCACTGCGACCCGCCAAAGACTACGGCGCTGTGGTGCAGGTACCGACGCGATCCTGCGCAACTTCGTACCCTTCAGCAAGCTGACCGCACCAACGACATGACCTACGCAAAGGCCCAATGCGAGCCCGCCGGAGCGGATGGCGAGCGCGCCTGCGCCGAGTTGCGTGAGAAGGGTCGCGAGGGCCTGTAGGAAATTGCGGCGACCGATCGCGCCGTACCGCCGGTGCCGGATCGCAATCTGGTTGAGCACCTGCACTGCCGCCATCGCCGCGGCTGTCCACGGCGCCAGCCACAACCACGTCCGCAGTGCGGAATGATCGAACAGAGCGGCGACTTCGTCCCTGGTGGCGGCCACGACAGCGGTGGCGAGCAGGGCTGTCGCCAGCGCTGTGACGAGACCAACGAGAGCCAGGTCCTGGGCCTCACGATCCTGCTCTGCCAGCGGCACCGCGAGTTCGAAACGGCCGGCCGCCACCGCACTGACTGTCGCTGCCAGGGTGGTCAGCACGGTAAAAAGCCCGAAGTCGGTCGGGCCGTACAGCCGTGCGAGGACCGGCGCGGCGAGCAGAAGCATCAGCTGGCCGCCGGCACTCCCGGCGGCAATGCTCATGACGCCCCGCAAGCCTGAATCGGCCCGGCGGCGACGATGCCGGCCCACCGTGACGTGTGGTGTGGTCCGCCTCTTCGCTGTCCCAGCAGCAGGTCGCCCCATGCCAGTCAGGAGGCTGACCTGGCAGGTTGTTGTGGACTCGCTGGACAAACCTCGACCGGGCCTTCCGTCCGTCCGCCCCGATCACCCGCGGTCGGACGCCACCCGGGTGCTCGCTTTCTCTGGACGACCAGTCGTCGGGTCGTCGGATCACCCACCCGGCTGCCCCAGTACCAGAGCACGACATAGCTCATGAGGCCGACGTTGAGGGGTGTCTCGATGCCACCGGCGATCCAGGTGCCAAGGACGACGGTGATCCCGGCGAGCCCGACCAACTGGAGTGAGTTGTAGTTATTCCTGCGCAGTGACCGTTGGGTCAAAAATTGTAGTGCGACACCGAAGAGAGCTGCGAAAGCTATCAGACCAACGGTGTCGAAGTTGTAGTGGACTGAGCCCCACAGCGAAGGTGGTGAGGTGCCCCGCGTTGACCTATATAACGTGTAGAAGACGTCGGAGTTGAGGGTGCTTCCTCGATGGCCTGGTAGCACGCTCAGCAGTCCGTCGAGCCACTCGCCGCCGTATCTCACCGGAAGTGAGGATGTGTAACGGAAAGCGGCTATGCCGGACACCTGGTTGTCTTCGAAGAATCGGTTTCTCAGATCGATCCATGCGCCGCTCAAACGGCTGGGAGCGTCGTCGGTTCTGGCGAGGACGGCAGTCGACAGCAGGACGAGTGGTAGACCCAGAATTAGGGGTACTGTCGCTGTCAGCGGAAGGCGTCGCCGATTGTGCAGGTAGGCGTAGACGATCGTTGTGGTGACGAAGACGACCAGTGCGCCCCGTTGTCCGGTGCCGAGGAGTGCGAAGGCTGCGAGCGCCATGAGGCAGATCGAAGCGGCCCGGGCGAAGAGGCCGCCATTCTTGAACGACCACACCGTCAAGACCAGGGTCAGCCCGGGAAGAATGGCATTCTTGAACTGGTTGACGAATCCCGGGAACAGATATTTCTCTCCCGCATAGGACTGCAGTCGGAGCGTTGTCACATCCTCTGGCGTGCCGCTCAGTTGACCCTTCAAACCCTCCCAGAAGGCGCTGTAGCCGATGGCGGCGAAGTAGACGTACGCCACGATGAGTGATATGACCACCACGGCTATGATCCATGCATTCGGCCTCGTCAACGATACCGAATAGTGGCCGGGCGTCATGTGGGCGAGCCGTCCGCCTCGGCGCAGGAGTAGACCCGTGATCATGCTCGAAATGATGTAGATGGCGGTGGCCGCTGCCATCAGCTGAGCGTAGAACGTATCCACCGTGGAGGTGGTGTCAATGAGGCGTATGGTGCCGTACAACATGAGTAG
The DNA here is from genome assembly GCF_018070435.1 of Micromonospora sp. C51. Lineage (NCBI taxonomy): Bacteria > Bacillati > Actinomycetota > Actinomycetes > Micromonosporales > Micromonosporaceae > Micromonospora > Micromonospora sp. C51. The sequence continues at coordinate 118,965 of NZ_JAGPXQ010000003.1, read as the reverse complement.
TTGACATGCCACGAACAACCCGTCCGGACTGAGAATCCCGTAGTGACGGACCGCCACCGCGTAATGAACAAGGGCTAGTGCCAGGACCGGGAGGAACAAGGTGATCAATATCAGCACCACCGCTGCCGTGCGTGGCGCAGGTCGCTGATCATGTTGGGCCAGGCTGGCGCACGGTACCCGGTGGCCTGCGCCAGCGCATCGGCATTCATGGAGCGGTCGCAGACAAACGCGTCGTGCGGGACTATGTCACCGGTCCAGTCGTACGCGTCCGCAACCAGCCTGAGTAGCTCGTACTTCGAGATCGGCGACGCCGCCACGTGGTAGAGACCGGTGAGGTTCTCCTGCGGTAGCACCACCGACCGCAGCAGCCGGGCGAACTCGACGGTGGTGATGCCGCTGTAGATCGCCTTGGTGTACCCGGACACCACGCCATGCTGGGAGAGGAACCAGTCGACCAGGGAACGGTGACCGCTCAGCTCGTGCCCGATGATCGACGTACGCAGCGTCAGAGCCGGGGCACGGTCGACCTCGCCGAGCAGCTTCGACCGGCCGTACAGGTCCGGCGGGTCAGGGATGTCGGTCTCCACGTAGCCACCCCGGTCACCGGAGAAGACGCAGTCGGTGCTGACGTGCACCAGACGCATGCCGCGCCGCGCGCACTCCTCGGCCAGTTGGTGCGGAAACAGGGCGTTGACGGTGACGGTGTGCACGGCGTCCTGGACCTCGGGCCGCTGTTTGATCACGCCCACGCAGTTGACCACCACGTCGGGGCCGATCTGGTCGAGCAACCGGCCCACCCGCCCGTGAGCGAGTACGTCGATTCCCGTGCTGACTCGTGCCGCGACCGTCGGCGGCAGGCCGTCGCTGCTCCGCGCGGTGCCGTGCACCTCGACGCCGGGGATGTCGTGCAGCTCCCGCATCAGGGTGTGCCCGAGCATGCCGGTGGCGCCCAGGACGAGTACCCGTCGGTTCATCGTCGCACCCGCTTTCGGTTGGGCCTGCCGCCGCCGTTCGCCGCCGCAGCCAGTAGCTCGGCGAGGATCTGGACGTTGGCCGTCTCGCTCATCAGAAGCCGGTAGTGGTCGAGACCGGCCCGCCCCATCGCCCGTAGCTGAGCGCGCGGGGTGGCGTGGGCCAGCCGGACGGTCTGGGCCAGCCCTTGCGGATCGCCCGGGGCGGTGGTGAATCCGGCGCCGGCCTCGTGTACCGCCCGGGCGGCCTCACCTGGCGCGCAGGACAGGACGGGCTGGCCGCAGGCGAGGATGGTTTGCACCTTGCTCGGCATGGTGATCTGGAACAGCGGCTCGTCGGCGAGGCAGACGAGCTGGATGTCGGCGGCGGCCATCACGGCGGCCATGCGCTCCGGGGGGACCGGGTCGACGAAGTGGACCGTACGGAGGCCGAGTTCCTCAGCCGCAGTGCGCAGGACTGGTTTGCTGACGCCGTCGCCGACCAGCACCAGGTGGACGTCGGGCAGGTCGCGGAGCCGGCCCATGGCCGCGATCGCGACGCCGAGGTCCTGTGCTGGCCCGTGGTTCCCGCCGTACAGCACCACGAAGTCGTCGGGGGACAGGCCCAGTCTGGTGCGCAGGTGCGGGTCGGGCTCGGCCGGTTGCATGAGCTTCTCGTCGGCCCAGTTGTAGACGACCGACACCTTCTCCTTGGGTACACCCCGTGCGACGAGGGTGTTCCGCAGCCCGGGGGAGGGGACCGTGACGTGTTCGGCCCAGCGGTAGGTGAGTTCTGTGAACCGGCTCAGCGTCGTCTCTGCGGCCCGTCGAGCCAGACCGCGGGTGAGGAAACCGGTAGCGAATACCGAGTCGGGCCAGAGGTCCATCACCATCAGCACGTACGGGATCCCCCACCGCAGCCGGGCCGCCAGGGCACCGGCCGCCGCCGTGGCCGGCGACGAGTAGACGAGCGCCACATCGGCGGTACGCAGCAGCGACGAGCCCAGCAGCGTGGAGGACGCCGCCCAGCTTAGGTAGTTCACGGCACGACCGACCGTGGACCGGTCATGACTCGGGTGCAGCGGGGTCCGCAGCACCCGGAGGCCGTCGACGTTATCGGTCATGGGCCGTCGGTGAGGGTAGCCCGCATGGACGATGCCGGTCGGATAGTTGGGCACCCCGGTCAGCACGTCCACCTCGAATCCCTGCCGGCGTAGGCAGCGAGTGAGACCCAGGGGAATGGGCACCGGCTCCGGTGGGAAGAACTGGCTGATCAACGCGACCCGGGTGCCTGCCGGGTCGACCGTCCCGGCCCCGGTCACGTGTTGCGGAATTCGGTCGGCTGGCCGACCTCGTCCAACTGCGCACGGACCTCCGGCAGGGTCAGCAGCAGCGACATGACCTCGGGTACATCCAGCCGCCGAGCGTTGTGCGAGTGGTAGTCGCCAACATGCTCCTGGCGGGTGTCGCCCTCATCGAAGTACAGGGCGTAGTTGAGGTCACGGCTGTCGATTGGCACCCGCAGGAAGTCGCCGAAGTCCTCGGCCCGAGCCAGGTCCTCGCGGCTGGCCAGCGTCTCGTACAGCTTCTCGCCGTGCCGGATGCCGAGCACTTCGAACTTCGCCGGGACGCCGAACAAATTGCAGAGCGCGGTGGCTAGATCGGAAATGGTGCAGGCGGCGGCCTTGCGGATGAAGATGTCACCGGGCTGGCCGTGCCGGAACGCGTGCTCGACCAGGTCGACGGACTGGCCCAATGACATGAGAAATCGGGTCATGCTCGGTTCGGTCACCGTCGGCGCCACACCGTTGCGAATCTGCTCGATGAACAGCGGGATGACCGAGCCCCGGGAGTACATCACGTTGCCGTAGCGGACGCAGCAGACCCGCGTCAGTGCCGATGGGTTGTTCCGCGCGTGTGCCTGGGCGACCTTCTCCATCAGGGCCTTGGTCATCCCCATGGCGTTGACCGGGTAGACGGCCTTGTCCGTACTCAGCAGCACCAGCGTCTCGATGCCGTTGCGCTCGCAGGCGTCGACCACGTTGGCGCTGCCCAGCACGTTCGTCCGGACCGCCTCCAACGGGAAGAACTCGCAGGACGGGACCTGCTTCAGTGCGGCGGCGTGAAAGACGAACTCGACGCCACGGGCCGCCTTGTGGACGCTGTCGAAGTCTCGGACGTCCCCCACGTAGTAGCGCACCCGGTCGTCGCGTAGCCGGTGCCGCATGGCGTCCTGCTTGGACTCGTCCCGGCTGAGTACGCGCACTTCGGCGGCACCGGCGTCAAGCAACCGGGTGACCATCGTCTGCCCGAAGGAGCCGGTGCCACCAGTGATCAAGAAATGGCGGCCCGAAAGTGAGGAATCCACATTTCCTCCCGTCTTTACCTGCTGCCTCGGGGCAGCGGGTGATTCGCATCGAATCGGACCATACAGCCCCGCAACTGTCGGTGGGTCGCAACTGATGAATTGAGCGGAACTTCAATAAAATGACGATCGCTCGCGCTTTAATTCACGTTACCTGTAGCTGGTTAGATTCGTTGAACTTCGGTCCGTTGCCGGCCCATTGTCGGAGCCGGCCGTGCGAAGGGTGAGGCGATGACGCGGGTCATGACCGTGGTGGGAACGCGACCAGAGATCATCCGGTTGTCCCGGATCACGGAGCGATTGGACCGAACGGTCGACCATGTTCTCGTCCATACCGGACAAAACTGGGACCGCTCGTTGTCCGACGTCTTCTTCGCGGAGATGAGGATCAGAGAACCCGACCGCTTCCTCCGAGTGGACACGTCCTCGCTCGGGCGGGTGCTCGGCGGCGTCCTTGTCGGCGTGGAAGAGGCGATTCGTGACCTGCGACCGGACGCGCTACTCGTACTCGGCGACACCAACAGCGCCATCGCGGCGGTCATGGCGCGGCGGATGCGGGTGCCGGTCTACCACATGGAGGCGGGCAACCGATGTTTCGACCTCAACGTGCCGGAGGAGACCAACCGTCGCCTGGTCGATCACGTCTCCGATTTCAATCTGGTCTACAGCGAGCACGCTCGCCGCAACCTGCTCGCCGAGGGACTGCACCCCCGACGGATCCTGCACACCGGATCGCCGATGCGGGAGGTGCTCGACCACTACCGGCCCGAGATCGAGGCGTCGCCAGTTCTGCACCAGTTGGAGCTGGAGCCCGGGGGGTACTTCGTGGTCAGTGCCCATCGGGAGGAGAACGTGGACGATCCCGCCCGACTGCGGCGGTTGCTCGACTGCCTGCGGGCCGCCCGCGCCGAGTGGGGCCTGCCTGTGCTGGTCTCCACCCATCCACGTACCCGCAAACGGCTGGAGTCGCTGACCGACGACGGGACAGACCTGGACGGCATCGCCTTCCACGAGCCGTTCGGTTTCTTCGACTACGTACGCCTCCAGACCCAGGCTCGGTGTGTCCTCTCCGACAGCGGCACGATCAGCGAGGAGGCCGCGATCCTCGGCTTTCCCGCGGTGACCCTGCGCGACTCGATGGAGCGTCCGGAGGCGCTCGACGCCGGCGGCATCATCATGACGGGGATCGACCGCAACGGGGTCGTCGAGGCCGTCCGGGTGGCGATCGACCAGGTGGCGGTGGCTGGCGTTCCCTGTCCGGCCGATTACCAGGTCACCGAGACGTCCCGACTGGTGGTGAATTTCATCCTGTCGACCGTGCGACGGCACCACGACTGGGCGGGTATCCGCCGCTGAGGGGTGTCACAAGGGCTGGTGACCGATCCGGTCACCAGCCCTTGTCCGCTCGGTGGCCGTTACCGAGGCAGCGGCAGGCCACCCAGGACGGTGCCGCCGAGGCGACTGGCCGGTTGGACACAGAGGCGGGCAAGTTCGGCGATGACCTTGTTCGGGTCGTCGAACGGGTCGAGGCCGCTGACCTCCAGCGGATCGAGCGGGGGCACCGCGACGTGCGACACCAGCGGGTGCAGCGGGCGGGCGTCGGTCTCGCCGGTGCCGAGCAGATCCTCGTGCAGCTTCTCGCCCGGACGCAGGCCGGTGTAGACGATCGGTACGTGGCTGCCGGCCTGCTCGGCCATCTGCCGGGCCAGGTCGGCGATGCGTACCGGTTCGCCCATGTCGAGCACCAACGCCTCACCGTCGCGCCCGATCTCGGCGGCCTGGAGCACCAGGTGCACCGCCTCCTGCACGGTCATCAGGTACCGGGTCACCTCTGGATGGGTGACGGTGAGCGGGTTGCCCGCCTCGATCTGCTGCTGGAAGGCGGTCACCACCGACCCACGGCTGCTCAATACGTTGCCGAAGCGGACACTGAGGAAAGTGCCGGGGAAGCGTGAGGCGGCGTGCGCGGTCAGCCGTTCGGTGATCCGCTTGGAGTAGCCCAGGACACTTATCGGGTCGGCGGCCTTGTCGGTGGAGATGTTCACGAACTTCGCCACGTCCTGACAGGCGTCCAGCACGGACAGGGTGCCCCACACGTTCGTCTTCACCGCCTCGCCCGGGTGCCGTTCGAGCAGGGTGAGGTGCTTGAGCGCCGCGGCGTGGAAGATGATCTCCGGACGGCGTTCCCGGATTATCCGCCGGATCGCCTCGTCGTCGCGCAGGTCGGCCAGGATCAGCTCGGGCCCATCCAGCATCGCGCGACCGTCGAGCGACATCTGGAGGGCGTGCAGCGCTGACTCGTCGCGGTCGAGCATCATCAGCTCGCCCGGGTCGGCCTTCATCACCTGGCGGCACAGTTCGGAGCCGATGGAGCCGCCGGCGCCGGTGACCAGGATCCGCCGGCCGGTGAGGCCGTTGGTCCGTACCCCCATCTCGGCGACCACCTGACGGCGGCCGAGCAGGTCGCTGATCCGGACGTCGCGTACGTCGGTGACGGTGATCCGGTGGTCCACCAGGTCGCGTACCGGCGGGAGCACCTTGAACGCCGCACCGGTGTTCAGGGTGGCCTCCCGGATCTGCCGGATGAGCGCGGCGTCGGCGTTGGCGACCGAGAAGATCAGGGTGGTGGCGCCGGTGCGGCGCACCGCCTCGGCGACGTCACCGCGCCCACCCAGCACCCGGATGCCGTCGACGCAGAGATTGCGCTTGTCCGGGTCGTCGTCGAGGGCTCCGACGGGCCGGTAGCGGCTGCGGGGGTCGGTGAGCAGCGCGCGAAGCAGTCCCTGACCGGCGTCGCCCATCCCGAACAGCAGCACCGGGGTCGACGAGCGGACGTCCGGACGCAGGGCCAGGTCGCGCCGGTGCCGGTAGGCGAACCGGACGGCGAGCATGAACAGCAGGGCGAGCGCGCTGCCGACCAGCGGGGCGCTCGCCGGCACCGGCCGTTCCGGAGCCGGCAGTACGCCGAGCAGAACGATCGCGACGGTGGTGAGGACGGTTCCGGCCAGCCCGCGAACCTCCTGGAGGCTGCCGAGCGGGTGGCGTCCCGAGCGCACCCGGCGCGCCCCGGCCACCGCCACGTGCAGCCCGGCGGCGATCAATCCACTGCCGGCGGCAAGGGTCAGTTGGGTGGTGGTCAGGGCGAACTCGTAGCGGGTCCAGGCGGCAGCGACGAACCCACCCACCCAGGCCGTGGCGTCGACGGCGAGAAACGCCAGGGTGCGCCATCGGATCCTGCTCCGGCGCGCCGTCGGGTCCGGGTGCCGGCTGGTCTGTGTGTCCCGCATCTGCGGCTCCTGTGCTGTCGACCACTTCCGCCCGGGGCGAGCGGAAGGAGCAATGCGCTCCTGTCCTTGTTACATGCCATATGAGTGCTTTGTAGGCTTTTCGGCGATTGATGACGTATCGTTTCGGGCTTGCTGACCAGCCGGCTCATCGGTCCCGGTGACCGGACCGGGTCAGCGGGCCGGCACGCCCTTGACCACGACGCTGTCGGGCACGTCACGCACCACGCAGGCGCCCGCGCCGACGGTGCTGTCCCGACCCACCCGCAACCCCTGCAACACGGCGGCGGTGGTGCCGACGAGTACGCCCTCCGCCAGCCGACACTCACCGGAGACCGCGGCCAGCGGATTCACCGACACGTGGTCGGCCAGCTCGCAGTCGTGCCCGACGGTGCAGTTCTGGTTGAGATGCACGTGCCGCCCGAGAGTGACGTTTGTGGTGACCCGAGCCCCGGCAAAGACGACCAGACCCGGGCCGTGCCGCAGGTCCGGGCCGAGCGTGGCGTCGGGGTGCACGAGACTGGCCGCCGGTATCCCGTACCTGTCGACCCGTTCGGCTACCGCACGCCGGATCCGTGGGTCACCGACGCCGATGACGTGGTGGGTGTCGGCGGGTGCCTCGGCGAACCAGGACATGCCACCGAGGTACGGCACGTCGAGCTGCTGCACCCGCTTGAGGTTCACCTCGTTCGGACCGTCGTCGACGAAGCCCAGCACCTGCCAACGGGGCAGGAGGGCAGCGGCGTTCACGGCGCGGGCGACGGTCAGGACCTCCCGACCGTGTCCGCCGCAGCCGACGATGACCAGGGGTACCGTCACGCCGCCGGGACTCCGGTCCGTGCCACCAGAAACTCGTCGATCGCCGAGAGCACGGCAGTGACTTGCGGTTCGGTGAGAGCGCTGCCGCTGGGCAGGGTCAACCCCTCGGCGTAGAGACGCTCGGCGGCTCCGGTGAGCTGGCTCTCCGTGTCGGCGTACGCCGGTTGCAGATGCATCGGCTTCCACACCGGACGGGTCTCGATGTGCCGGGCGGCCAGGTGGGCGGCCAGGTCCGCCACGGTCCAGCCGGAACGGCGCGGGTCCACCCGGATGCTGGTCAGCCAGCAGTTCGAGCCGGTGTCCTCGGCGCCGACCAGGTCGGCCCCCGGCACCGGGGCGAAAAGTTTGGCGTACCGGTCGCGTAGTCGCCGCCGGCGGTCGATCATCCCGTCCAGCCGAATCAGCTGGGCTCGGCCCAACGCCGCGAGCAGGTTGCTCAATCGGTAGTTGTAACCGGTCTCCCGGTGCTCATAGTGGGGGACCGGCTCGCGTGCCTGGGTGGACAGGTGCCGCGCCCGGTCGAGCAGCGTCAGGTCGTCGCCGACGAGCATGCCACCGCCGGAGGTGGTCATGATCTTGTTTCCGTTGAAGGAAAGGGCGCCCACCCGGCCGAAGGAACCGGCTGGCCGGCCGAGATGCGTGGCGCCGAGCGCCTCCGCGGCATCCTCGATCACCGGAACGCCTGCGGCGGCGCAGATCGGCAGCAGCGCGGTGTAGTCGGCGCAGCTGCCGAACATGTCGACCGGGATCACCGCGCCGATCCGCTCCCCACGAGAGCGCAAATCATGTAGCAGTTCAGCGACGAGCGCGACGTCGATGTTGCCGGTGCGCGGATCGCAGTCGACGAAGACCGGCCGGGCCCTGGTGTAACGGACGGCGTTGGCGGTGGCGACGAAGGTCAGTGTGGGTACCAGCACCACGTCGCCCGGGCCGACGCCCAGCCCCAGCAGCGCCAGGTGCAGCGCAGCGGTGCCGGAACTGACCGCCACCGCACCCCGGGTGCCCACCCGGGCGGCGACCTCCCGCTCGAAGGCGTCGAGATCCGGACCTACCGGCGCCACCCAGCCGGAGCGCAGCGCCGCGATCAGGTACGACTCCTCCAACGGCCCGATGTCCGGCGAGGACAGGAGAATGGTGTCGGTCATCGTCGGCTCCCGAGGAACTCGGGCATGGTGGCGTTGCCGTCGGCCGAGATGCCGTCCCGGCGCAGCACCGTGCCGACGGTGGCGGCCAGGATCGACAGGTCGAGGCGGAGGCTGCGGCTGGTCACGTACTCCACGTCGAGCGAGAACTTGGCGTCCCAGTCGAGGCTGTTGCGCCCGCGTACCTGGGCCAGCCCGGTGATACCCGGGCGGACCTCGTGCCGTCGCGCCTGGGTGGGGGAGTACCTGCTCAGATACTCCGGTAGCAGCGGTCGGGGACCGACGATGCTCATGTCACCGCGTAGCACGCACCAGAGCGTCGGCAGTTCGTCCAGGCTGGTGGCCCGCAGCCAGCGGCCGAGCGGGGTGAGCCGGTCGGCGTCGGTCAGCAGCCCCCGGGCCGAATCGGGTGCCCGCATGGTGCGAAATTTGATCAACTCGAACGGTCGGTCGTCCCGCCCGATGCGGCACTGCCGGAACAGCACCGGTCGGCCCAGCCGCACCGCGACGGCCGCCGCGACTGCCGCCATCAGCGGCGCGGTCAACAGCAGCAGCGCGGTCGCGACGACCACGTCGAACAGCCGTTTGACCGGGTCGTCCGGCCGCGCGGGCCGGGGCGGGCGCGTCGGCGCGGTCACCGAGGATACGGGCACCGTTCTGACCTCCGTACGTCAACCGGTCATAGTAGACAAACGGGTTGTATCAGACTGACGGCTCGTGACATCGGAAAATAGCGACAGTCGACACGGATCCCGACACGTCAACCGGCGGGGACACGCAAAGGACACGCGTCCCGGCGTGCCGCGTCAGCTCGGGTGTGTCGCGTAGCCGCTGGTCAGAGGTCTGCGTCGCCCGCGTCGAGCCGACGCTGCAACATGATCCGCAGTGGTAGCGACTCGCCGTCCCGGGCACCCTCGCCGACGATCAGCGGGGCCGGGTCGGGCTGCGGGTCGGCACCGAGGAGCCGGGCGCGCAGCGAGCGCGGCACGGTCAGCAGGTGGAAGCGCCCCTCCACGTCGACCGCCCGGCTGTGCGCCCGGTCGATGTACCAGCCGTGCAGACCCGTCCGGTAGTGGGCCCGGCCGTCATGCGACCGGGCGACAAGTCGAGTGGTGGCCAGGCCGCGCCGCCGCGCCTCGGCGACGAACGCGCTGACCAGCGCCGCCGCCTCCGCCTGCTCGGCTTCCCGGCGTCGCTGCGCGGCCGCCGCGTGCGCCAGCACCGCCTGCTGCCGCGTCTCCCGCCACTCCGCGCCGCCGTCGCTCCCCACGACCCGACGGTACGCCACCCGCCACCCGCCCTTCGGGGCTCCCCACTCTGTTGCCACCGGGGCTTCGGCGGGCTCCCGGGTGTGCGGGTCGAGACCCTTTGCTCTGCTTCAACCCACGCATCAGCGGTGCGCCAAAATCGTTGCGTCCGTTGAAGCAGAGCAAAGGGCGCGAGGTGGTGTGTGCCTCGGCTGGTGCCGACGGCCGTGGCCGGCGCGACTGGGTACGCGTCCCGCCGGACACGGCCGTTGGCGAGGGAGGTTCGCTCTAGAGCAGGCCCGCGCGGCGCAGCGCGTCGGCCATCGCACCGTCGGCGGGCGCGGCCGAGCCGCCGCCCTGGCGCACCTGTCCGCCCCGTCCCTGGCCGCCCTTCCCGCCACGACCCTGGCCACCCCGGCCCTGCCCGTCGCGGCCCTGTCCGGTACGCCCGTCACGGCCCTGCCCGGCCGGCCCGCCAGGGCCCTGCTGGCGCGCGCCGTCCCGGCCGCCACCACGTCCGGCACCGGGCTCGGACTCGTCGTCCAGGCGCAGGGTCAGCGAGATGCGCTTGCGCGGCACGTCGACGTCCAGCACCTTGACCTTCACCACGTCGCCGGACTTCACCACGTCGCGGGGGTCCTTCACGAAGGTGCGGGACATCGCCGACACGTGCACCAGGCCGTCCTGGTGCACGCCGACGTCCACGAACGCGCCGAACGCCGCCACGTTTGTGACGACACCCTCCAGCACCATCCCGGGCACGAGATCACTGATCTTCTCCACACCCTCGACGAAGGTCGCCGTCTTGAACTCGGGTCGTGGGTCGCGGCCCGGCTTCTCCAACTCGGCGAGGATGTCGGTGACGGTGGGCAGGCCGAACGTGTCGTCGACGAAGTCGGTCGCGCGCAGGCCACGCAGGATCGAAGACTTGCCGATGACCGAGCGCAGGTCCTGGCCGGTGCTGGCCAGGATCCGGCGGACCACCGGGTACGCCTCGGGGTGCACGCTTGACGAGTCCAGCGGGTCGTCGCCGTCGGGGATGCGCAGGAAGCCGGCGCACTGCTCGAACGCCTTCGGGCCGAGCCGGGCGACCTTCTTCAGCTCGGCCCGGGTGCGGAACGGGCCGTTGGCGTCCCGGTGCAGCACGATGTTCTCGGCCAGCCCGGCACCGATGCCGGAGACCCGGGTCAGCAGCGGCGCTGAGGCGGTGTTGACGTCCACGCCGACGCCGTTGACACAGTCCTCCACCACCGCGTCCAACGACCGGGAGAGCTTCACCTCGGACAGGTCGTGCTGGTACTGCCCGACGCCGATGGAGCGCGGGTCGATCTTCACCAGCTCGGCGAGCGGGTCCTGCAGGCGGCGGGCGATGGAGACCGCGCCGCGCAGCGAGACGTCCAGCCCGGGCAGTTCCTGGGCGGCGTACGCGGAGGCGGAGTAGACCGACGCGCCGGCCTCGGAGACCACCACCTTTGTCAGCTTCAGCTCCGGGTGCCGCTTGATCAGGTCACCGGCCAGCTTGTCGGTCTCCCGGCTGGCGGTGCCGTTGCCGATGGCGACCAGCTCGACCCCGTGCGCGGCGGCCAGCGTGGCGAGGGTGTGCAGCGAGGCGTCCCACTGCCGGCGCGGCTCGTGCGGGTAGATCGTGTCGGTGGCGACCACCTTGCCGGTCGCGTCCACCACTGCCACCTTCACCCCGGTCCGCAGGCCCGGGTCCAACCCCATGGTGGGCCGGGCACCGGCCGGCGCGGCCAGCAGCAGGTCCCGCAGGTTGGTGGCGAAGACCCGGACGGCCTCCTCCTCGGCCGCCTGCCAGAGTCGCATCCGCAGGTCCGCGCCGAGGTGGATGAGGATCCGGGTTCGCCAGGCCCAGCGCACCGTGTCGGCCAGCCACCGGTCGGCGGGCCGCCCCTGGTCACTCACCCCGAACCGGCCGGCGATGGCGGCCTCATAGCGGGTCGGCCCGGTCACCACCGCGTCGGCGTCGCCCTCGGCCTCCGGGTCCATGGTCAGGTCGAGTACGCCCTCCTTCTCGCCCCGGAACATGGCCAGGATGCGGTGCGAGGGCAGCTTCGGGTACGGCTCGGCGAAGTCGAAGTAGTCGGCGAACTTCGCGCCGGCGCTCTCCTGTCCCTCGCGTACCCGGGACACCAGCCGGCCCCGCGACCACATCTGCTCGCGCAGCGTGCCGATCAGGTCGGCGTCCTCGGCGAACCGCTCGATCAGGATGGCCCGCGCCCCGTCCAGCGCGGCTCCACCGACGGGTCACCGAGCAGCGTGTCGGCCAGGGGTTCCAGGCCGGCCTCGCGGGCGATCTGTGCCCGGGTCCGTCGCTTCGGCTTGTACGGCAGGTAGATGTCCTCCAGGCGGGACTTCGAGTCGGCCGCCATGATCTGTGCTTCCAGGGCCTCGTCGAGCTTGCCCTGGGAACGGATGGACTCCAGCACCGCCGCGCGCCGCTCGTCCAGCTCGCGCAGGTACCGCAGGCGCTCCTCAAGCGTGCGCAGTTGGGTGTCGTCGAGCAGGCCGGTGGCCTCCTTCCGGTACCGCGCGATGAACGGCACGGTGGCACCACCGTCGAGCAGCTCCACGGCCGCGCGTACCTGGCGCTCGGCGACGCCGAGTTCCTCGGCGATCCGCTGATGAACAGAGAGGGTCACGATGTCGCTCCGGCTTCGGGTGTGGGTTCCGTGGTGCATTCTGCCGGGCTACCGTGGCGATCATGGAACCACCTGTGGACCCCCGGGCGCGCCGACTCTTCGGCGGCAGCGCGCGGGCCCTCGGCGACCTGGCGACCAGCCCGTTCCGGGCCGACCGGGACCGCATCGTCGGCTCGCCGTTCTTCACCCGGCTCGGCGGCGTCACCCAGGTGGTCAGCCCGGGCGGGTCCGGGCTGCTGGTGCACAACCGGCTGACCCACAGCCTGAAGGTCGCCCAGGTGGCCCGGGCGATCGCCGAGCGGCTCACCGCCGACGACCACCAACGCGACCTGGTGGAGAAGCTCGGCGGCTGCGACCCGGACGTGGTGGAGGCCGCCGCGCTCGCCCACGACCTCGGGCACCCGCCCTTCGGGCACCTGGGGGAGCGGGTGCTGGACCGGCTGGCCCGGCACCGGCTCGGCCTGACCGACGGGTTCGAGGGCAACGCCCAGTCGTACCGGATCGTCACCTCGACCGAGATCCGGGGCGCGGCGACCACCGGCCTGGACCTGACCGCCGCGGTGCGGGCGGCGATGCTGAAGTACCCGTGGACCCGGCTGGACCACCCCGACCCGCACCCCCGGACGATGGATCCGCCGCCGCGCGGCGCGACCCCGCCGCCCGACGACCCGGACAGCGGCTCGCTGAAGTTCGGGGCGTACCGCACGGAACTGGACGACCTGCGGCAGGCGCGGGCACCGTTCGCCGGCCGGATCGCCGACTGGCAGCAGACCGTCGAGGCGTCGGTGATGGACACCGCCGACGACATCGCGTACGCCATCCACGACGTGGAGGACTTCTACCGGGTCGGGGTGCTTCAGCAGGGCGCGGTCGCCGCCGAGCTGATGGCCTGGCAGCGCGAGGGCGGTCATCTGCGGGCGATCACCGACTCCGCGCTGGCCACCTCGGCCCGCCGGCCGGGCTCGTCGATCGAGCGGCTGCGCCGTCAACTGCACCACAAGGACGCCTGGATCGCCGACGACGAGGCGTTCGCCGCCGCCGTCGAGCACGTCCGGGAGGAACTGGTCGAGGGGCTGCTCGCGCTGCCGTTCGACGGTTCGATCGAGGCGGAGCAGTACGTGGCCCGCTTCTCCGCCCGGTGGACCACCCGTTTCGTGGACGCGATCACCGTGGTCGAGCAGCCCGCCGTACGCTCCGGGCACGTGCTGCTGGCCCCGGCCCAGTGGCACGAGGTGCAGGTGCTCAAGTTCGTCCACCACCGATTCGTGCTGGCCCGTCCCGACCTGGCGTTGCACCAGCGGGGGCAGGCCCGGCTGCTCGACACCCTGGTCGACGCGCTGCGCGAGTGGCTGCTGGATCCGGAGGAGGAGTCCCGGCTGCCGCGGCGGCTGCACGACCTGGTGGAGTTGGCCGAGGCGGAACTGCATCCGCGTACCCCGGACCGGCTCGGCAAGGCGCGCGGCCGGGCCATCGTGGACTTCGTCGCCCAGCTCACCGACGGTCAGGCGGTGGCGATGCTGGACGCGCTCTCCGGCCGCTCCGGCGCCCTCTGGACCGACGCCTTTGTCCTCTGAGTCGGGCCGGGGCTCGGTAACCCCAGGCCGTCGGCGGCTCAGGCGATGGCCTGCCACCAGCCGTCGACCGGCGGTGGGTCGTCGACCACCACCCGCTCGCCGGGGCGCGGCACGGCCAGTCGCACGTCGCGGGCCTTCGCCTCGGCCCAGAGCCGGTCCACCGGCTCGGACCAGTCGTGCAGGGCGAGGTTGAACGTGGCCCAGTGCACCGGAATGAACAGCCCACCGCGCAGGTCCAGGTGGGCGGCGACCGCCTCCTCCGGGAACATGTGGATGCCCGGCCAGGCCCGGTCGTACGCGCCGATCTGCATCAGCGTCACGTCGAACGGCCCGTGCGCGGTGCCGATCTCGGCGTACCCGCCGAAGTAGCCGGAGTCTCCGGTGTAGTAGACGCGGCGCTGCTGGCCGGCCACCACCCAGGAACTCCACAGCGTGCCGTTGCGGCGCAGGCCCCGGCCGGAGAAGTGCTGGGCGGCGGTGCAGGTGATCTCCAGCCCGGCCACCCGGTGGGTCTGCGACCAGTCCAACTCGATGATTCGCTCCGCCGGTACCCCCCAGCGGTCCAGGTGGGCACCGACCCCGAGCGGCACCAGGAACGGCGCCGACTGCCGGGCGGTCAGCTCCCGCACCGTGCCCATGTCGAGATGGTCGTAGTGGTCGTGCGAGATCAGGATCGCGTCGATTCGGGGCAGTTCGTCGAGGCGTACCGGGGGCTCGTGCAGTCGGCGCGGGCCGACCGCCGTCGACGGGGAGCACCTGTCGCTCCACACCGGGTCCAGCAGCACCCGCTTGCCCTCGATCTCGATCAGGGCGGAGGCGTGGCCGTACCAGACGATGTTCAGCTCGCGCGCCGGGTCGATCCCGGTCTGGGCGGCCGGTCGCAGCAGCGGCACGGGTGCGCCCGGCCGACGCTTCTGCTTGCCGAAGAGCAGTTCCCGGAACAGGTTGCGGTCGCTGACGGGCACCATCGTGCGGGTGTCCGTCCGGTTGTGGAAGACGCCGTCCCGGAACTGCGGTGACCGGGCCGCCCGTTCGGCGCGGGCGCCGGCCAGCCGGCCGCCGATCGCGGCCGGCACGTTCCGCGCGGCCCAGGCCGCTCCGGCGAGCCCGGCCAACGCGGCCAGGCCCGCCACCGACCCGGTGATCCGCCGACCGGTCGTACGTCCGCTCGGCTTGTTCGGCGCCCGCATGGTCCCCCCTCGGTTGATCCCGAGGTCCACGGTAGCCGTCACCGGCCGGGTTCAGCCGCCGTTGCTGGGGCGGTACGTGTGCTCGCGGTGGGTGGTGCCGGTGCCACCGAAACCGGCGGTCAGGTCCATGACCCGCCGGCCCCACCGGGCCCGTGCCTGCACGGCGGGGTGGGTGGCGCCGAAGTCGTCCGCGCCGGCCTGCCCGTCGGCGAAGAGTGCGTACGTCACAAGTGGCGCACCCGCAGTGTCGAAGATCACTCCCGCTTCGTGCCGGGCGTCGACGAACCAGCCGGCCTTGGTGGCGACGCGGGCCCGTTCGGCGGAGGACATCTCGCGGCGTACCCCGTCGGTGAAGGCCACCGGCGAGCGCAGCAGCCGCAGCACTCGATCGGTCGAGGCGGGGGAGAGCAGGGTGCCGGCGACCAGCGCCCGCAGCAGGTCGTGCGTCTCCCGTGGGGTGCTGGTGCCCAGGAAGAAGCGGTTCGGGTTGGCCACCGGCTGCACCTGGGTGTTCGGGAAGCCCTTGGCGACCAGGATCTGGTTGACCTCGGCGGCCGGGCAGACCAGCCCGCAGAGCCGTACCGCGGTGTCGTCGGAGACGGTCAGCAGGTTCGCCAGGACGTGGCCGACGGTGACCAGGCTGGGGTAGGCGCCGTCCAGGCTGAAGATGCCGTCCCCGCCGGTCACCACGATCGCCTCGGTCACCTCCACCTGGTGGTCGAGGGTGAGCAGGCCCCGGTCGACCTTGTCCAGCACCGCGACCGCCACGGCGATCTTGTTGACGCTGTACGCCTCGATCCGCAGGTCCGCCGACTCGTCCACCGCGACCAACGGCCCGTCCGGGCTGGCCAGGCTGACGTACGCCTGCCAGTTCCCGCCGGCCCGGCTGCTCACCCGTTCAAAGGCGGCGGCGATCCGGGCGGCGAGCCGCTGGCGATCACTGCCCGACCCGCCACCCGTGCCCGCCTGCTCGGTGGGGTCAGCGGCGGCGGGCATCGCGGTGCCGAACACGGCGCCGGCCGTCGCCACGGTGCCCAGGCCGAGCGCGGTCCTGCGGTCCATCCGGATGGTCACTCGTCTCTCCCATCGGTCCCCTGGTGTGTCCACGACACACCCTAGGCCGAAGGATCGACGTAGGTGATCCCGTCGATGGGCTCACGGGGCGAGAACGACCTTCACGCAGCCGTCCTGCTTCTTCTGGAACATCTCGTACGCCTGCGGCGCCTGCTCCAGCGGCAGCCGGTGGGTACGCAGGTCGGTCACGCCGAGCGGGTCCTCGTCGGTGAGCAGCGGGATGATCTCGTCGGTCCAGCGCCGCACGTGGCACTGACCCATCCGCACCTGGATGCCCCGGTCGAACATCTCCATCAGCGGCAACGGGTCGACCTCGCCGCCGTACACCCCGGAGATGGAGACGGTGCCGCCGCGCCGGACGGCCTTGAGCGCCGCCTTGAGCGCGACCAGCCGGTCGATCCCGACCTTGTCGATCATCGGCTGGGCGAGCTTGTCCGGCAGCAGCCCGGCGGCGGCCTGGCCGAGCTTGCCCAGCGGCGCGCCGTGCGACTCCATCCCGACCGCGTCGATCACGGCGTCCGGCCCGCGGCCGTCCACCAGGTCGATCAACGTGCCGGGCACGTCATCGAGCTGGGAGATGTCGAGCACCTCCACACCGTGCCGGCGGGCCATCTCCAGCCGCTCCGGCACCAGGTCGAGGCCGATCACCCGGTCCGCGCCGAGGTGGCGGCCGATGCGGGCGCAGAACTGGCCGACCGGCCCCAGGCCGAAGACCGCCAGGGTGCCGCCGCGCGGGGTGTCGGCGTACTTCACGGCCTGCCAGGCGGTCGGCAGGATGTCGGAGAGGTAGAGCCAGCGCTCGTCCGGACCCTCGGCCGGCACCGTGATCGGGCCGAACTCGGCGTACGGGACGCGGAGGAACTGGGCCTGCCCGCCGGGCACCGCCCCGTAGAGGGAGGTGTAGCCGAACAGCGCGGCACCCTTGCCTTCGGCGGTGACCTGGGTGGTCTCGCACTGGGCGTAGAGCTGCCGCTGGCACATCCAGCAGGATCCGCAGGAGATGTTGAACGGCACCACCACCCGGTCGCCGGGCTTGAGCCGGGTCACCCCGGGCCCGACCTCCTCGACGATGCCCATCGGTTCGTGGCCGAGGATGTCACCCGGCTTGAGGTAGGGCCCGAGGACTTCGTACAGGTGCAGGTCGGAGCCGCAGATGGCGGTGGAGGTGATCCGTACGATCGCGTCGGTCGGCTCCTCGATCCTCGGGTCGGGCACGTCCTCGACCCGTACGTCCCGCTTGCCCTGCCACGTCAGTGCCCGCATGCCGCCCCCTCCTACCTCGCCGCCGTCCCCCTAGCTCACCCACTACCCCCACCAACGCCCCCTAACCGACCACCCCCACCCCCGCCCCCACTCGCAAGGTTGATCATGAGGTTGGCGGCAGTCGTTGATCTTCAAACTGCCGCCAACCTCATGATCAACGGAGCAGGTGGGTGGGGGTGGGGGTGGGGTGGTCAGGTGCCGGGGGTGTCGGCGTGGCGGGTGGTGGCGGCCAGGTAGTCGCGGTTGAGGCGGCCGATGGTGGTCAGCGGGATGCCCTTCGGGCAGACCACCGTGCACTCGCCGGCGTTGGTGCAGCCGCCGAAACCGGCCTCGTCGTGCGCGTCGACCATGCCGATCACCCGGGTGTGGCGCTCCGGCTGGCCCTGGGGGAGTAGCGAGAGCTGGGTGACCTTGGCCGCGGTGAACAGCATGCCGGAGCCGTTCGGGCAGGCGGCCACGCAGGCGCCGCAGCCGATGCAGGCGGCGGACTCGAAGGCGGCGTCGGCGTCGGCCTTGGCCACCGGTACGGAGTGCGCCTCCGGCGCGCTGCCGGTGGGCGCGGTGACGTACCCGCCAGCGGCGATGATCGTGTCGAAGGCGTTGCGGTTGACCACCAGGTCCTTGATGACCGGGAAGGCCCGGGCCCGCCACGGCTCGATGTCGATGGTGTCGCCGTCTTTGAACTGCCGCATGTGCAGCTGGCAGGCGGTGGTGCCGCGCTGCGGACCGTGCGCGTCGCCGTTGATCATGAGGCCGCACATGCCGCAGATGCCCTCACGGCAGTCGTGGTCGAAGGCGACCGGCTCCTCACCGGCGAGGATGAGCCGCTCGTTGAGCACGTCGAGCATCTCCAGGAACGACATGTCCGGGGAGACGTCGTCGACCTGGTACTTCACCATCCGACCCTTGTCCTGGGGGCCGGACTGGCGCCAGATGCGCAGGGTCAGGTTCACTTGTAGCTCCGCTGCGTGGGGTGGACGTATTCGAAGTTCAGGTCTTCCTTGTGCAGCACCGAGGGCTCACCCGTGGCGGTGAACTCCCAGGCCGCCACGTACGCGAACCGGTCGTCGTCGCGCTGGGCCTCGCCCTCGGGCGTCTGGTGCTCGGCGCGGAAGTGGCCGCCGCAGGACTCCTCGCGATGCAGGGCGTCGATGCACATCAGCTCGGCCAGCTCGAAGAAGTCGGCGACCCGGCCGGCCTTCTCCAGCGACTGGTTGAGCCCCTCGCCGTTGCCCGGCACCCGGACCCGCTGCCAGAACTGGTCCCGCAGGGCGCGGATCTCGTCGATCGCCTTGCGCAGCCCGGCCTCGGAGCGCTCCATGCCGCAGTGCTCCCACATGATCTGGCCCAGCTCGCGGTGGAACGAGTCCACCGTCCGGTCACCGTCGATCGCGAGGAGCCGCTGGATGCGGTCCTCCACGTCGCGACGGGCCTCGACGGCCGCCGGGTGGGTCGCGTCGACCTTCTCGAACGGGCCGGCGGCGAGATAGTTGGCGACCGTGTTGGGCAGCACGAAGTACCCGTCGGCCAGGCCCTGCATCAGGGCTGAGGCGCCGAGCCGGTTCGCGCCGTGGTCGGAGAAGTTCGCCTCACCGATGACGAACAGGCCGGGGATGGTCGACTGGAGGTCGTAGTCCACCCACAGGCCGCCCATCGTGTAGTGCACCGCGGGGTATATCCGCATCGGCACCTCGTACGGGTCCTCGCCGGTGATCCGCTCGTACATCTCGAAGAGGTTGCCGTACTTGGCCTCGATGGCCTTGCGGCCGAGCCGGTCGATGGCGTCGGCGAAGTCGAGGTAGACCCCGAGCTTCGTCGGGCCAACGCCCCGGCCCTCGTCGCAGACGTTCTTCGCGGCGCGGGAGGCGATGTCGCGGGGCACCAGGTTGCCGAAGGACGGGTAGATGCGCTCCAGGTAGTAGTCGCGCTCGTCCTCGGGGATGTCGCGGGGGGCCCGGTCGTCGTCCTTGGCCTTCGGCACCCAGACCCGGCCGTCGTTGCGCAGCGACTCGCTCATCAGGGTCAGCTTCGACTGGTGGTCGCCGGAGACCGGGATGCAGGTCGGGTGGATCTGGGTGTAGCAGGGGTTGGCGAAGTACGCGCCCTTGCGGTGCGCCCGCCAGGTGGCCGTGACGTTGCAGCCCTTGGCGTTGGTGGAGAGGTAGAAGACGTTGCCGTAGCCGCCGGAGGCGAGCACCACCGCGTCGGCGAACTCCGTGGTGATCTCGCCGGTGACCATGTCCCGGACCACGATGCCCCGGGCCTTGCCGTCGACGACGATCAGCTCCAGCATCTCGTGCCGGGCGTTCATCTCCACGTTGCCCAGGCCGATCTGCCGCTCCAACGCCTGGTACGCGCCGAGCAGCAACTGCTGGCCCGTCTGGCCCCGGGCGTAGAAGGTGCGCTGCACCTGCGCGCCACCGAACGAACGGGTGTCGAGCAGACCGCCGTACTCGCGGGCGAAGGGCACGCCCTGGGCGACGCACTGGTCGATGATGTTGACCGAGACCTCGGCCAGCCGGTGCACGTTCGACTCGCGGGAGCGGAAGTCACCGCCCTTGACGGTGTCGTAGAAGAGCCGGTGCACCGAGTCGCCGTCGTTGCGGTAGTTCTTGGCGGCGTTGATGCCGCCCTGCGCGGCGATCGAGTGCGCCCGGCGGGGGCTGTCCTGGTAGCAGTACGACTTGACCCGGTAGCCCTGCTCGGCGAGCGTGGCCGCGGCGGAGCCACCGGCCAGGCCGGTGCCGACCACGATCACGGTCATCTTGCGGCGGTTGGCCGGGTTGACCAGCTTCGCCTCGAAGCGGCGACGTTCCCAGCGGGTCTCGATCGGCCCGTCGGGAGCCCTGGTGTCGGCGATCGGGTCGCCCTCGGTGAACAGATCCATGGTCAGGACACCAATCCGGTGAGTACGGCGAACGGGACCACGAGGTAGCCGGCGCAGAGCGCGACCGCGAAGACCAGCGCCACCGCCCGGGCCCGCTGCTCGCCGCGCGGGGTCTGCTGGCCCAGGCTGCGCAGTGCGCTGAACACGCCGTGCCGAAGGTGGAAGCCGAGCGCGACGATCGCCAGCGTGTAGAAGGCCGTGACGTACCAGCGTTCCGGGGCGAAGTCGGCGACCACGTTCGCGTACGGCCGGGACGGGTCGCCGACCGGGTTCAGCGTGCCGGTGGTCAGGTCGAGGATGTGGTAGATCACGAAGAGCAGGATGATCACGCCGCCCCACCGCATGGTCCGGGCGGCGTAGCTGCCCCGGACCTTCTTGCGGTGGGCGTAGCGCACCGGGCGGGCGGCGCGGGCGCGCAGCGCCAGTACCGTGGCGGCCCAGATGTGCAGCAGCACCGCCGCCAGCAGGCCGACCCGTTGGATCCACAGGAACCCGGCGCTGGGCAGCAGCGGAACGCCGATCTCGCGCAACCAGTGCGCGTAGTGGTCGAACGAGGACGCGCCCGAGAAGATCTTCAGGTTGCCCAGCATGTGGGCGATGAGGAACAGCACCAGCAGGATGCCCGTCACCGCCATGACGGCCTTGAGGCCGACATTGGATCGGATGGGCGACCGGGTTCTCGTCGTGACTACCACTCGACCGACGCTAGGAGCACTTCGATCAGTCGTCCAATGCATCGACACCGCAGTCTTGATAGCCATAAGCTATGTAGATGCAGCTCCATCAGCTGAAGTACTTCGTCGCAGTGGCTGAAGTACGACATTTCACCCAGGCGGCCGACGTCGTGGGCATCACCCAGCCCTCATTGAGTAAGCAAATTCACGCGTTGGAGGACACCCTCGGCGCGCCACTGTTCGAGCGGGTAAGGGGCAACATAACGCTTACCGCAGCGGGGGAGGTGCTGCTGCCGTTGGCCAAGCGGATCCTGGCCGACGTCGAGACCGCCACCCGGGAGGTGCAGGAACTGGTCGGCCTGCGACGTGGCCGGGTACGCCTCGGGGCCACCCCCAGCCTCGCCACCTCCCTCGCCCCGCCGGTGCTCCGCCGGTTCCGCGACGCCCACCCGACCGTCGACCTGCGAATGGAGGAGGGCGGCTCGCAGGATCTCGTCCGTGACCTGCTCCGGGGCGACCTCGACCTCGCGCTGATCATCATGCCTGCCCAGGGCACCGATCCCGGCCTGCGGGCCGACCCGATCCTCACCGAGAGCCTGGTGGTCGCCTCGGTCGACCCGGTGCCCACCGCCACGCCCGGTGCCGACCTGCGCATCACCGACCTGCGCGACCAGCCCCTGGTGATGTTCCGCGAGGGCTACGACCTGCGCGACGCCACCCTCCAGGCGTGCCGGGCCGCCGGCTTCGAACCGATCCTGTCGGTGGACGGCGGGGAGATGGACGCGGTGCTCAGTTTCGTCGAGGCCGGGCTGGGCATCGCCGTGGTCCCCGGCATGGTGGTGGCCCGCCGGACCGGCATCCGCGTCACCCGGCTCGCTCCTCCGGGCGTACGCCGCACCATCGCCGTGGCCCGCCGCCGCGACGCGGTGCCCACCCACGCCGGCCGAGAACTACGCCGCATCCTGCTCGACTACGTGCACACCGCCACCGCCACCGCCCAGCTCCCGCCCGGCGTCGAACCCCTGCCCTAGGCGTTCGCGACGGCGAGCGTTGTGGCGATCCGCGTCGGGCTACCAGCGACGCACGGCACGCCAGTCCTCGGCTGCTGCCACCGCTCGCTTGCCCGATTCTCGCTCCATCCGGAGCCGCTCCCGGTGCCGAAATCCTTTGTACAGCTTGTAGCCCGCGTAGCAGGGAACAAACAGCGCGGCCACAAAGAAGACGGAGAACACACCTGCGGCGCCGTCGTCGCGGACCAGGAGCCAGACGTACGCGGCCGTGCCGACAGAGAAGACGCCAGCGAGCACCCGATCGACCACACTGGTGGTGGCGAATGACGTCACGGCGACCGCGAACAGCACCACGGCACTCATCACGAGACCGACGACATAACAAATCATGATTATCGTCAGGAACACGTGGCCTCCAGGCATTCGCCAGTCGCCAGCCGACCAGCATCGCAAACCATAGCGGATCGCGACCGATCCCGGATCGCCACGACGACCTGCAGTTATCGGTCAGCGCCCTTCGGCGTCGTCCATGGCGCGGTAGATGCGTTGTTCGGAGACGGGGTAGGGGGTGCCGAGGGCCTGGGCGAAGATGCTGACCCGTAACTCCTCGATCATCCAGCGGATCTGGCGCACCGCCTGCGACGAGCGTCGCGCCGGGGGTAGGGCGGCCAGTAGGTCGTCGTACTCGCGTTGCACCACCGCGACGCGGTCCTGCTGCTGCTTGTCCCGCGCCGGGTTGCCCGGCAGCCGGTCCAGCCGACGCTCGATCGCGGTCAGGTAGCGCAGCAGGTCGGGCAGCCGGGCGTACCCGGCCTCGGTGATGAAGCCGGCGTGCACGAGGCCGGTGAGCTGGTTGCGGACGTCGGCCAGGGCGGCCACCACGGCCAGGTTCCGCGTCGCGCCGAGGCGCTGCTGCACCGCGTACGCGGTGGCGAGCACCGCCCGGACCCGGTCCATCACCGCCACCACCGTGTCCACCAACTCGGCCCGGACCTTCTCGCGCAGCGCGGCGAAACCCGCCTCGTCCCAGGCCGGCCCGCCCGCGTCGGCGATCAGCTTGTCGATCGCCGCGCCGGCCGCATCCTCGATCAACGCCTGCACCCCGCCGTGCGGGTTGCGGGACAACGCCAGCTTCGCCTCGTTGGTCAACCGGCCCTGGAGGAACTTCGCCGGGGACGGCACGGTCAGCCGCAGCAGCCGACGGGTGCCGGCCCAGTGGGCGGCCTCCTGCTCGGCCGGGGAGTCGAACACCTTCACGCCGACCGTGGCGCCCTCGTCCACAAGCGCCGGGTAGGCGGTCACCGCGTACCCGGCCCGTACCTGCTCGATGGTGCGCGGCAGCGTACCGATCTCCCAGCCGGTCAGCCCCGATCGGGCCACCTCCGGCGCGGCGGCGGCCACCACCTGGCGTACCTCCGCCTTGAGCTGACGTTGCAGGGCCGGCAGATCCTTGCCCTCGGCGACCGGTTTGTCGTCGTCGCCGAGCACCCGGAAAGTGACCCGCAGGTGCGGCGGCAGCCTGCCCAGATCCCAGGCGTCCCTCGGCACGGTCACCCCGGTCATCCGCCGCAGCTGTCGGGTCAGCGCGTCCAGCAGCGGCTCCTCGCCGGGAGTGATCGCGGCCAGCGCGGCGCGGGCGTAGTCGGGCACCGGCACGAAGTTGCGCCGTACCGGCTTCGGCAGCGACCGGATCAGCGCCACGACCAGTTCCTCGCGCAGCCCCGGCACCTGCCAGTCGAAGCTCTCGGCGGGCACCTGGTTGAGCAACGGCAGCGGAATGTCCACCGTCACGCCGTCGGTCGCCGTACCCGGGTCGAACGTGTACGTCAGCGGCAACGCCACCCCCTCGGTCCGCCACTCGTCGGGGTAGTCGGCCTCGTCCAGCCCGCCCCGGCCCGCGTTGACCAGCAGCTCCCGGGTGAAGGTGAGCAGCTCGGGTCGCTCCCGACGGGTCTTCTTCCACCAGCTGTCGAAGTGCCGACCGGAGACCACGTCGGCCGGGATGCGTTCGTCGTAGAACTGGAAGATCGTCTCGTCGTCGACCAGGATGTCGCGGCGCCGGGCCCGGTTCTCCAACTCCTCGATCTCGGTCAGCAGCCGCTGGTTGTCCCGCCAGAACTGGTGGTGGGTGGACCAGTCGCCCTCGACCAGCGCGTGCCGGATGAACAACTCCCGGCTCAGCGTCGGGTCGATCCGACCGAAGTTGACCTTGCGGGAGGTGACCAGCGGGACGCCGAAGAGGGTGACCTTCTCGTACGCCATCACCGCCGCCTGCTTCTTCTCCCAGTGCGGCTCGCTGTAGCTGCGTTTGACCAGGTGCTGGGCGAGCGGCTCGACCCACTCGGGTTCGATTCGCCCGTTCACCCGCCCCCAGAGCCGGGAGGTCTCCACCAGCTCGGCGGCCATCACCCAGCGGGGCGGCTTGCGGAACAGCGCCGAGCCCGGGAACAGGGCGAACTTCGCCCCGCGCGCGCCCAGGTACTCGTGCTTCTGCGCGTCCTTGAGGCCGACGTGCGACAGCAGGCCGGGCAGCAGCGACTGGTGCACCTTCGGTGTGTCGATCTCCTCCGGCAGGTCCGCGCCGGCCTGACGTCGCCCGCCGCCGCCGTCGGGCGCGGCGTCCGCGCCGCCCCGCCGGCCCCGTCCCCGGTTCCGGTCGTCAGGGGTACGCAGCACCTGGCGCAACTGACTGACGATGTCCTGCCACTCCCGGACCCGCAGGTAGTTGAGGTACTCGGCCCGACACATCCGCCGGAACGCGCTTGAGGAAAGTGCCCGCTGCTGCTCCCGCAGGTACCGCCACAGGTTGAGGTACGCGACGAAGTCGGATTCGGCGTCGGCGAACCGGGCGTGCGCCTGGTCGGCCTGGGCCTGCTTCTCCGCCGGCCGCTCGCGTGGATCCTGGATCGACAGGGCCGCGGCGATCACCATCACCTCGGTGGCACAGCCGTTGCGTTCGCCCTCCAGGACCATCCGGGCCAGCCGGGGGTCGACCGGCAACTGGGCCAGCCGCCGGCCGAGGGACGTGAGCCGTCGGCTCGGCTCGGTCTCGGTCGGGTCGATCGCGCCCAGCTCGTGCAACAGGTTCACGCCGTCGGTGATGTTGCGGCGGTCCGGCGGGTCGATGAACGGGAACGCGGCGATGTCGCCCAGCCCGATGGCGGTCATCTGGAGGATGACCGAGGCCAGGTTGGTCCGCAGGATCTCCGGATCGGTGAACTCGGGGCGGGAGGCGAAGTCCTGCTCGTCGTAGAGCCGGATGCAGATGCCGTCCGAGGTACGCCCGCAGCGGCCCTTGCGCTGGTTGGCGCTGGCCTGGGAGATCGGCTCGATCGGCAGCCGCTGCACCTTCAGCCGCTGCGAGTAGCGGGAGATCCGGGCGGTGCCGGGATCCACCACGTACTTGATGCCCGGCACAGTCAGCGAGGTCTCCGCGACGTTCGTGGCCAGCACCACCCGCCGCCCGCCGTGCGGGGCGAAGACCCGGTGCTGTTCGGCGACGCTGAGTCGGGCGTACAGCGGCAGGATCTCGGTGTTGTGCAGGGGCCGCCGGTGCTGCACCAGCTTGCCCAGCGCCTCGGCGGTGTCCCGGATCTCCCGCTCACCGCTGAGGAAGACCAGGATGTCGCCCGGCCCCTCGGCGGCCAGCTCCTCGACCGCGTCACCGATCGCCTGGATCTGGTCGCGGACGTTCTCCTCGTCGGTGTCCTCCTCGTCGCCGTCGGCGACCTCGACCAGTGGCCGGTAGCGCACCTCGACCGGGTAGGTCCGGCCGGAGACCTCCACCACCGGCGCCGGCTCGCCGTCGGGATGCTCGGCGGTCGGTGGCCCGGCGAAATGCCGCGCGAACCTGTCGGTCTCGATGGTCGCCGAGGTGATGATCACCTTGAGGTCGGGGCGGCGCGGCAGGAGCTGCCGAAGGTACCCGAGAATGAAGTCGATGTTGAGGCTGCGCTCGTGCGCCTCGTCGATGATCAACGTGTCGTACTGGCGCAGCATCCGGTCGGTCTGCAACTCAGCCAGCAGGATGCCGTCGGTCATCAGCTTGACCAGGCTGTTCTCGCCCACCTGATCGGTGAAGCGCACCTTGTAGCCGACCACGTCACCGAGTTCGGTCCCCAACTCCTCGGCGATCCGGTCGGCCACCGTACGCGCCGCCAACCGCCGGGGCTGGGTGTGCCCGATCAGGCCGCCGATGCCACGCCCCAGCTCCAGGCAGATCTTCGGCAACTGGGTGGTCTTGCCCGAACCGGTCTCGCCCGCCACGATCACCACCTGGTGATCGCGGATCGCCGCGGCGATGTCATCCTTGCGGTCGCTGACCGGCAGACTTGCCGGGTAGACGATCTTCGGTACCGCGGCTTTCCGCCGCTCCAGCCGACCCTCCGCCGCAGCCGTCTCGGCGACGATCTCCGCCAGCACCGACTCGCGTCGCTGCGGGTCGCGTAGCTTCCGCAGCCCGTCGAGTCGACGGCGCAGCTGACGCTGGTCGCGGAACATCAGCGGGGAGAGGCGACGCTGCAACTCCCGAACGGGATCGGTCGCGGCGGGTGAGGCTGGATTCTGCATGTCGTGGCCAAGGATAGGCAGCCGATTGCCGGTCCGCCTCCTGGTTACCCGCGCCGTGCCCCGCATGCTCGGATCGGCTGGCCGAGGCACCTCCCGTGCTCTGCTCCACCCGCCCTTGCTCCACCGGCCTGGCTCTATCCGGGGCATGGCTCTACCGGGCCTTGCTCTACCGGGCCTCGCTCTGCTTCACCGGGCCTTGCTCCACCGGGCCTTGCTCTGCTTCACCGGGCGCAACGGCTGCGGCCGGTAACTGATGCGTGGGTTGAAGCAGAGCGGGCAGGCGACGTAGACCCTTTCCGACGATGTCGCGCAGCGCGTACCAGGGGGGCGGTGGCGTGCCACCGTCGAGGGGGAGGTCTATCGTTGGGCGCCGGGCTGGGAGCGGGACACGGGGACGCCGATGACGATGCGTGACACCGATCGGGCGCTGGTGCAGGCCGCCAGCGCGGTGGCGAAGCTGCGTTGCCGCAGCGCCACCCACACCCTCGCCACGGCGGCGCGTACCGCCGACGGTCGGGTGATCTCCGCAGTCAACGTGGTGCACGCCACGGGAGGGGCCTGCCCCGAGACGGTCGCGCTCGGCACCGCCGCCACGCAGGGCGTGGCAGAGCTGGAGACAATCGTCACCGTCGGCGACCGCGGCCGGTCCCTCGTCACCCCCTGCGACCCCTGCCGCCAGCTCCTGGCCGACCGCTATCCGGCCTTACGCGTCATAGTCGGCAACCCCGAGGATCCGAAGGTCGTGCCCGTCACCGACCTGACCCCACCCACCCCCCACTAGGGTGCCCTGCTCGCACCTCTGATCACGGGCGGTGTTGCCGTCTGCGCTTGTGCCCGTCTGCGCTTGTGCCCGTTTGCGCTTGTGCCCGTCTGCCCTTGTGCGTGGGGTGGCGGGATCAGCGGGTGCGGGTGCGTATTGCCTGGCGGAGTTCGGCGAGGAAGCCGTCGAAGTCCTCGCGGAGCCGCTGGGCGGTCACGTGCAACACGATCCAGTCATCGCCGAGCAGGCGGTTGAGGCGTCGCCGGTCGCGATGGAGTTGCTGCGGATCGTCGTGCCAGAGCCCGTCGTACTCAACCGCGATCTTCAACTCTGGCCAGGCGAGGTCGACCCGGGCGATGAACCTGCCGTCACGTTCTACCACGAACTGGGTGACAGGCCGACGAACACCGGCCAGCACGATCCGCACCCGCAGCCGCGACTCCTGAGCCGACTCCGCGCCCGGGTCGGCCAGCTGTGTCACCCGAAGCATGCGTTTCCAGCCCCGGGCACCGCGCCGCCGGTCCGCCATCTCCCGCAACTGTTCGGCGCGTACCAGTCGTTGGCCGAGCAGCCGGTCCACCAGGACCACGGCCTCCTCGACGCCGAGCCATTGAGCCAGATCCCAGCAAGTCCGTAAGGGCGTGGTGACCGGCATGCCGGCGTGCGACAGCACATCGGCCTCGGCGACCTCGCCGGTGTGCACCACCAGACCGGCGACCGGCCCGAAGCGGAGACCGGCGGGCACGAGGATGTCGAGCGGATCGGCGTCCCCGATGAACCCGACACCGAACAGCGCGGCGGCGCTCCGACCGGCGATCACCGCCCCGGGTGGGAGCACCCACCGCGCCGCGGCCAGGCATCGGGTGCGGTGCGAGATCGTGAGCTGTGCGTCGGCGTACACGTCCCGGAAGACTGGTCGCCACGCCCTGCTGCGTAGTTCGCCCCGGGTCAGTAGCCCTCGGGCCACAGCACGGGAACCACGGAAGACGCGCCCGCGCAGTTGCGGTGGACGCCGAGCGGATTTGGCCATGCCGTCCACGATGGACGACCGCAAGCACTGCCCGCCGCCCCTGTGGATAACTCCGCCGCCCCGCCGCCCCTGTGGATAACCCCGCCACCCCGCCGCCCCGCCCCGACGGGGCGCGACTGCTTAAGCAACTTCGGGGAAAGTGCTGCCTCTGGGTGCGTCGAGGCGACACTTTGCCCGAAGTTGCTCATATTTCTGCGGCACGGCACGGCACGGCACGGCACGGCACGGGCGGCATGGCAAGGCATGGCACGGCACGGGCGGCATGGCATGGCACGGGCGGGGCAGAGCGGGGCGGGTTGGGGTCAGGCGGCGGCGGACCAGATGGCGCGGAAGGCGGCTGCCTCGCCGGCGAGCCAGCTTTCGATCTCGTGGGGCCTGGCGTTGTCGGGCATCCGGTGGGTGATGCCCCGGCGTACGTCTACCAGGACCGGCTCGGCGTGCGGGAGCACGGCGTCCATGTGACGGGCGGTCAGGTGCAGTGCCGCCAGGGTCGCCTCCTCGCTGGGCGGGGCCTCGTCGAAGTGCAGGCGTACCGCCTCGGCGCGACCGTCGGCGTACCGGATGCCGAAGTGGGGGTTGATCTTGATTGGAAGGTCGCCGAGCATGGCCAGCGCGTCGCGGGTCTGGGCCAGGTCGACCTCGGCGGGCTCGCCGAGCGAGTGCAGCCAGGCCGTCGCGCCGGGCACGAGCGACTGGTAGAGCGGGCGCCAGCGGGGCTTGACCACGTCGACCACCTGCGTCAGGTGGGTGCCGCCGGTGTGGAAGGCGATGTCGGCCTTGAGTGCCTTGACGAACTGGCCGTGCGGGTTGAACCCGGAACGGCTCGCCCGCTGTCGGCGTAGGCCGCCGACAAAGCTGGCCTTGGTCGGGCCGGTGCGGTCGACGTACCGGGTGAAACCGAGGAGGGTGGCGTACGGCGTGAGGGGGGCGGAGACGGTCGCGGTCACGAGCATCCTCCCAGGTCAGGAACTCAATTAGTACATACATTCTAATCGACGACCCTGACATCGCCCAGGGCACGAAAGGGGCCGCCCGGGCATCCCGGACGGCCCCCGTAGGAAAATTTTCAGAGCTGGCCGACGTCGGTGATCCGCACGACGGCGGCACCCGCCTCGTCGGAGGCGGCCAGGTCGACTTCGGCGCTGATGCCCCAGTCGTGGTCGCCCTCCGGGTCGTCCAGAATCTGCCGCACCGTCCAGCGCTCCCGACCCTGTTCGATCATCAGCAGCGCCGGGCCGCGGGCGTCCGGGCCGGTTCCAATGCCGTCGTACGACTCGAAGTAGGGCTCCAGCGCGTCGGCCCAGGCGTCGGCGGGCCAACCGGAGTCGGCGTCCAGCTCGCCCAGCGCGTCCCACTGCCGCAGCGCGGCCAGCTCCACTCGCCGGAACAGGGCGTTGCGCACCAGCACCCGGAACGCCCGCGGGTTGCGGGTCACCGCCGCCGGCCGGTCGTCCAGGGCGGCGGCCACCTCGGGCAGGTCGGTCGGGTTGCGTAGCCGCTCCCACTCGTCGATGAGGCTGGAGTCGACCTGGCGGACCAGCTCACCCAGCCACTCGATCAGGTCGACAAGTTCCTCGGTCTTGGCCTCCTCGGGCACCGTCTGCCGCAGCGTCTTGTACGCGTCGGCCAGGTAGCGCAGCACCAGCCCCTCCGAGCGGGACAGCCCGTAGAACTGCACGTACTCGGTGAAGGTCATCGCCCGCTCGTACATGTCCCGCACGACGGACTTGGGGGAGAGCTGGTGGTCGGCCACCCACGGGTGCCCCCGCCGGTACATCTCGTAGGCGTTCTCCAGCAGCTCGGCGAGCGGCTTGGGCCAGGTCACCTCGTCGAGCAGTTCGAGCCGAGCCTCGTACTCGATGCCCTCCGCCTTCATCGCGGCGACCGCCTCGCCGCGAGCCTTGAACTGCTGCGCGGAGAGCACCTGGCGCGGGTCGTCGAGGATCGACTCGATCACCGACAGCACATCCAGGGCGTACGACGGCGACTCGCTGTCCAGCAGCTCGATGGTGGCCAGCGCGAGGGGCGACAGCGGCTGGTTGAGCGCGAAGTCGAGTTGCAGGTCGACGGTGAGCCGGACCCGCCGACCGGTCTCGTCCGGCTCGGGCAGCTCCTCGACCACGCCGCCGGCCCGCAACGCCCGGTAGATGGCGATGGCCCGGCGGATGTGCCGGCGCTGTGCCGCCGCGTCCTCGTGGTTGTCGGTGAGCAGGTGCCGCATGGCCACGAACGCGTCACCGGGGCGGCCGATGACGTTGAGCAGCATCGAGTGGCTGACCTGGAAGCTGGAGGTGAGCGGTTCCGGTTCGGCCTCCACCAGGCGGTCGAAGGTCGGCTTGCCCCAGCCGATGGAGCCCTCCGGCGGCTTCTTGCGGACCACCTTGCGCCGCTTCTTCGGGTCGTCGCCCGCCTTGGCGAGGGCCTTCTCGTTCTCGATGACGTGTTCGGGCGCCTGCACGACGACCCGGCCGATGGTGTCGAATCCGGCCCGGCCGGCCCGGCCGGCGATCTGGTGGAACTCGCGGGCCTTGAGCAGCCGGGTGCGTACCCCGTCGTACTTGGACAGGCCGGTGAACAGCACCGTGCGAATCGGCACGTTGATCCCGACGCCGAGGGTGTCCGTACCGCAGATGACCTTGAGCAGCCCGGCCTGGGCCAGGGTCTCCACCAGCCGGCGGTACTTGGGCAGCATCCCGGCGTGGTGCACGCCGATGCCATGCCGGACCAGCCGGGACAGGGTCTTGCCGAAGCCGGAGGTGAACCGGAACCCGCCGATCGCCGCCGCGATCAGGTCCTTCTCGGCCCGGGTGCAGACGTTGACGCTCATCAGCGCCTGGGCGCGTTCCAGGGCGGCGGCCTGGGTGAAGTGCACCACGTACACCGGGGCCTGCTTGGTCTCCAGCAACTCTTCGAGGGTCTCGTGCAGCGGCGTCATCGCGTACGAGAAGAGCAGCGGGACCGGCCGCTCGGCCGAGCGGACGACGGCGGTCGCCCGGCCGGTACGCCGGGTCAGGTCGTCGACGAACCGGGTGGTGTCGCCAAGCGTGGCCGACATCAGCACGAACTGGGCCTGCGGCAGCTCGATCAGCGGCACCTGCCAGGCCCAGCCCCGGTCCGGTTCGGCGTAGAAGTGGAACTCGTCCATGACCACCTGGCCGACGTCGGCCCGGCTGCCCTCGCGCAGCGCCAGGTTGGCCAGGATCTCCGCGGTGCAGCAGATGATCGGGGCGTCGGCGTTGACGCTGGCGTCGCCGGTGAGCATCCCGACGTTCTCGGCACCGAAGACCTCACACAACGCGAAGAACTTCTCCGACACCAGCGCCTTGATCGGCGCGGTGTAGAAGGTCGTCCGGTCGTCGGCCAGGGCGGCGAAGTGCGCGGCGATGGCGACCAGGCTCTTGCCCGAGCCGGTCGGGGTATTCATGATCACGTTCGCCCCGGAGACGATCTCGATGACCGCCTCCTCCTGGTGGGGGTAGAGGTCCAGGCCGCGCTCGGACGCCCAACTGGCGAACGCGTCGTAGAGGGTGTCGGGGTCGGCGGTCTTCGGCAGCGCGGCGGTGAGTGTCATGGCCGGTCCATGGTGCCTGGATCACGCGCCGCGACGCCAACCGGGGCGGGCCGGGCACCGGTCATCGAGGCCAGCCGGGCAGAGCCGGGCAGCCGGCGCGCGGGCCGGCCGGCGGCGCGCCACCTCAGCGGCGGCGGTAGATCAGATCGGCGACCGGGCGGCCGGCGCGCAGCGCCCGCCGCTCGAACCGGGTCACCGGCCGGTACGCGGGCCGGGGAGCGTACCCGTCGTAGGCGTTGACCAGGCCAGGGTCGGCGTCCAGCGTCGCCCGCATCGCCTCGGCGTACTCCGCCCAGTCGGTGGCGCAGTGCAGCGTGCCGCCGACCGCCAACCGGGAACGCAACCGCGCCACATGCGTCGGCTGGATCAGCCGCCGCTTGTGGTGGCGGGACTTCGGCCACGGGTCCGGAAAGAAGACGTGTACCGCGTCCAGCGAGGCGGCTGGCAGCAGATCGAGCAACTCCATCACGTCGCCCTCGACGATCCGGACATTGCCCAGGTCACGAAGGTGGATCAGGTCCAGCAGGTTCGCGATTCCCGGGGTGTGCACCTCGACCGCCAGATAATCTCGATCCGGGTCGGCGGCGGCCATTTCGGCGGTCGCATCGCCCATGCCGGATCCGATCTCGACCACCAGTGGGGCCCGGCGGCCGAACAGGCCGACGGGGTCGAACGGGGCGGCGTCGGCGACGCGCAGCCCGTACCTCGGCCAGAGCTGGTCCAACGCCGTCACCTGCCGGCCGCTCATCCGGCCGCGCCGGGGGTGGTAGGTACGGATCGCCCGCGCCAGGTGCGGCGCGGCGACGGCGGGAGTCGGGTCGGTGGAGGTCACCACCAACCGAGCCTACGCGAGCACCACGCAAGACCGGATGTGATGTACGCCCGGTGGTGAGACCATCATCGGTGGAAGGCAGGACCGGGTGTCCGGCAGTGCCCGGCGACCGCAACCGGCGCACCGGGAGGGGGCATCGTGTCAGCAGCCACGCATACTCGTCCGGCGCTCTCCGCTGCTTCGCCGCGTACCGTCGCAGCCTTCGCTTCGTTGCTCGCGCTCACCCTGGCCACTCCGCTGCTCGCGGCGGCGCCGGCCGTGGCGTCACCCGCGCGGGCCGCCGTCGCGCCGGTCGCCGCCGGGCAACCCGGCGGTGGGCAACCCGGCGCGCCTGCGGGCGCACCGCAGCCGGGCCCGACCGTGTTCGTGGAGGTCTCGCCGAGCATGGTGGAACCGGGCCATCTGGTCGGGCTGCGGGCCAGCTGCCACGACAACTCGGTGGGCGCCATCGTCGTCTCGGACGCGTTCGGCCGGGTCGCCGTGCAGCCGCAGCGCGGGCTGCTGACCGGCACCGCGATGGTCAAGGAGCGGGTGCTCCCCGGCAACTACCGGGTCAAGCTGGAGTGCCGGGGCGGCGAGACCGCGTCCACCATGATCCAGGTCGTACGCCAGATGAAGCCCAGTCGAGGCCCGGCGACCGGCTTCGGCGGTGGTGCCGGCAACATCACCGCCAATCTGCTGCTCCCCGGCGGTCTGGCGCTGACCGTCACCGGGATGGTCCTCTGGGTCACCGCGACCCGCCGTCGCGGTAGCCGACGGTGAGCCGCCATGACCGCCGCCCGCACCCCCCGTCCCGCCGGTAGTCCACCCCGCCCCAGCTATCGACCCGACCTGTTCGTACCCTCGGCGAGCCCGCCACCGCGCCACCGCGACCGGGCTGCGGACCCTGGCCGCCCGCCGGGTCACGGTGATCGGGCTGCGGGCCCCGGCTCCGCGCCGCCCTACGGCGACCGATCGGCGGGCTCCGGATCTGTGCCTCGCGACCTTGTGACGGGCTCCGGTTCCATGCCGCGCCCGCACGGCTGGGCGGCGGTGCCGGACATCGGCTCCCGGCGCGCTCGCGCCGCAGCACCGTTCACCGACCGGCGTCGGGCACCGCGCAGCGCCGGCGGATCCGGCCGCGCGGCACGCTCCGGGCGCAGCCCGTGGTCGCTGCCGCTCGCGGTGGTGCTCGTGCTGGCCGGCGTGTTCGCCACCGGCGCCGGGCTCGGGCACACCGTCGGCGGTCCGCTCGACTGGACCGCCACCGGCGGTGAACGCGGCTCCGGCGGGGCATCGGCGGTACCCGCCGGGCGTACCGCCGCGCGGCCGGTGAGCCTGTCGATCCCGTCGATCGACGTCTCGGCGCCGGTGAAGCCGGTCGGCGACGCACCGGACGGCTCGATCGCCGTGCCGCCGCTGAGCCGGCACGAGGAAACCGGGTGGTACGACCGTGGGCCGGTGCCGGGGGATCCGGGGCCGGCGGTCATCGTCGGGCACGTGGACACCAAGAGCGGCCCGTCGGTCTTCTACGACCTGGGCAAGCTCAAGGTGGGGGACACCGTCGAGGTGGCCCGGGAGGACGACTCGGTGGCCGTGTTCACCGTGAACTCGGTGGAACACTTCCCGAAGGACCGGCTGCCCGCCGACCGGGTCTACGGCCACGAGGGCCCGCCCGGCCTGCGGCTGATCACCTGCGGCGGCGATTGGCTCGGCGGTGGCACCGGCTACGCCGACAACGTCATCGCCTTCGCCACCCTCACCACCACCCGCCCCTCCTGACCTGCCTGTCGCTAACCGCTCCGAGCCAGCAGTGGTGGGCGGTCGGTCAGGGGACCTGCTGCACGACCTCGAATTCGAGGAGGGTGGCGCCGGAGGCGACGGGTGGCCGCCGCTCGGCGCCGGGCGGGGTGGCGTGGGCGGCTCGGGCGGGGCCGGCGGCCCAGTCCTGGTACGCCTGCTCGGTCTCCCACCGGGTGTAGACGAAGTAGCGGTTCTCGCCGGCCACCGGGCGCAGCAGTTCGAAACCGAGGAAACCGGGGGAGTTCTCCACCGCGCGGGCCCGGGCAGCGAACCGCTTCTCCAACTCCTCGCCGCCACCGGGCGGAACGTCGATCGCGTTGATCTTCACAACTGCCATGACCTCACCCTAGCCGGGCGCACACGAACCAACACTGTCCCGGTAGGTGTTCATGATCCCTACAACTTCCCTGATAGCGCTGCCTCGCGAGGCGGTGAGGCCGCAACATCGCTGAAGTTGCACGGATCTTGGGGCGGGGTGAGGCGTGGTCAGGCGCGGCGCGGTGCTCAGAAGGACTCGACGGTGGGGATGAGGTCGGCGTCGACGACGATGGGGGCGTGGTCCGAGGGGCCCTTGCCCTTGCGGGCCTCCCTGTCCACGTACGCCGACCGGACGGCGCGGGCCAGCGGGGCCGAGGCGTACACCAGGTCGATGCGCATGCCCTTGTTCTGGTGGAACATGCCGGCCCGGTAGTCCCAGTAGGTGAACGGGTGTGGGCCCTTCATCGGGGTGGGCACCACGTCGGTGAGGCCGAGATCGCGCAGCGCCGCCAGGGCGGCCCGCTCGGGCGGTGTGACGTGGGTGGAGTTGACGAACAGCGCCGGGTCCCACACGTCGTCGTCGGTGGGTGCCACGTTGAAGTCACCGCAGACGGCAAGCGGCGCGCGGTTCGTCAGTTCGGTGTCCAGCGCGTCCCGCAGCGCCGCCAACCAGGCCAGCTTGTACGCGTAGTGCGGGTCGTCGGGCGTGCGACCGTTCGGCACGTACACCGACCAGACCCGCAGCCCGCCGCAGGTGGCCGAGATCGCGCGGGCCTCCGGCTCGGGGAAGCCGGGCTCGCCGGGGAACCCGACGGTGACGTCGGCAAGACCGACCCGGGACAGAATGGCGACCCCGTTCCACCGGCCGTCGCTGTGGCTGGCCACCGTGTACCCCAGCTCGCCCACCTCGGTCGCCGGGAAGGCGCCGTCCGGGCACTTGGTCTCCTGAAGGCAGACCACGTCCGGACCGGTGCCGGCCAGCCAGTCGAGCAGCCGGGGCAGCCGGGCCTTCACCGAGTTCACGTTCCACGTCGCCAGGCGCATGATGCCAGCCTGCCCCATTCCCGCTGGGCCCGCGCGGCCACCGCCGGCCGACACGCGCCGAGGTCGTCGGCGTGCCGCCCGCGTCAGCCCGAAGGCCCCCGCTCAACTCCCCGGGGTGTCGTTGTTCGGGCGGGTCTGCTCGGCGAGGAAACGCTCCAACTCAGCGCCGAGTTCCTCGGCCGTGGGCAGCGGACCGTTCTCCGTGGCGAGCAGGTTCTTCTCACCCCGGCCCCGGGCGTACGCGTCGTACTGCTCCTCAAGCGCCTGGACCAGGCTGGTGGCCTCGTCGCTCTGCGCGACCTGCCGGTCGATCTCCACCCGCACCACCTCGGCTGCCGAGCGCAGCCCGTCCCGGGGCAGCAGCAGCCCGGTGCTGCGGGACACCGACGCCAGCAGCACCTCGGCGGCGGCCGGGTACTCGGCCTGCGCCACGTAGTGCGGCACGTGCGCGGCGAAGCCCAGCGCGTCGCGGCCCGCCTCGCCGAGGCGGAACTCCAGCAGGTGACCGACGCTGCCGGGAACCTGCACCCGTTGCAGCCACGGTTCGTAGCCGGAGATCAGGTCGCGCCGGGTGGCGTGCGCGGTCACGCCGGTCGGTCGGGTGTGCGGCACCGCCATCGGGATCGCGTTGAGCCCGACGGTGAGCCGGACGTCCAGTCGGGCGGCGAGCCCGGCGACGGCGGCGGTGAACCGTTCCCACTGAAGGTCAGGCTCCGGGCCGGTGAGCAGCAGGAAGGGGGTCTCGTCGTCGTCGTGGAGCAGGTGCAGCTCCAACTCCGGGTCGTCGTAGCTCTCCCAGTGATCCTCGACGAAGGTCATCACCGGTCGGCGGGAGCGGTAGTCGAAGAGTTGATCCAGGTCGAACCGGGCGATCGGGCGGGACTCCAGTGATGTGAGCAGCTGCTCGCGGGCGAGCCGGCTCGCGTTACCGGCGTCGACGAAACCGGTGAGCGCCTGGATCAGAACCGGCTGACCGAGGTCGGGCAGATCGTCGGTTAGTTCGTAGAGCTCGTGTGGGTCGAGCACCGGTGCGGCCTCCCTGCATGTGCGTAACGGGGCCACCGGATTCGCGGTGCCCCGATCGCCAGAACGTACCTGCCATCCTCGTGCATTCCTGTCGGGCCGGTCCGCCCGGCCCGGCGTCACCGTGCGATCGGCCGACGGTACGCCGTTGCCCCGTCGGGGTACACATGGATGGGCGCCACCGAAAGGAGAGGTGATGAGCGATCCCGTGTCCGCCGAGGGCCAACCCGTCACCCCGGCTCCGCCGACGCCCGGCAGCCGGGTCGTCGAGGCGCCACCGGCCACACTGTGGGACCGGATGCGCCAGGATCCGCAGTACGCTCCCGAGCACCTCGCGCTCGAGGCGGTGCGCCGGCTCGGCCCGGAGGCCGCGCAGTGGGCGCAGCGGATCCGCGCCGCGCAGCCCGGGATCAGCGCCGAGACCCTGGCGGAGCAGGCGGTACGCCGGTTCGTCAACCAGGCCCGGCTCTCCGGGGCCGTCTCCGGCGCGGCCGGACTGCCCGGTGCAGTGGTCGACGTCGGCGTGCTGGCCTGGACCCAGTCCCGCATGGTCCTGCACGTCGCCGCCGCGTACGGTGCCGACCCGACGCATCCCGACCGCGCTACCGACCTGCTGGTGCTCCAGAAGGTGCACAAGGTCGCCGCGAGCGCCCGCGTGGCGCTGGGCGTGGCGGCCGGGCGGGAACGGGCGGGCGCGCTGTTCGGCGGTGGCGGGCAGGCACCGCTCGGCCGGGTGATGCTGCACCTCGGGGTCCGCCTCGCCCAGATGGCCGGGGTACGCGCGGCGAAACGGCTCTTCGCCAAGGTGGTCCCCGGAGCGGCGATCATTCTCGGCACCTGGGCGAACTCGTCGGCCACCAAGAAGCTGGCCGAGCGTTCCCGCGCGCTCTACCGTCAGCACGGCGAAGCTCGGATCCCGCTGCCCCGTCATTCCGAGGAAACTGGCGATCAATCGGCGTAGCCGGAGGAACGCCAGGTCACCTCGGCGAGGCGGGACTGACCGGCGGCGTTGGGGTGGAAGTAGTCAAGCGCGTTCACCAGGTCCAGGTCGAAGCGGATCCGGTGCGCGGCGCCGCCGTCATAGCGGCATCGTGAGCCGTACGCCCGGCAGGCCGCCTTCAGTTGACCGTTGTACGCACTGACCCGTTCCCGGAACGCCGCGCGGCGGCTCCGATCCGCCGGTGCGGTCGACGTCGCCTCGGCCAGCAGCGCTGGACATATGCCCCGCCGCCAGGCACGTACCGCCCGCGGTTCATCGTGGCCGACCTCCCAGAGCCGGTACAGGTTCGGGATGCTGACGACCAGGACGCGGGCCTTCGGCCGCCCCTCGCGCAGCACCCGCAGCCCTCGGTCGACCTGGTCCCGGAAATCGGCCACCGGGGTCATCGCGTCGATCGTGCCGCGGCAGGCGTCGTTGGCGCCGACCAGCACGGTGACGTAGTCGGCGCGGTCGCGTACCGCCGCCTCGGCCTGGCCGGCCAGCGCCGCGGCACGGGCTCCCGCCCGTGCGCGGTTGTGGGCCTTGCCGCGCAGGCCCGGGTTCCGGTCGAGCAGCCGGCGGTAGTGGCTGTCGACCCGCAGTCCGTCCCCCGTCGACCAAGAGTTGCGCTCGCACGAGGTGAGGACCAGACAGGACCCGAAGCCGGTGGTGATCGAGTCACCGAGGGCGGCGACGACCCGGGGGGAGCCGGGCTGGGCCGTGCCGCCCGACGGTCGCGGCGCCGCGTCCCCACCCGCCTCGCAGGCCAACGCGACGAGCGCGAGCAGGCAGACGGCGGCGGTGGTCCAGCGTCCAGGCATGACTTCCCCAGCCTCACAGCACAGAGCGACAGCACGGTGACTCTACGCGCGTGAGTCGGGTTGACCGCGCGTTGCTGTCGGGGATGCGGCAGTGCCCTGTCGTACCCCGGGCCGGCGTGCTATAGCGGCTGGCCGCTACCGGCGCCGGGGCGCCCGTCGGTCGCGCCAGGGTGCCCGCTGGCCGTGCAGCCACCAGTGCAGCGCCCGGGTGATCCGGGGCAGCACCAGATAGGTCATCAGCGGGGTCAGGGTGAGCGTCATGACCAGTACCCGCGCCGCCGTCGGCAGTCCTGGCAGAAGTTGGCCGGTGAGCAGCGTGGCGGTCAGGCTGAGCGGAAAGAACGCCAGCCAGATGGTCACCGCCTGCTTCCAACGCGGCGGCGACGGCGGCACGGTCGGTTCCGCGTCGAGCGGCTCGATGGCCGCCGCGCGCGGCGGGTCGAACCAGCCTTCGATGCCGGTCCGTCGCTCGACGTGGGTGTGCTCGACGATTCCCTGCGCCGACGTCAGCCACCAGTGTCGCTGCGGCGATTCCTCCCAACGGCGCAGAGTGTCCGGGTCGGCGAACCGGTACAGCATGTGCCAGTCGCCGGATCCGGGGGCGCGGCGTACCCAGCCCGCCCCCAGGAACCCCGGGAACGCCTCGGCCAGCGCCGTACCGGCCCGCATCCACGCCACCATCTCGTCGGTACGGGCGGGGTCGGCGCGTCGGGCGACGGCGACGGTCACCGGCTCGGCATGGCTCACGGTCATGGGTCCATGTTCCCCGCCGATGCCCGGATCGGCCGGGTCATGCGGGGCCGGTGTAACGCAACGCACGGCCGTCCCGCAGCGCCCGGCCGTCCCGCGATCCGTGGTGTCCGGCGATCTTGGTGGCCAGCCGGCCTTGTCACAGGCGGCTGCTCGACTGGGCGCATGACGAACCAGGACATGATTCTCGTGCTCGGCGGCACCGGTACGACCGGTCGGCGCGTCGTCCGCCGGTTGCGGGACGCCGGGCACCCGGTCCGATCCGCGTCCCGTTCGGGAGAGGCGCGCTTTGACTGGACCGATCCGAATTCCTGGCGGGCATCCCTCGCCGGGGTCACCGCGATGTATCTGATGGCTCCGCACGACCGGCCGGTCGAATCCGATTTCGTCCGGCTGGCGGTGGAGCACGGGGTGGGCCGCGTGGTGCTGCTCTCCAGCCGGGCGATCGAGGCGATGGGTGACGAGCGACTGATGGCCGCGGAGGAGACGGTACGTGCCTGCGGCGCGCAGTGGACGATCCTGCGCCCCGACTGGTTCGACCAGAACTTCGACGAGGGCTTCTTCCGGGAGGCCGTGCTCGCCGGGGAGATCGCCGTGCCGGTTGGCGACGCCCGGCAGTGCTTCGTCGACGCCGACGACATCGCAGGCGTCGCGGTCGCCGCCCTTACCGGTGCCGGACACGCCGGCCGCACGTACGAGATCACCGGCCCGGATGCGCTCTCCTTCGGCGAGGCCGCAGAGATCCTCACCGAGAAGGTCGGCCGCCCGGTTCGTCATCTCGGTACGGCCGACGACTACCGGACGGTGATGCTCGCGCTCGGTGTCCCGGCCGAGCAGGTGGCGGGCGAGATCGCCGCGTTCGGGGCCCTGCGCGACCTGGGCGACGGCCAGCCGACCGGCACGGTCCGGCAGGTGACCGGCCATGATCCGAAGAGCTTCGCCGCGTACACCGCCGAGGCGGCGGCCCGTGGCGCCTGGGATTCCTGACTGGCCGCGGCAGCCCGCCGCGGGCCGGATGGCCGGGTCGCCGTCGCCGGCCTCCGTCGCCCGGGCCACAGCGGCGGGTGGAAAGGGGCGGACGACGGTTAGCTCCGGCGGCGCGGGGTAGGTGGAGGTGATGACGAGATCACAGCCTCGGCGTGCCCGTGGCACGGTCGGTCACGCGTACAGCGCACTGAACCTGCGACTGGCGTTGGCCAGCTTCGGGCTCGTCACCATGACCGTTTTCGCGGTGTTGGCGTTCCGTGCCGACGTGGCCTGGTTGGGTGTCGTCTGCGCCGTCTTCGCGGTGGTTGCCGTGGTTGATCTGATCATCATTCAACGTCGTCGCGCCGCCCGCCGCCGGGAGGAGCCCGGCGCGCGGCACTCGCTCTTCGAGTGACGGGAGAAGCACTGATGACCATCGCCACCACCAATCCGGTCAACGGCCAGGTGCTCAAGACGTACGAGGCGATGTCCGACGAGCAGATCGACGGCGCGATCGAACGGACCGACCTGGCGTACCGGCAGTTGCGCGGCACCACGATCGAGCAGCGCGGGCGGTGGCTGACCGCGGCGGCCGATCTGCTGGAGGCGGAGCGGAACGAGATCGCCCGGCTGATGACCACCGAGATGGGCAAGACGCTCGCCGCCGCCAAGGCCGAGGTCACCAAGTGCGCCACCGCCTGCCGCTTCTACGCCACCCGGGCGGCCGAGTTCCTCGCCGACGAGCCGGCCGACGCCGAGGCGGTCTCGGCGACCCGGGCGTTCATCCGTTACCAGCCGATCGGTCCGGTGCTGGCGGTGATGCCGTGGAACTTCCCGCTCTGGCAGGTGATGCGTTTCGCCGCGCCGGCCCTGATGGCCGGCAACACCGGCCTGCTCAAGCACGCCTCAAACGTGCCGCAGACCGCGCTGCTGCTGGAGGACCTGTTCCGCCGGGCCGGTTTCCCCGAGGGCGCGTTCACCACCCTGCTGGTCGGCTCCGAGGCGGTGGACCGGATTCTGAGCGACCCCCGGGTACGCGCCGCCACGCTGACCGGCAGCGAGGTCGCCGGCCGGTCGATCGCGCAGATCGCCGGCCGGGAGCTGAAGAAGACGGTGCTGGAGTTG
This sequence comes from Micromonospora sp. C51, assembly GCF_018070435.1. Classification (NCBI taxonomy): domain Bacteria; kingdom Bacillati; phylum Actinomycetota; class Actinomycetes; order Micromonosporales; family Micromonosporaceae; genus Micromonospora; species Micromonospora sp. C51. The sequence goes on along the minus strand of NZ_JAGPXQ010000003.1, from coordinate 77,316 downwards.
GGTGGCAGCGACCCGTTCGTGGTGATGCCCACCGCCGACGTGGAACTGGCCGCGCAGGTGGCCACCACCGCCCGCTGCCAGAACAACGGCCAGTCCTGCATCGCGGCCAAGCGTTTCATCGTGCACACCGACGTCTACGACGCCTTCGCCGAGGCGTTCGCGCACCGCATGTCGGCGCTGCGCGTGGGCGACCCGATGGACGGCGACACCGACGTCGGCCCGCTGGCGTCCGAGCGGGGGCGCGACGAGGTCGACGCGCAGGTGCGGGACGCGGTCGACAAGGGAGCCACGGTGCTCTGTGGCGGGGAGAAGCCGAGCGGGGAGGGCTGGTTCTACCCGCCGACGGTGGTGACGGATCTGAACCCGGGTATGCGGATGTGGGCGGAGGAGGTGTTCGGGCCGGTCGCCGGGTTGTACCGGGCCTCGTCGTACGACGAGGCGATCGAGTTGGCCAACGGCACCAGCTTCGGGCTCGGCTCGAACGCCTGGACCCGCGACCCGCAGGAGCAGCAGCGGTTCGCCACCGACCTGGAGGCCGGGGCCGTCTTCATCAACGGGATGACGACGTCCTACCCGGAGCTGCCCTTCGGCGGGGTGAAGAACTCCGGCTACGGCCGGGAACTCTCCGCTCAGGGCATGCACGAGTTCTGCAACGTCAAGACGGTCTGGGTGGGGGAGGGCACCGCCACTGCCGGCGCCGGCAGCCACTCCGAGTAGCCGCTGCTTACGCCTGCCCCCGGGTGGGTAGTGAAGCGCGGCATGACGGCGATCGCGTTTCACGCTTCCCACGAGCAGATCCACCCGCGCGAGCTGCTGGCGGCGGTGATCCACGCCGAGCAGGTCGGCTTCGACGCCGCCATGTGCTCCGACCACTTCGCCCCCTGGAGCGAACGCCAGGGCCACTCCGGATTCGCCTGGTCCTGGCTCGGGTCGGCGTTGCAGGCCACCGGCCTGTCCTTCGGGGTGGTCAACGCGCCCGGGCAGCGCTATCACCCGGCGATCATCGCGCAGGCGATCGGCACGCTCGCCGCCATGTACCCGGGCCGGTTCTGGGCGGCCCTGGGCTCCGGGGAGGCCGCCAACGAGCACATCACCGGCGACGCGTGGCCGCGCAAGGACGTACGCAACGCACGGCTGCGCGAGTGCGTGGACGTCATCCGCGCCCTGCTGGCCGGCGAGGAGGTCAGTCACGACGGCCTGGTCCGGGTGGACCGGGCGAAGCTGTGGAGCCGCCCGGAGCAGCCACCGGCGTTGGTCGGGGCCGCCGTCAGTGTCGCCACCGCCCGCTGGTGTGCCGAGTGGGCGGACGGCCTGATCACGGTGAACGCGCCGACCGACCACCTGCGCCGCATGATCGACGCCTACCGGGAGGCCGGAGGTCGTGGACCGGTGCACCTCCAGGTGCACCTGAGCTGGGCGCCCGCCCAGGCCGAGGCCGAGGCGATCGCCTACGACCAGTGGCGCAGCAACGTGTTCGCGCCGCCGGTCTGCTGGGATCTGACCACACCGGAACACTTCGACGTGGTCTCCGCCGACGTGCCGATGGCCCGGCTCGCCGAGGTGGTAAACATCTCCGCCGACCTAGGCCGGCACGTGGCCTGGCTGGAGGAGTACGCCGACCTCGGCTTCGACCAGATCGCCCTCCACCACGTAGGCCAGGACCAACGCCCCTTCCTCGACACCTTCGCCGACCAGGTCCTCCCCAAACTCCGCGCCTGACCCCGTCAGTCCGCGTTGATCATGAGGTTAGCGGCACTTGTCGATCTTCAAAGTGCCGCTAACCTCATGATCAACGCGGACTGGGTGGTGGGTCAGCGGGTGGGGGCCGGGTGGGGTGCCGGTCGCCGACGGCACCCCACCCGGGGATCAGGACACGGTGCAGGGCGCGCCGTTGACCGTGACCAGGTTGGGCGCCGGGTTCGCGCCGCCGCCGGTGGTGGCGTTGAAACCGAACATCACCGAGGCACCCGGGTTGATCCGCGAGTTGTACGACTCGCTCTTCGCGGTCACCGTGGCCCCGGACTGCGTCACCTTGGCCATCCACGCCTCGCGCACCTTGGCGTCACCGGTGAAGGCGAACCGGGCGGTCCAGCCGTTCACCGCGGCGGTGCCGGTGTTACGGACGTTCACCTGGGCGGTGAAGCCGGTGCCGCCCTGCCACGAGCCGTAGTTGGTGTACGACACCGTGCAGGTGGGCGCCGGCACCGCAGCGGAATCGCCCTGGTCCGCCAGGAACGAGGAGATCCAGGCCAGCGCCGAGTTCCAGTTGATCGCCACTTCGTTTGTGGAGTACGAGGCGATGTCGTCGACGTAGCAGAACATCGGTGCGCAGCCTTCGAGCAGCTGCTCCACGAACGGGTCCTGGAGCGCGGCGTTCGGACCACCGGCGATCGAACCGGCCGGCGGCTTCGGCATGCTCGGGTCGAGCTGGAAGCCGAAGATCCGGCTGTGCTGGTTCTCCGCCGCGTGCTCGCCCCACCCGGTCACGTACGAGATGTTCAGCGCGTTGCGGCCGAGGATGTAGTCCATCGTCTGCACCGCGCCGTCGCGGTACTTCGCCGCCCCGGTCAGGTCGAACGCGGTGGCCAGCACGACCGCGTTGTTGATGATGGCGCCGTTACCGCCCCAGAAGTAGCTGTTCGGGTCGCCGGGCATGGGCAACCCGTACGCCTGCCGGCGGATCTCGGCGAGGTAGCCGTCAGCGGCGTCGATGACCGACTCGCGGATCCGGGTCTGCTCGGCGGCCGGCAGCCCGTTCGGCACGGTGGCCAGGTCGAGGCGACCCAGCGCGGCCACGCTCTGCCAGCCAAAGCCCCGGGGGTCGAAGACATCCCCGGTGTGGTGCGGCGAGGCGGTCAGATCGGTCAGGTAGGCGCTCTCGCCGGTGGTCAGGTACAGCTCGGCGGCCGCCCAGTAGAACTCGTCGGTGACGTTGGTGTCGTCGTACGGGCCACCGCCGTTGCCGGTGGAGGGGGCGTACCGGGCCGGGTTGGCCTTGGCCGCCGCGTACGCGGTCTTCGCCGCACTGCCACAGCGCTGCGCGAACTCCTTGTCGTACGGGGCGAACAGTCGGGCGCACTGGGCGGCCGTGGCGGCCAGGTTCAGGGTGGCGGCGGTGGACGGCGGGTGCAGCTCGCGCGGCTCCGGGTCGTCCTCGGGCTGCATCGGCAGGCCGGTCCAGTTCCGGTCGTGGATCTTGTGGTGGGCCATCCCGGCCAGCGGCTTGCCGGCCGGAACCTGCATCCGCAGCAGGAACTCCAGCTCCCAGCGGGCCTCGTCGAGGATGTCCGGCACCCCGTTGTCCCGCTCGGGCAGCCGCAGCGTCCCGTCGCCGAGGTCGGCGCCGAAGCCGGCAGTGGCGGCGTTCTTGGTCCGCTCGAAGGCGCTCAGCAGCTGGTAGGTGGCGATGCCGCCGTTGACCACGTACTTGCCGTGGTCGCCCGCGTCGTACCAGCCGCCGCGTACGTCGAGCCGGTAGTCGCAGGAGTTGGCGACACAGGGCACGTCGGTGTCGCCCTGGTTCGGCGCGACGTCGAGGTGACCGGCGGGGCGGGCGTACTCCTCGCCGACCAGGTCACCGTCGATTTCGATGCCGCTGCGCTGGATGTAGAAGAACTGCAGGGCGTCCGACCGCAACTGGTCGTAGAGCGTGCCGGAGATGTCGAACGGGTGGCTGACCTCGCCGTCCACGGCCAGCGTCAGCCCCTGTCCCGGGGTGCGGTACGACGAGAAGTCCAGCGAGTGCACGTTCTGTGCCGACGCCTCGTCGACCCCGCGGGGAGTGGTGGTGCCGTTGGCCAGCACGGCGCCGGAGGCGGAACGCAGCTCCCAGGGCAGCGCCTCGGTGGCCTCGGTGACCACCGTGGCGTTCTTCGGCCCGCCGGGCAGGTAACCGACCTGGTTCACCCGCACCCGGGGGCCGGTGTCCGGCACGTACGGCTCGGGCGGGTTGCCGCCGCGCAGCGAGACGTTGTCCAGGCAGATGGTCTGCGCCTCGGCGCTGCCGCCGACCTGGAAGATCAGCTGGGCGCGATCGTCGTCGTTCGGAGCGACGAAGGTGCGCTCGACGCGCTGCTGGGTCGGCGTCGCGGCGGCGGTGACCGAGTAGTAGCCGGTGTAGGGCTCGCTGCCGAGTTGCAGCACGGCGGCGACCGAACCGCCAGGGGTGGCGGTGACGTCGAAGCCGAGGGTGTACTCGGCGCCGGCGATCAACGGAAGCGCGTCGTGGCCGATGCCGGCGTCCCAGGGGTTGGCCAGGCCACCGGCCACGGTGGCACAGAGCTGGCCATCGACTACGCCGAGCGTGTTGGTGCCATATGAGAACCAGGGCGACGAGCCGTCGCTGAAGTCACCGTTGCGGATCTGTTCGGGTGCGTCGGCGGGTGGATCTGCGAACGCGGTGCCGGCGCTAACGCCGACCAGCGCCACGGCTGTCGCCGCGGCGAGCACCGCGAGACGACGTCGGGATGGCGTCACGGGGGAAGTCCTTCCGACGAGCGGGACGGAATAGGCGAGGTGGAGGTCGAACCTGGGAGCGCTCCCAGGTATCGGGCATGTTTCCAGGGCGCGCAGGACATGTCAATCGATCGCATCCGATGAGAATTCATGTTCACCCTCAGTGAGATTCACCGCGCCACGCCGGGCGGTCCTGATCTCCTAGAGACAACCGAGCCCTACTCCTGGCAGGCTGCGTGCCATGACCCTGAAGCTGCGTTCCGCCGGGACGAGCGACCGTGGGCTGATCCGCAGCGGAAACCAGGACGCGTTGCACTCCGGCACCTGGCTGGTCGCCGTCGCCGACGGCATGGGCGGCATGGCCGCCGGTGACCTGGCCAGCGCCATCGCCATCGGAGCCGTGGCACCACTCGACGTGGAGACGCCGGAGGACGTGCTGGTCGCCGCGTTGCAGAACGGCATCCAGCTGGCCACCGAACGGATCCGTCAGGCGGTCGCCGAGGATCCCCAGCGGCAGGGCATGGGCACCACGCTGACCGCGCTGCTGTTCGCGCGTACCGGCAGCTGCCTGGCGCTGGCCCACGTGGGTGACTCCCGGGCCTACCTGTTCCGCGACGGTGTCCTCAAGCAGATCACCCGGGATGACACCTTCGTGCAGATGCTCGTCGACCAGGGGCTCATCACGCCGGACCAGGCCGTCAGCCATCCCCGCCGGGCCGTGGTGACCCAGGCGTTGCAGGGCGACGAGGTCTCTCCGACGTACGCGACAATGGTGCCCCGCGCCGGTGACCGCTGGCTGCTGTGCAGCGACGGACTGTCAAACGTCGTACGCGCCGACACCCTGGCCGAGGTGCTGGCCGGCCAGCCGGACCGGGACGCCTGCGCACGCCACCTCATCGACCTGGCGTTGCAGGCCGGTGGCCCGGACAACATCACAGTCGTCATCGCCGACGTGGTCGACGAGCCGTGAGCCGTCAGGAACGCCGCCCGGCCCGTCGGGTCGGCACGGCCGTGGTCGGATCCTCCGGCCAGGGGTGGCGCGGATAGCGTCCGCGCAGTTCGGCGCGGACCTGGCGGTAGCCGGAGCGCCAGAACGAGGCGAGGTCGGCGGTGACCGCCACCGGTCGGCCGGCGGGGGAGAGCAGGTGCAGCAGCACCGGCACCCGACCGTCACCGACTCTGGGCGCCTCGGGCCAACCGAACGTCTCCTGAAGCCGGACCGCGAGAACCGGCGCGGCCGGATCGGCGTAGTCGACCCGGATCCGCGAACCGCTCGGCACCGCGATCCGCTCCGGTGCCAACTCGTCCAGCCGCCCGGCCAGCGGCCAGGGCAGCAGCCGGCGTAGCGCACCGGTCACGTCGACCCGAGCCAGATCGGCCCGGCGTCGGGCACCAGCGAGCTCCGGCCCGAGCCAGTGCGGTGCGCCGGCCAGCAACGCCTCGTCGGAGACGTCGGGCCAGTCGTCGCCGAGCGCGTACCGGCAGAACGCCAGCCGCTGACGCAGGGCGTTGGCCGCCGGCGTCCAACTCAACACGTCGAGCCCGGTCTCGCGCAGGCCGGTCAGCAGCGCGACGGCCACCGCCTCCCGGTCCGGTCGGGCCAGCGGACGGTCGACCAGCTCGATGGCACCCAGTCGGAGCACCTCCCTGGCCACCACGTCGCCACCCGACCAACCGATCTCCCGCTCGGTCCGCAGCAGCGAGCCGGCCGCCTCGCGGGCGGTCACCTCATCGAGGACGGCGGCGAGCCGGATCCGGGCGGCCGGCGCGCCGGGAGCGCGGTCGGCCACCGCGGCGGCCAACCAGTCGACGCCCACCAGCCCCGACCCCGGGGCCAACTCCGCCGCGGTTCCGCCACTCATCAGGTACGCCGAACCGCCCGGCCGCCGTACCCGGGCCAACCGTTCCGGGTACGCCAACCCGACCAGCAGCCCGGCGGCAAGCTCGTCGGGCAGCCACCTCGACTGGTCTGGCCGCTGTTGCGGCCCGGACGCGCCCGGTGGCAGGGCGGCGCGCAGCCGACGTACCTCCGCGCGCCAGCGGGCGGTGGCGGCCGGGTCGGTGCCGGCGCGCAACCGACGCCAGACGGCACCGAGATCGTCGCCGGAACCGGCCACGGTCGACTCGGCGAGCAGCGCCACCACCTGCGCGGCACGGTCGGCGCCGACCCGGTCGGCCCCGTCGAGCAGCGCCCGAGCCAGCCGGGGATGCGCTCCGACGGCGGCCACGGCCCGGCCCCGCTCGGTGATCCGCCCGTTCGCGTCGATCGCACCGAGGGCGGTAAGCGTCTCGGACGCCACCGTCATCGCCGCCGATGGAGGCGGGTCGGGCAGCGCTAGCCCGGTCCCGCCGGGGGCGCCCCAGGCGGCCAGTTCGAGGGCGAACCCGGTCAGGTCGGCGGTGGCGATCTCCGGCTCCGGCTGCGCGGGCAACCGCTCGTGCACCCCCGCCGACCAGCAGCGGTACACCTGGCCGGGTGCTTCCCGCCCGGCCCGGCCGGCCCGCTGGGTCGCCGCCGCCCGAGACACCGGCACGGTGACCAGCGCACCCAGCCCTCGGGCCAGGTCCAGCCGGGCCACCCGGGACAGGCCCGCGTCCACCACCGTCCGTACGCCCGGCACGGTCAAACTGCTCTCCGCCACCGCCGTGGCCAGCACCACTCGCCGCCGGTCTCCCGGCCGCAGTGCGGCGTCCTGCTCGGCACCGCTCTGGCGGCCGTGCAGGCGTAGCACATCGACGCTGTCCTGCACTTGGACCAACCGGCCGGCGACGGCGGCGATCTCGCCCACGCCGGGCAGGAAGACCAGCAGGTCGCCCTCCTGCTCGACGAGAGCCCGGCGGACGGTGGCCGCGACGTGGTCGAGCAGTGCCCGGTCCACCGGGCCCGCACCGGGCGGCGCCAGAGGTCGGGGCGGTGGCGCCCAGACGCGGGTCACCGGATGCAGCGCCGACGAGGCCCGAACCACCGGTGCCGGCACCGTGCCGCCGAGCAGGGCAGCGAAGCGGTCCGCCTCCGGGGTCGCCGACATGCCCAGCAGCCACAGCTCCGGCCGCAGGGTTGCCCGGGACTCGACGCTGAAGGCGAGCGCCAGGTCGGCGTCGAGCTGACGTTCGTGGATCTCGTCGAGCAGCACCGCGTCGACGCCGGCCAACTCCGGGTCGTGATGCATCCGGCGGACCAGCAGGCCGGTGGTGACCACCTCGATCCGGGTACGCGGTCCGGCCCGTCGTTCACCCCGAACCGCATAACCGACCCGACCGCCGACCGGCTCCCCGAGCAGCGCCGCCATCCGGCGGGCCGCAGCACGGGCGGCCACCCGGCGCGGCTGGGCGACGAGCACCCGCCCGCCCACCGCGTCGGCCACGGCGAGCGGGGCGAGGCTGGTCTTACCCGTGCCCGGCGGGGCGACCAGGACCGCGCTGCCGGCCGAGCCCAGCGCCGCCACCAGCGCCGGCAGCACCGCCCGCACCGGCAGGTCCATACGCACGTCGGAGAGCACGGCCCAGTCTCGCACCGCCCCGACCCCTCGCCCCCGACCTCTCACCCCCGACCCCTCGGCCCCTGCCTTGCGCACCGCCCCTGCCCCTCGCCTTCGGCCCTCGCTTCGGCCCCTGCCCCCGCCATTGCCCGACCCAACCTCGCGTCGCTCCGTTCGAAACGACCTGTAGCCGGTCGACCCGGCGGCGTGGGTGCCCGGGCCGCGTCCGTGTTCGGGCACCCGGCCGCGCTCGCAGTGGGCACCCGGCCGCGCTCGCATTGGGCACCGCGACCGCGTCCGCATCGGGTCATCGGGACCGCTTCCGCACCGGTCACCGGGACCGCGCGCCCGTGTGGGGGTGCCGGACCGCGCCCGCCTCGGTGCGCCGCGTCGGCAGGTGCCGGCGTCGTTGCACCCGCACCGCGCGGCATCCGTGTCAGTGCAGCGCCCGAGTTCCCCGGGCTGCCTGCTGCTGTCCGCGTCGAGGCCGTGACTCGTCGAGGACACCCGCGTCGGTGCCCGTCGACCTAGGCGTGACCGTCACACTTCGTAGCCGCTTCCCCTGGCCCCGCATAGGGGTCTTCGGCCCCTTTGCTCTGCTTCAACCCACGCAACGGTTACTTTCCGCGAACGGTCAGCCCGTTGGGCGATGAGCCAGGTCGAACGTTAGGGCAGCTCGGACGGGGGGTGCGTGGGTTGAAGCAGAGCAAAGGGCGGAGGGCGAGATGTGGTGGGAAGGTGGCGCGGTCGCGGAGGGTAATCTGCGACAGTGTCGCGCCTTGGTGACAGATGGTGACGGTTTGGCTGCTCTGGCCGCCGCTTCGCTTGGGCCACAGACACAGACACTCACTCGCGGCGGCATGGCGCGGCCAACAAGCAATCGGGATCGGCCTCACAACCGTCGGGTTGGGACAGTGGTGATCGCCGTGGGAGGTGGCCGGACGAGCGGTCCGAACGGTGGCAACGGGGCCGAGCGGCGCGGTGCGCCGTGAGGTGGCAGCGCGGTGCGCCGCGCGGTGGGGTGGGTGTAGCGCCCGGCGGGGGAATTGTGGGGTCAGCGAGTGTGGACGCTGGCGACGAAGGCGTTCCACGCCGACGGTGGGAAGGTCAGCACGGGGCCGTGACGGTCCTTGCTGTCCCGAACCGCGACCCCACCGTCGATGGTGGCCACCTCGACGCAGTTGCCGTTGCCCACACTGCGCGTGCTGGTGCGCCACTCCGCCCGGGACAGGTCGAGCGCGGTCATCGCGATCCCTTCGTCGATACCGAGGGTGACCGCGATGCAGCGGTCACGTAAAGTAACGAGAAGCTTCCTTCAGGCGGATCAGGGACGCCGCTGGATCGAGTGCCAGAGTGCACAGCCTCTCGTGCACAAGGCTATACGAGCGCACCTGCGCGCCCTCCTCCAGTGCCAGGCCCGTGGAGAGATTTTCCAGGTAGACAACGGCCGCGTCGGCCGCGTCGGCGAACGTGAGGATCACGTACGGCGAGTTCATGGCCGGATGTCCACCGGCCTCGAACGGAAGTACCTGGATGATTACGTTAGGTAGTTGAGCGAGGGTTTCCAGGTGGCTCATCTGGCCCGCCATGACGGCGCGATCGCTGACAGGGCGTAGCAGTACTGCCTCGTTCAGCACCACCGACAATTCCACCGGTGCGTCGCCGCGCAGCACGTCCTGCCGGCGGAGCCGGGCGGCCACCTTGCGGTCCAGATCGTCCTCACCGGCGGTCAGCCGGTACACCTCGCGGGCGTACGCCTCGGTCTGCAACAGGCCGGGCACCGCCTCGGCCTCGTACGTGCGCAGGGTGGCGGCCTCAGCCTCCAGTCCCACGTAGAACTCGAACCATTCCGGGAGGACGTCGCTGTAGTGCTGCCACCAGCCGCGTTGCTGTGCGCCCCGGGCGATCTCGATGAGCGCCTCGGCGTCGTTGCCGGTGACCTGGTACAGGGCGAGCGCGGCCCGGACGTCGCGCGGCTTGATGCCGATCTGCGCGTTCTCGATGCGGGACAGGTTGCTCTTGGACATGTCCAACTGTCGGGCGGCGACATCCAGGGTCATTCCGGCGCGTTCGCGCAACTGGCGCAGTTCCCGGGCGATACGGCGTCGTCGAACGGTGGGGCTCGCGGTCACCCTCCGAGTCTGTCACGGGAAAAGGCGCAGGTCGCTTAACCACGGAGTGCAACTGGCAAAAACGGGAGTTGCGTTGCAGTTGCGCTCGGTGCATCCTTTTCCGGTTAGCGATCACTGTGGACGGCCGGCTCGGGAGGACGTGTGCTCACCGCCGACGAGTTCTTTCTGATCGCGCACAACGACACCCGGGGCAAGGCGAAGCTGCACCCGGCGGCGACCAGCCTCGGGCTGGCCGGGGGGCTTCTCGGTGAGCTGATCCTCTATGGACACATCACGGTCGGCGCTGGTCAGCTCAGCGTGATCGACCGCCGGCCGCCAGCCGACGCGTTGGCGCACACCGTGCTGGACCAGTTGATCGGCGAGGCCCAGCACCAGTCGGTGCGTACCTGGCTCAGCTTTCTCGCGCAGACGTCGGTGACCTCGGTGGGCGAGCGGCTCTCCCGGGCCGGCGTACTGCGCCGGCAGGAGAGCCGGCGGCTGTTGCGGACCATCGTCACCTACCAGCCGATCGACCTCAACGTGGTGGCCTGGCCAGCGACCCGGCTGCGTGCGCTGCTGGAACGTGCCGAGCCGCCCAGTGTGCCCGACGCGACGCTGCTCGGGTTGGTCGCCGCCGCGGGGCTGACCCGGGAGGTGCTGTGGAGCGCCGGTCCGCGCGCACACCACCGACTCAACCTGATCATCCCGGCCCTGCCCGACCCGCTGAAGGAACTCGTGGCGCACACCGAAGCCGCCGTTGGCGCGGCGGTGCTGCGCGGCGCCCCCTGACCCGGTACACCCCCTTCCCCCAGACCGGAGCAGTTCATGTCCTCGACAGCGACAACCGAACGACCGAGCAACGTCTCCGAGGCGCTGGCCCGTGGCCGGCTCGGCGTCCCCTCAGTGATTTTCTTCGTCCTCTCCGCGGCGGCGCCGCTGACCGTGGTCGCCGGCGTGGTCACCACCGGCTACGGCGTGATCGGCGTGCTCGGCATTCCGCTGGCCTTCCTGGCGGTGGCCGTGGTGCTCGCCGTGTTCTCCGTCGGCTACGTGGCGATGGCCCGTCGGATGGCAAACGCCGGGGCCTTCTACGCGTACGTGGCGCGTGGGCTGGGACGCCCGGCCGGGGTGGGTACGGCCTGGGTGGCGCTGATCGCCTACAACGCCCTCCAGGTCGGGCTCTACGGGACCATCGGCGCGGCGGCGGCACCGGTGCTGGACCGGCTGTTCGGGATCACCCCGCAGTGGTGGATCGTGGCGCTGGTGGCGTGGGCACTGGTGGGAATGCTCGGCCTGCTCCGAGTGGACATCAACGGCATGGTGCTGGCGGCGCTGCTCTGCGCCGAGATCGCCATCATCGTGGTGTTCGATCTCGGCCAGCTGGGCAATCCGGCTGGCGGCGACGTGAGCTTCGCCGCGTTCTCGCCGGAGAACTTCTTCGTGCCGGGGCTCGGCGCGGTGCTGGTACTGGCGATCCTCGGGTTCGTCGGCTTCGAGGCAGCGGTGGTCTTCAGCGAGGAGAGCAAGGACCCGAAGCGTACGGTACCGATGGCCACCTACCTGTCCGTGGCGATCATCGCGGTGGTCTACGCGCTCTCCTCGTGGAGCATGACGGTGGCGGTCGGGCCGGACCGGATCGTCGAGGAGGCGGGCACCCAGAGCGTCGAGCTGATCTTCAACCTGGCCGGTGCGCACCTGGGTGACACGGTCCTGACCATCGGGCAGGCGCTCTTCCTGACCTCGGTGCTGGCCGCCATGATTTCGTTCCACAACACCACCGCCCGCTACACCTTCGCGCTGGGCCGGGAGCGGGTGCTGCCCGCGGTGTTCGGCCGTACCTCACCGACCACCGGCGCACCCCGCGCCGCCTCGCTCGCGCAGAGCGCGCTCGGCCTGCTGGTGATCATTCTGTACGCGGTCAACGGCTGGGACCCGGTCCTGCAACTGTTCTTCTGGCTGGGCACCAGCGGCGGATTCGGCGTGCTGCTGTTGATCGCCACCACCGCGGTCGCGATCATCGCGTACTTTGCCCGCAGCGAGGTGCAGGAGACGCTGTGGCGGCGGTTGGTCGCGCCGGGCATCGCCGTGATCGCGCTGATCGCGATCATCGTGCTGGCGGTGCAGAACTTCGCCAACCTGCTCGGGGTCGAGCCGGATTCGCCGCTGCGCTGGGCGATCCCGCTGGCCTACCCGGTGGCGGCGCTGCTGGGCGGACTGTGGGGCCTGTCGCTACGGCGGCGGCGTCCCGACACGTACGCCCGGATCGGCCTGGGCGCGGAGAGCGCGGCGGCCGTCGTGGCCTCCGCGCCGGTGGCCGAGCCGTCGCCCGCGGCGGAGGTGCGGCGGTGACCCGGCCGGAGATCGGACGACTCGGCGAGGACGACGCTCGTTGGGTCGCCGCGCGGATCGCCGAGGCATTCATGGTGCTTCCCCAGCCTCGCTGGCTGGTGCCGGACGAGGCCAAGCGGGAGTCGGTGCTGGCCGGGAACTTCGAGATCATCGTCGAGCACGCCACTCGGCACGGGCTGGTGTTCGGCACCGATGACCGGGCCGGGGTGGCGGTCTGGCTGCCGTCGGTCGGTGAACCGCTGCCGCCGCCGGAGGACTACGACGCCCGGCTGGCCTCGGCGTGCGGGGAGTGGACCCCGAACTTCGTGCACCTGGACGAATTGTTCGCCGCCAACCATCCGCACGACGATCATCACCACCTGGCGCTGCTGGCCGTGCGTCCGGACCGCCAGGGCCAGGGCGTCGGCACCGCGCTGCTGCGCCACCATCACGCCTGGCTGGACGCCAACGGCATGCCGGCGTACCTGGAGGCGAGCAGCGAGACCAGCCGCGACCTGTACGCGCGGCACGGCTACCGGGTCGCCGAGCCGTTCCGGCTGCCCGACGGCACGCCGTTCTGGCCGATGTGGCGGGAGCCGGTCGCCGGCTGAGGTGCGAAGACGATGGTGGCCGGGTCCGTCGGACCCGGCCACCATCGCCACCCCCTCCTAGTACGTGCCGTCGAGCTGACCCCGCAGCTTCGTCAGCGCCCGGGCCAGCAGCCGGGACACGTGCATCTGCGACACGCCGATCTGCTCCGCGATCTGCGACTGCGTCAGGTTGCCGTAGAACCGCAGCGTCAGGATCTTCTGCTCGCGCTCGTCCAGCGTGGCCAGCGCCGGGCCCAGCGCCACCCGCAGCTCGGCCAGCTCGAACTCGCTGTCCTCGCCGCCGAGCATGTCGCCCAGCTCGGTCGCGCGGTCGCCGTCACCGGTCGGCGTGGACAGCGACACCGCGTTGTACGCGCGGGCGCCCTCCAGGCCCTCCAACACCTCTTCCTCGGTGAGCTTGAGGTGTGTGGCGATGTCGGCCACGGTCGGGGAGCGGCCCAGGGACTGCAGCAGGGAGCTGTTGGCGTCGGAGATGGCCAGCCGCAGCTCCTGCAGGCGGCGAGGTACGCGGATGTCCCACGTCCGGTCGCGGAAGTGCCGCTTCAGCTCGCCGATGATGGTGGGGATCGCGTACCCGGCGAAGTCGACCCCGCGGGACGGGTCGAACTTGTCGATGGCCTTGATGAGGCCGACGGCGGCGGTCTGCGCCAGGTCGTCGGTGGGCTCGCCGCGACCGCTGTAGCGGTGGGCGAGGTGGTTGGCGAGCGGCAGCCACGCCTCGATCGCCCGGTCGCGCAGCGCGGCCCGGGAGGGATGCCCGGCCGGCAGCGCCGCCATGGCGTTCAGCAGCTCGGCGGCGCTGTCGGTGAGCGCCCGCGGGTCGAGCTTGGGGGTCGGGGTTGCCGGGGTGGTCGGGGTTGCCGGGGTGGTCGCCGATTCGGTGATCGTTGACGCGGTCATGGTGGTCCTCCCTGCACCTCGTCCGCGGATATAGACGTGACGCTTTGGTTAGTTCTGTTAGTACGTTCGGGAGTCACCTTAGCCCGATCGTCTCCTGGAAATCTAGCCGAAAGGACGATGTACTTAGGTTATTTCCAGGCATGAAAGGCGCAAAAGGGTCAAGGTCAACCTGCCGGACGTGGTCGGATCGTCGCGATGACCCCGTGCGGACGGCCGATCGGGCCAATAGTGGATGCCCGTCCGTCCACCACCGCCAAGTCGGATGGGGTCGCCGGGACGTCGAACGGAGGATGGTCGCCGCAGCTGGCAAGCGGAGTGTCACCAATCCGTCGTTGTCCCGTGAACGGGACCGGGCTTAGCGTCGCGGGGTACATCCCTGATCCGGAGGCGCCGTGCTCGATCCTGCCGTTCCCCACCTCGTCGTGAACAGCCGGACGCTGTACTTCAGCTGGTTGCCGGCAGACCCGGACGCGGTGGCGGCGCTGGTCCCCGAGGGGCTGCGGCCCCACCCGGACCGCGAGGTCTTCATGAACCAGTACGTGGTGGACGACGAGAGCCAGACCTCCGGCTTCGGTCCCTACTCCCTGACCTACCTCGGCGTCACGCTCGTCGGGATGGACGCCCCGGACGGGGTGACCCCGGGCGGCTGGTGGACCCACTACGTCACCTCCAGCGAGCGGGTACGCGGCTACGCCCTGGCCCGGGGTGCCCCGGCCGTACCCGGCCGCACCACCATCACCGAGCGGGGCGGCACGATCGTCACCGGGACGGACATCGAGGGCGTGCCGGTGATCCGGGCCGAGGTACGCGTCGGCGACACCGGCCACGCCATGCACAACGGACACCACCGCTACCTGACCGAGTTGCACGGTCAACTGGTCAGCAGCATCTATCCGGTGGTCGCCGAACCGTCCACCGCGTTCGAGATCGAGTCGGTCGAGTTCCTCGATCCGGACCACCCCGTCTACGCGTTGCGCCCGGAGAACCCGCTCACCATCGCCTGGGGCTACTACTCACCGCGCTCCTCGTTCGCGTACCCCGGTGGGCTGACGGTGCTCGGCGAGCTGGAGCCGAGCTACCAGGTGCCGGACCGGCGGGCCCGCAGCGGTCTGCCGTCGGGGTCGTAGACCAGGCGGTACGCGGGCAGCGCCCAGGCCCGGGTCCACCAGGGCAGGCGTCGGGCACGGTGCGGTCGCAGCCGGCCGGGTGGGCGTGGGCCCACCTGGCCGTTGTCGTACCAGCGTTGCAACGCCTCGGCGGCGGCGGTGATCGCGGTGACCGCGTCGTCCGGGTCGATCAGGTCCGTGTCGTCGCCGCCGGCCGGATCGCGGTCCAGATGCTCGCGGAGCAGGCGTAGCCGCAGTTCCCGGGCGAAACGCCGGGCTCCGTCACCCTGCCCGGCCGGATCGTGCGGGTGGCGTTCGTCCGCGGTGTCGTCCAGCACCGCGCAGGAGAGTTCGCTGTCGTGGGTCCAGGACCGCCGGTTGAAGTTGTCGCTGCCGACGCAGGCCCACACGTCGTCGACCACGCACACCTTGGCGTGCACGTAGACCGGGGTGCCGGCGTGGTTCTCCACGTCGAAGACGTGCACCCGCCCCGCCGCGGCCTGCTCGCACAGGGCCAGCGCCTGCTCGCGACCGACCGTGTTCGGCGGCAGGGCCAGCCGCCCGTCCACGTCGGGATGGCGGGGCACCACGGCGACCAGATGCAGCTCCGGATGGTCGCGCAGCGCTCCGGCGAAGAGTTCGGCGACCTCGGTGGACCAGAGGTACTGGTCCTCCAGGTAGATCAGCCGACGGGCGCGGCGTACCGCCTTGGTGTAGCCCCGGGCCACCGTGCGTTCGCCGTCCGGGGCGAACGCGTACCGGGGTCGGACCGCGGGGTAGGTGCGCAACACCTGGACGTGGTGCGGCCCGCAGGTCGGTGGGTCGGCCGGTTGCTCCGGCAGCGTCCCGGGGGTGAGATCCGCCCCACGGAGCCGGTCGCGCAGATAGGCCAGGGGGTTCTCCGAGTCCAGCGGCATCGGGTCGGTCCAGCGCTCGCGGAACGTGGTGTCCAGCGCGCCCACCACCGGCCCGCGCAGCGCGAGCTGCACATCGTGCCAGGGCGGATGCTCACCGTAGGCGGCGGCCATCTGCACCGCCTGAGGGTCGCCGTGATGGGCGTCGTCGTCGCGGCGGCTGTGGCACAGGTCGATCCCGCCGACGAAGGCGATGTCCTGGTCGGGGGCGGCTGGACGGCGCAGCACCACCAGCTTCTGATGGTGCGATCCACCCCGCCGGACCCGCTGGTCGAGCAGCACCTCCCCGCCGGCGGCCGAGATCGCCTCGCTGAGGTTTCGGTTCTCCTGGTGGCTGTAGGACAGCACGTCGAGGTGCGAGCGCCAGATCAGACCCTTCACCACCACGCCGCGCTGGGCCGCTCGGGCGAACAGCTGTGAGATGGTCGGCCCGTCCGGACGGAGGCGCTCGTCCGGGTCGCCCCGCCAGTCGGCGAAGAAGAGGTGGTCGCCGGCGCCCAGCCCCTCGACCTCGGTGACCAGCCGGTCGAAGTACTCGGCGCCATGAATCAGCGGCTCGGCGAGGTTTCCACTGGTCCAGACGGGTAACTCAGAGACCGGGTTGGCGCGTTCCGGTGCGGTGAGGAACCAGTCCTGTAGCGGCACGCTCCCGCCCTCAGAGAGGTCGTTCACGTCCTCACCATACGAACCCGTGGTCGGGCTCGCACGCTGGTGGGCTGCTGGCGGTTGGCGACCGACCCGCACCCCGAGCAGCGAGGAGCCGAAGCATGTCCGGCGAGCCGACGAACTCCGCGACCGAGCACCGCGAGCAGGCGGTGGAGAGCGAGCGGGGGGCGCTGTTGACCGTACTGGTGATGGTCCTGCTCGGTGTGGCCGGCATCTTCGCCGTCTCCTGAGCCGGGCGGGCGGCCCCGGTGACCGGAGCCGCCCGCCGTCCAGCGGTCGATCAGGGACGCTCGCCCTGCCCCTCGGTGTGCGGCAGCCGCTCCGCCGGGACCACTCCGAGCCGCCCGGCCTGGAAGTCCTCGAACGCCTGGATCAGCTCGTCGCGGGTGTTCATCACGAACGGCCCGTAGTGCGCCACCGGCTCCCGGATGGGCTGACCGCCCATGATGTAGAGGTCCAGGGTCTGGTTGCGGCTGTCCTGGCGGGCGTTCGCCTTGAACCGCAACGCGTCGCCCGGCCCGTGCACGGCCAGCTGTCCGGTGCGTACGCCGCGGCCGTTGGCGCCCACCGTGCCACGCCCGCCGAGCACGTACACCAGCGCGTTGAAGTCCGGCCGCCAGGGCAGGTCCACCTGCGCCCCCGGCTCGACCGTCACATGGGTGACGGTGATCGGGGTGTACGTCGAGCCGGGCCCCCGGTGGCCGGCGATCTCACCGGCGATCACCCGGATCAGCGCCCCGCCGTCGGGGGTGGTGAGCAGGGCGGCCTGGTTGCCCCGGATGTCCTGGTACTTCGGTGGGCTCATCTTGGCCGCACTGGGCAGGTTGACCCACAGCTGGGTGCCGTGGAACAGCCCACCGCTGACCACCAGGTGCTCCGGTGGGGCCTCGATGTGCAGCAGGCCGCTGCCGGCGGTCATCCACTGGGTGTCGCCGTTGGTGATCGTGCCGCCGCCGCCGTGGCTGTCCTGGTGGTCGAAGATCCCGTCGATGATGTAGGTGACGGTCTCGAAGCCCCGGTGCGGGTGCCAGGAGGTGCCCTTCGGCTCGCCCGGGGCGTAGTCCACCTCGCCCATCTGGTCGAGCATGATGAACGGGTCCAGCTCGCTCATCGGCACCCCGGCGAACGCCTTGCGCACCGGGAACCCCTCGCCCTCGAAGCCGCTGGGCGCGGTGGTGAGCCGGCGGACCGGCCGGAACGCGGTGGATTCGTCGAGCCGGGGCAGCCGGGGCAGGACGAGGACGTTGTCGACGGTGATGGCGGGCATCGGGGCTCCTTCAGTTGTCGCCGGGGGTGGCGGCGAGGGTGGCGTCACTGTCGTCGGCCCCTCTCAGCCGCCGGCCGAGCCGGCTGAAAATCCTGGTCAGGGCGGCGACCTCGGCGTCGTCGAGGTCGTCCATCAAATGGGTACGCACGGACTGCAGGTGGTGCGGTGCGGCCTCCCGCAGCGCCAGCAGCCCGGCGGCGGTCAGCACCGCCTCGCTGCCCCGCCCGTCCTGCGGGCAGGGCTGTCGGGCGACCAGGCCCCGCCGTTGCATGGAGGAAACCTGATAGGTCAGCCGGCTGGGTGAGAAGACCAGGCGGTCGGCCAGCTCGCCCATCCGCAGTCGTTGCCCGGGCACCTCGGAGAGCAGCACCAGCACGTGGTAGTCGGCGAAGCTGAGCCCGCTGGCGGCGCGCAGATCGTCCTCCAGCCGGGTGAACAACCGCTGGCTGGCCTCGATGTAGGTCCGCCAGGCGGCCAGGCGATCGCGGTCCAGGCTCTCGGTCACGTTGCCAAGGTAGCACTTACTCAAAATTTGAACAAGAGTTGGTCGTGGTGGTGGTTGCGGGCATGAGCGGCGTTGCTCGCCGGTGGTGGTGAAGCTTTGAAGGAATGTGGCCGGCGGGCCGCCGAGGGATATCCGGTGCGCACCCGGCACGGGTGGTGTGAGACTCTGCGGCCGTGGAACTGACCGCTCCCGGCCTGCTGCTGCGTCCCTGGCGGGATGCGGACGCACCCGCCGTTCTGGATGCCTGGCGTGATCCGGCGATCGCGCAGTGGAACCCGCAGGGCGATCCGCTCGACCTCGATGCCGCGTTGCGCTGGCTACGGTGGCGGGCCGACTGGTCCGGCGGTGGCCACGTTTCGTTGGCGGTGGCCGACCCAATCGACCCGGAGATGCTGCTCGGGTCGGTGTCGCTGCACCGCATTCACGCCGGCGACGCCTCGATCGGTTATTGGACGGTCGCTGCCGCTCGCGGTCGCGGGGTCGCCACGGCGGCGGTCGTGCGGCTCAGCGGGTGGGCCTTCGCCGACCTCGGGCTGGAGCGGATCGAGCTGTGTCACGCGGTGGCCAATGCCGCGTCCTGTCGGGTCGCCGAACGGGCCGGTTTTCTGGCCGAGGGGACGCTGCGGCAGTCGCACCGCTACGGCGACGGCCGTCGCTACGACGAGCACCTGCACGCCCGCCTGTCCACCGACTGACCGGGCGGCCCCACCCACGCGGGGCCGCCCGGTCCGGCGGTTTCGGACGAGGTCAGCCCGCCGGCTGCGCCGCGCGTCCACCCAGGTTCAGCCGGCCGAGCAGCTGACGGGCCTGGTCGGCCACGTCGGCCTCCACGGTGACCGCGTACTGGTTGGCCCGCAGGGAACTGGCGGAGGTGAAGTCACGCTGCCCGCCCGTCATCGCATGTGCCACGGCGCCGAAGACGGCACCCCAGATCGCACCGATGACGAGGCCGGCGAGGATCACCGCCACCCAGTTCCCGACGGTGAAGATGCCGAACAGCAGGCCGATGAACAGACCGAACCAGGCCCCCGTACCGGCTCCGACCAGCGCCGCACGGGCGGTGGTCATCCTGCCCAGCACGGTCTCCACCAGGGTCAGGTCGGTGCCGACGATGGCGGTGCGTTCCACCGGGAACCGGTTGTCGGCGAGGTGGTCCACCACCCGCTGGGCGGCCGGATAGTCCGGGAACGCGCCGATCGTCACGGTCGGCGGCCCGGCTGGTGGTCCGTGGCCGTCGCCACTGGGAGCGGCGGGACGACCGCCGGGGCCCGACGGGAGGGTGCCGCCGCCGGTCACACCCGGCTGCCAGGCCGAGGGGTTCGACTGTGTGGTCATGGGTCTCCTCCTTCGTCAACGGGTCGCCTTCCCGCGTCGGCGCGGCGGTAACACCCGGGCGGCCTCCGGCTCGTCGGCCTGCGCCGACGCGGGCAGCATCGGTGGTGCGAGCTCCGAAGAAGGGGTGGGCCCCCGGCCGCCACCGGTAGGGCGGTGGCCGGGGGCCCCGGGACGGGTCAGGGGATCAGGCGCAGGCGGTGCCGTTCAGGCTGTAACCGCTCGGCGTGGACAGGCTGCTGCCGGTGTAGGTGCCCTGGAAGCCGACGCTGAGCGTGCCGCCGCTGGGCAGGTTGCCGTTCCAGGCGGCGTTGCGGACGGTGATCTGGTTGCCGGACTGGCTCCAGTCACCGTTCCAGCCGTTGCTCAACCGCACCCCGGAGGCGACGTTGAAGGTGAGGTTCCAGCCGTTCAGCGCCGCGCCGCGGTTGGTCACCCGGATCTCGGCGGTGAAGCCACCGGTCCACGTGTTCGGGGTGAACGTCACCGAGCAGCCGCCGCCGGGCGGGTTGGTGGTCGGCGGGGCGGTGGTCGGCGGGGCCGTGGTCGGCGGCGCCGTGGTGGGCGGTGCGGTGGTCGGGGGCGCGGTGGTCGGCGGGGCCGTGGTCGGCACCGGGCCGGCCGCGATAGCCAGGTCGTACGCCCGCTGCGGCACGAACTGACCCGCCGCCGCGATGCAGCCGTCCGCCTCGCCCGGCAGCTTCACCCACAGGAACGCGTCGATGGCGGAGTCACCGGTGTTGGTGGTGCTCGGGGTGCCGATCGCCCGTCCCGGCGGGTCGCACCACTCGGAGCCGGCCGGACCGTTGCCGTTGCGGCTGGTGTCGATGACCGCCTTCAACCGGGAGTTGCCGGTGGCCGCGATGATCTGCTTGGCGTACGAGACCTCGTCGGCGGTACGGCGGTAGTTCGACACGTTCACCGAGATGCCGTCGGCGCTGTTGGCGATGTCGGCGGCGTTCAGCCGGGCGGCGGCCTCACCGGCGGCGAGCCAGCCACCGTGGCCGATGTCGAAGTAGACCTTCGCCGCCGAGGAACCCCGCTTCAGCGCCTTGCCGGCGTACGCCATCGAGGCGCGGACCTCGGCCTGCTGGCTCTCGTTCATGCAGCTCGTCATGATCGGGAGTACGTCGGGCTCCAGGATGATGGTGGCCGGACGCCCACCGAGACCCGCGGCGACCTGGTCCACCCACTGCCGATAGGCGCTGTGGTTCGGTGCGCCGCCCGCGCTGTGGTTGCTGCAGTCACGGTTGGGGATGTTGTAGACCACCAGGATCGGGATCTTGCCGGCGGCGGCTGCGGCGCCGACGAAGGAGTCCACCTCGCCGCGTACGGTCGAGGTGTTGGTGGTGGTGTACCAGCGGGGTTGCGGGACGCTGGCGATCCGGTCCCGGATCACGGCGGCCTTCGAGTCGTTCGGGTTGGCCGCCACCCACCGGGCGGCGCTGGTCTGCGGGTCGACGTAGAAGGCGGAGTCGGCGGCCGCGGCGGGCGCGGGGCGCAGCGCGCCCACGCCGACGCTGCCGGCCACGGTCAGTGCCGTCGCCACGACGCCGACCAGAGCGAATGTGCTTCGGGTTCTCATGGTCTGCTCCTCGTACCCATCGAAGAAAGTGCGTGGAAGCGCTCCCACATGTCCGTCAAGGTACGGGCCGATTGCAGGCTTGTGAAGAGTTTCCGGAACAATTCGGCCGACCATCGACCCGTGGCGTCGGGCCGTAGCGGCCGGCCGCCCTACGATCATGGAATGGACGGTGAGCGATCGGGCGTGGTGGTGATCGGTGCCGGGATCGCCGGTGTGGCCTGCGCCCGGGAACTGCGCGACGCGGGCGTGCCGGTCCAGATCCGGGAGCGGGGCCGGGTGGCCGGCGGCCGGATGGCCAGCCGGCGCTTCGACGGCCGCCCCGCCGATCTCGGCGCGGCCTACTTCACGGTGAGTGATCCCGAGTTCGCCGAGGTGGTGCACGGCTGGCAGGCGGCCGGGCTGGCCCGGGAGTGGACCGACACCTTCGTCGCGTACGACGGCGACGGCCGCCGTGAGGTGCGCGGGCCGATGCGCTGGGCGGCACCGCGCGGGCTGCGCTCGCTTGTGGAGGAGTTCGCCCGGGACCTGCCCCTGGTGGTGAACCGGCTGGTGCTCGGTGTCGGGCCGGGACCGACGGTGGACGGCGAGGAGTGCGCGGCGGTGGTGCTGGCGATGCCCGGGCCACAGGCCGCGTGGCTGCTCGACCCGGGACTCGCCGCGGCCACCGACGCTGTGGCACGGCAGCGTTGGTCGCCGACCCTGGCGGCGATGCTGCGGTTTCCCACCCGGCGGTGGACCGACTTCCGGGGCGCGTTCGTCAACGATCATCCACTGCTCAACCTGGTCTGCGACGACGGCGACCGGCGCGGCGACGGCGCGGCGGTCCTGGTCGCGCACACCACCGAGGGGTTCGCGGCCGGGCACCTGGCCCAACCGACCGCAGCCGCGCCGGAGATCGAGGCGGCCGTACGCGACCTGCTCGCCCTGCCCGACCGAGCGGAACACGTGCACGTGCACCGGTGGACGTACGCCAAGCCGGCCGACGGGGGCGACCCGGACACCGGCTTCCACCTCGACGACGACGGCATCGGGCTGGCCGGGGACGCGTTCGGCAAACCCCGGGTACAGACCGCCTGGCGCTCCGGCCGCGATCTCGGCCGGGCCCTGGCCCGCCGGCTGGCCTGACCCGGCCAGCGGCCAACGCGCCGGCCGATGGGTGCTCAGGCGGCGACGGGTGCGGCGGGTGCCGCTGAGGTCTCCGTCCGGGTGCGCCGACCGGATGCGTCCAGCAACCGCATGACCGGTGTCGCCGCGACGCCATGTACCACCACGGAGACGATCACCACCAGGGCGACGGTGGCCCAGACGAGCTCCGCCTGCGGAAAGTCGGCCTTCGTGGTGGCGTAGGCCAGGTAGTAGAACGAGCCGATGCCCCGGATGCCGAAGGCCGCGATCACCCAGTGCTCCGCCGGCCGTCCGGGGGCGCCGCGCAGCGCCAGCCAACCGGCCAGCGGCCGGACCACGAACACCAGGGCCAGGCCGACCAGCGCGGCGGGCCAGGTCAACGCGGCCAGCAGCCCGCTGATCACCGCCCCACCCAGCAGCAGCAACATCAGCACGGTGAGCAGCCGTTCCACCTGCTCGGCGAAGTCGTGCAGCACCGCGTGGTACTGATGGGTGCGCTCCGCCGCCCGGATCGCGCGGGCGGCCACGAAGACCGCCAGGAAGCCGTAGCCGCCGGCCACCTCGACCAGGCCGTACGTCAGGAAGGTGGCGGCCAGCGCCAGGAATCCCTCCGCGTGCCGGGCCAACCGCAGCTCGCTGGGCGCCCGGAAGAAGAGCTTGCCGAGCAGCCAACCGATCAGTAGTCCACCGACCAGGCCGGCGCCGACCTTGTAGAGCAGGTCGACGGTGATCCATCGGGCCAGCCAGTCACCGGGCGCGAGGCCGGCGCCCGCGATCGCGACCGCCGCGTAGACGAACGGGAACGCCAGACCATCGTTCAGCCCCGCCTCCGAGGTGAGCGCGAAACGAACCTCGTCCTCGGAGTCCGACTCGTCGGTGGGCTCACCGACCTGGACGTCGGAGGCGAGGACCGGGTCGGTCGGCGCGAGCGACGCGGCAAGCAGCAGCGCGCTGGCCGGCACCAGGCCCGCCCACCACCACCCGAGCAGGGCGACGGCGGCGATGCACAACGGCATGGCCACGGCCAGCAGCCGCCACGTCGACGACCAGCGCGCCCAACTCAACGGTCGATCGATCTTCAGGCCGGCACCCATCAAGGCGACGATCACGCAGATCTCGGTCAGGTGGGTGGCCAGATCCCGATGGGTGAGCGGATCCGGCACGGGTAGGCCGGTGGGCAGCGAGTAGACCAGCATCCCGAGACCGAGGAAGGCCAGCGGCATCGACAGCGGTCGCCGCTCCACCAGCCGAGGCAGGATGCCGGCGAGCAGGGCCGCCACACCGAGCACCGCGAACGCAACGTCTACCGTCTCCACCGGACCGCCTCTCGCCACGTCCGCAGCAGGCGGACAGGTGGCGCACTACGTGCCCCGGCCGAGGTCGCGGTAATCCGGGAGAATTTCCGGTACCGGTGCCAGCCGTACCCTGGATCGTCGGCCGAGTGCTCAGGCGGGTGGGAGCAGGATCTCGAACCAGACCGTCGAGCCGCGCACGGTGGGGTCGGTGCCCCAGGCGTCGCTCAACTCCTCGATCAGACCCAACCCGCGTCCTCGGCTGCTCAGCGTCTCCGTGCGGGCCCGGGTCACCGTGCCCCGGGAGCCCGAGTCGGCCACCGACACGAGCAGGCGCTCCGGGCTGAGATCGACCTCCACCCGGGCCGCCGTCCCCGCGTGCAGCAACGCGTTGGTGGTCAGCTCGCTGGTGCACAGCACCGCCGCGCCGATCACCGACTCCGCGACCTCCCACTCGGTGAGCTGAGCGGTCATCCAGTGCCGTACCCGGCTCGGCGCGGTCGGCTCGGCGGGTACCTCCATCCGCGCCGACCGGCTCGGCCGCACCGCGTACTCGACGGCGAGCACCGCCACGTCGTCCTCGGTCGTGCCGGGCACGGCCGCGGAGGCCACCGCGCACAACGACCTCGGGTCACCGCTGGGGGCCCCGGCCACCGACTCCGCCAGGCGCTCCAGGCCGTCCGACAGCCCGTGCCGGCGTCGCTCCACCACGCCGTCGCTGAACAGCAGCAGCGTGTCGCCGGGCGAGAACGCGACGGTACGTGTCGCCGCCCGGTAGCCGATCCCCAACGGGGCACCGGAGGGCACGTCGACGTACTCGGCCCTCGGCTCACCCGTCGGCCCACAGCGACGCACCAGCGGCGCCGGATGACCGGCGCTGGCCAGGGTCAGTTCCTCCCGGCCGACGTCGATGACGCCGAACGCCACGGTGACGAACAACTCGTACGTGCCGGCCTCGGTGCCGAGGCTGCCCACCAGCCGATCGAGCCCGGCGAGCACCTGATCCGGGCGGGGGTCGTTGAGCGCCAGCGCACGGAGCGCGGCGCGTACCTGGCCCATTCGGGCGGCGGCCTGCACGTCGTGGCCGGCCACGTCGCCGAGGACCACACCCAGGTCGCCGGTGGGCAGCACGAACGCGTCGTAAAAGTCCCCGCCCGCAGCGTTGCCGTCGACTCCCGGGTCGTACCGCGCGGCGATCCGCAGCCGGGGCAGGACCGGCAGGTTCTCCGGCAGCATGCTGCGTTGCAGCAGCTGGGCGGTGCCGTGCTGGGTCTCGAAGCGGCGCGCCCGCTCGGTGGCCTGCCCGACCAGCTCGGCCGAGGCTGCCAGCAGTGCCCGTTCCGCCGCCGACCACGGATGCGCCGAGCGGTAGCCGACGGTCAGCGCTCCCCGCACCACGGACGCCCGCAGCGGTACCGCCGCCAGGGCCCGGATCTTCTGGTCGTGCCGGTCCGCCGCGATCTCGTGCAGCGGCTGGCCGTCGTCGATGAAGCTGGCCTGGCCGGTGCGGGCACTGACCACCGCCGGTGCCGACCAGCCGGCCGCGCCGCGCCGCCACAGCGGGGGAAGGCGTTCGTCCGCCTCGTCGACCAACTCGCCACGGACCCGCCGGACCATCCGCCACCCGGTGCCGCCGCCCCCGTCGTCCACCGCGAAGGAGACCCGGTCGGCATCGAACGAGGTGATCGCGTAGCGCAACGCGACCCGGGCCACGTCGTCGAGGGTGAGCGTGCCGGCGAGCGCCGCGGCGAAGTCGCTGAGGCCCTGCAACTGGCGGGTGGCCGGGCTGGTCTCGGCCACCACGGACAGCACGCCGACGACCCGGCCGTGGCTGTCCCGCACCGGCGAGCAGGCGCGGGTGTAGACGGGCTGGTCGAGGGCGACGGCGGCAGCGTGCAGCGGGAGCGGGATCTCCCGGTCCAGGACGGGAACACCGGTGCGGTAGGTCTGCTCGACGACGTCACCGACGCCGGGGCGCTGCCAGACCTCGGCGAAGACCTCGGCGGGGGGACGGCCCATGGCGTCCGGGTGCCGGTCGCCGATCAGGTCGGCGTACGCGTCGTTGTACAGCAGCAGCAACTCCGCGCCGAGGTGCAGGGCCATCGGGGCCGGAGAGGCGAGCACCACCTCGACCGTCGCCCGGACGGCGGGATCCCACGACTCGTACGGGCCGAGCGCCGTGGCACCCCATCGGGGGTGGCCGGCGACGGTCGCCGTGCCCGGCACCGCCGTGCCCGGCAGCGGGCCTGATGGCGTGGGTACTCGCCCGACCGTTCCTGGCATGAACGCAGCCTAGTCCGCCCGCTCGACCCGCGTTCCCGATCATCGGTCGGGCGCGCCGGACCGGAACGTCAGGGCAGGTCAGAGCCGTTCCGGTGCGGTCTGTCCAGAAAAAGGGGGTGACCGCAGCGGCGTGCTGGCCGGGGGAAGGGGTAAGCGCGCCGGGCAATCCATGCGACAGGAGGGACATCATGCCGGAAACCCTCGCGGCCAGGCAGGTCGACATC
The DNA here is from genome assembly GCF_018070435.1 of Micromonospora sp. C51. NCBI lineage: Bacteria > Bacillati > Actinomycetota > Actinomycetes > Micromonosporales > Micromonosporaceae > Micromonospora > Micromonospora sp. C51. The sequence continues at coordinate 51,133 of NZ_JAGPXQ010000003.1, read as the reverse complement.
GGTGACGCCGTGGCCGACATGTGGAGGTCGGTGCTGCTGTTCGTGCCCCGGGCCATCGCGTTCATCGCGATTCTCGTGGTCGGATGGCTCATCGCCAGAGCCGTGCTCAAGATCGTGGACGCGGCCCTGGAACGGGTGGGGTTCGACCGGTGGGTCGAACGGGGCGGTATCAAGCGTGCGCTGGAACGGACGCGGTACGACGCCAGTGACATCCTGGCGAGGCTCGCGTACTACGCGGTGCTGCTGTTCACCCTGCAGTTCGCCTTCGGGGTCTGGGGGCCGAACGCGATCAGCGATCTGATCGCGGGCGTGGTGGCGTGGCTGCCCCGGGCGTTCGTCGCGATCGTCATCGTGGTGGTGGCCGCCGCGATCGCCAACGCGGTGCGGGACATCGTCACCGGGGCGCTCGGCGGGCTGTCGTACGGCCGCTTCCTGGCCGACGTGACGGCGATCTTCATTATCGCCCTGGGTGTCATCGCGGCGCTCAACCAGGTGGGCATCGCCACCACCGTCACCCAGCCCGTGCTGATCGCGGTGCTTGCCACGGTGGCCGGCATCCTGATCATCGGCGTCGGTGGTGGTCTGGTGCGACCGATGCAGAACCGCTGGGAAGGCTGGCTCACCCGAGCGGCCGAGGAGTCGCGGGCGATCCGGGAGCAGCGGCAGGGTGCCGAGGCCGGTCGGGGTGACATGCAGCGGCAGATGGCCGACCGGACTGGCGCCGGCCAGCCGGCCGCCCGGGGATCGGAGTCCTCGATGGCCGGGGGACGGGGTACCTACCAGTCCGGCAACGCTGGCGACGAGACCCAGCAGTTCCGTCCGTGACGGTGGCTCGGTCGCATTGCCGGTCGCGCTGAGCCGGGTGTCCGCCGCACGGCGGGCACCCGGCTCACCTCACAGCGGTGGCGGCTGCGGGGCCGGCGTGTCCAGCGCGGCAGTCAGCGCGCAGACCGCGAGCAGGCGCAGCATCACCCAGTCCGCTTCCGCCCAGTCGACCGGGGCGTCGGCCGGTTGCCAGCCGTACTCCTCGGCGGCGACCCGCACACCGTCGGCGTAACCGGCGAGGGCCGCGGCGGTCAACGGCCGTCGGTCCCCGCGCAGGCTGTCACGCACCGCGGCGGCGTGCTGGTCGACGGCGGCGAGCAGTCCCGGCAGGGCGGAGGCGGCGGCGAGCCCGTCCAGCCCCACGGCGTTGGCGAGCGTGACCAGGCTGGACCGGGCCCAGTCGACGGCGGTGGGGGAGACGACCCGGTTCGACGGCACGCGCATGGGGAACGAATGTAGCCAACCCGCAGCGCCGTGACCTCGGCCGCTCGGACGGTCCCGCTGCCCACGGCGGTGGCCGGCAGGTGCCCGAGGGGATCGAGTCGGGCGCGGCGGACGGCGGGGAAGCGGACCCCGCGGCACGACCGGCACCAGGAGGTACGGATGGACACCACCGACGGGCCCGACGAGCAACACCGGCGTCCGGCCGGAGTGAGCGACGACACGGTGGCTGCCCTCGGCAAGCTCAGCGAGGCGCTGGAGTGCGTGGAACGCGCCCGGGGTCATCTCTACTCGCTGCACCAGCTCATCGGGCACGCCGATCTGATGCTCGACGACGCGGTACGGATGTTCCGCGACGCCGGGCACCCCGGCATCGCCGACCGGATCGCCGACGAACTGGTGGGCCGCAACGTCATCGCCGGTAGGTGGACGTTCCAGATCGTCGAGGACTTCGACGACGGCTACCACGCGGTGTTCCGGGCCCTGGACCGGTCGGCCCGCGACCAACTGGTCGGTGGCCGACGGCACCTCTACGAGGCGGAGATGAAGGAGCGCCGCCGGACGCCCGGGCGTCCGGGCCACGAGGCGCGCCCGGCCGGCGAACCATGAACCCCTGGCCGCGGCCGAGGCGCGCCCGCCCGGCCGATGACGTCGGGGAGCCCTACTCGGAGGAAGGCGCGTCCGCCGGGCGGCGCCGCGCGGCATCGTCGGCGATGATCACGGTCGCCACCATCAGCGCGACGCAGAGGCTGAACAGCCACGAGCTGTCGTCGACCAGCCTGGCGGAGACGGGTGCCTGCACTGCGGCGAGGAGAAAGCCGAGCCATGCCAGGCGGCGCTGACGCGTGGAGAGGAAGCCGGAGCCCTGATGCATTCCGAAAGTCTTGCGCGCGACGCGGCCATTGCCGTCAGCCGAACGGCCGATTCTGCCTGAGCTGTCCGAATTCACCGTCCGTTCGGCCGAGGCGTCTCCGCTGCCGGTCGCGGCGCTCCGGGTACGTCGCGGATCGTTGCCACGGATCAGGAAGGCACCCGGATTCGGTGTCAGAGGGTGTCCGGGCCGGTACGTCCGGTGGTGGAGGGGCGGTAGGCGCGATCCGGGTCGGTGGGCTCACGACCGGTGCCGGGCACCTCGCCGCCCCGGTCGGCCGCCTCGGGGCCGTGCCCGAAGGCGGCTTCCTCCCCGGCGTCGTTGCCGGTCACGTCGTCGGCCTGCCCGTCGAGCGTGGACCGGGCGACGGCCCGGTCCAGTTCCTCCAGCGGCAGTCGTTCCTCGTCGCGCCATGCCCTGTCGTCGGTCATGCCATCGCGGTACCCCCGCCCCGGCGTCGCAAACGGCGCGTCCGACCCGGCGTGATCGTGCGGCCGCCGGGAGGCATCCGGTGCATGCGTCGACGGCCGCCGGAAGTACCCGGCGGCCGTCGACGGTCACATCACGGAATCAGGGCTGCGGACGCTCGACCTGCCCGCGCCACGCACCGGTCTCCTGACCGCGCCGCTCGATGAACGCCTTGAACCGTTGCAGGTCACCCTTGGCCCGGCGGTCGACCACGCCGAGCTTGTCGCCGGCCTGCTCGATGACACCGTGCGGATCGAACTCCAACTGGAGGCTGACCCGGCTGCTGTTCTCGTCCAACCGGTGGAAGGTGACCACCCCGGCATGCTGGGTGCCGCCGGTCGACCGCCACGCCACCCGCTCGTCGGGCAGCTGCTCGGTGATCTCAGCGTCGAACTCCCGCTTCACCCCGGCGATCTCGACGGTCCAATGGGTCATCGTGTCGGAGACCTGGCGGATCTCCTGCACGCCCTCCATGAACTGCGGAAACTCCTCGAACTGGGTCCACTGGTCGTACGCCGTCCGAACCGGGACGGCCACGTCGACATGCTCCGTTACGCCACTCATCAGCATCCTTCCCTGCACTTGGTGAGGCTTGCGGACTTGTCGGTCCACCTACCAGCGCGTCGTCTCGTTGGTGTGGCCGAGCGCTGCCCACACCTCGGACACCGTCTGGTACCGGGTGCTCTCGGGCAGGCGCTCCAACGCGGCCAGTACGTCGTCGGGGGCCTCGTTCGCCCGTGCGTTGGCGAGCAGTGCGGCCCGGTCCCCGGGCAGAGCGGTCATCGTGATGAACCGCCCCAACCGGCTGCGGGCCTCGACGTCCTCGGAGGTCATGCCCTGGGGAGCGCCGCTGCGCAGGTCGCCGGCCGGCGCCGTGGTCGGCTCCGGCTGGTCCTCTCCCGCGGGCTCCGGGACGCGGAACTCGTCGACCCGCGAGCCGCCGGTCCCCGGCCCCTGCACAAGGCCGCTGACCTCCTGGCTCATCTGCTCGTCGACCCTCGGTGAGTGCTTGCTGCTGCCGCGATCCATGTCTTCTGCGCTACCCGAGGGGACGGGTGGTAAACCGGTAAGCGGTCACGCGCCGGCCGGTGACCGTGGTGGCAGCGCCGACTCGTCCGCGTCCTCCCGACCGGACTGCAGCCGCCGTCCCCGCTGGAGCTCGGCGTTGATCTGTACGCCGAGCATCAGCGCGGAATTGGACAGGTAGAGCCAGACCAGGAACGCGATCACCGCCCCGAGGCTGCCGTACGTCGTGTCGTACGAGTTGAAGTTCGCCACGTACAACCCGAAGCCGAAGGAGCCGAGCGCCCAGGTGGTCAGGGCCACCGTTCCGCCCAGGGTGAGCCAGCGGAAACGTGGCTGCCGCACGTTCGGCGCGACCCAGAACAGCAGGGACATCAACAGCATCGCGATCAACGCCAGCGCCGGCCACTTGGCCACCGCCCACGCGGTGCGGGCCGCGCCGCCGGCCCCCACCAGGTCACCGATCGCGTCGGCGACCGGGCCGCTGACGATCAGACCTGCGGCCACGATGGCGAGCAGCACCAGTGACAGGGCAGCCAGTCCGATCTGCAATGGGCGCAGCTTCCATACCGGCCGTCCCTCGTCGACGCCGTAGATCGCGTTCGAGGCCCGGGTGAACGAGGCGATGAAGTTCGAGGCCGACCAGAGCGCGCCGAGCAGACCGAAGCTGAGCAACACCCCGGCGGAGCTGTTCTGGTCCACCACCTCGCGGACCACGCCGACGAAGCTCTCGTTCGCCACCACCGAGCCGGCACCCACGTCGCGGGCCAGATCGAGCACGGTGTCGACGGTGCGTTCACCGTCGGAGACCAGACCGACCAGGGCCACCACCACGACGGTGGAGGGGAACAGCGCCAGCACCCCGTAGTAGGTGAGCGCGGCGGCCCAGTCCGTGCAGTTGTCCCGCAGGTAGTTGCGCCCGGCCCGGACCAGCACGCCACGCCAGGTCTGCCAGCGCAGCTGGCGGATCCCCGGCAGCCGTGGCACCGGCGGATCGGTCGACGGGGCGTCGGGGTTCGTCGTCGTCATGACCGCTCCCTGGGCACTGTGGGCACCGTGGCTGGGGGGCACTGTGGGCACCGTGGCTGGTCCGGCCGGTACCCGGCCCGCTCCGGCGGCAAACGCCGCCGACGTTTGCCGCGACGTCGCGGGGGTACGCCAATCCGAATCGCTCGCACACGGAGGAGGTTCGAGATGCCCGGGCGCGAGGTACTGCCCAGCACGCTGCGGCGCTCCCCGGAGAAGGCCCAGCGCACCTGGGAGAAGACACACGATTCCGCGGTCGAGACCTACGGCGAGGGCGAGCGGGCGCACCGCACCGCGTTCGCCGCCGTCAAGCACGAGTTCGAGAAGGTCGGCGACCACTGGGAGCCGAAGGGCCGCAAAGGCCCCAGCGACGAGCAGGCCGCCGGCGGTGGCCCGACCCGACGGGCGCCGACCGCCGGTGGGGTGGACGCGAACGCCTCCAAGGAACACCTCATGGGGGTGGCCCGCGAACTGGACGTGGCGGGACGGTCGAGCATGACCAAGCCGGAACTGGTCAAGGCCATTCAAAAGGCCAACGACCGTCAGACCCGCAAGGCCCGCGGCGGCTGAACCGACGTTCGCCGACCCGCGACGGCCGCGGCGGGCTGAGCCCGCCGTTCGTCGGCAGGGCCCGGCCGGCGTACGCGTCGGACCGGGCCCTGCGGCACGTCCGGTCCGGCACGCCGGTTCACCAGTGGCCGCCGCCGGGCGCCTGGATGTGTACCGCCTTGGTGGCGGTGAACTCGTCAAGCAGTTCCGGCCCGTAGCCGAAGCCCTGACCACTGCCCCGGCGTGGGTGCGCGGCGCCGGCCGGCGCGCCGCCGAAGACCGCGTTCACCTTCACGGTGCCCACCGGAAGCTCCCGCCAGGCCCGCTGGGCGTGGCTCATCGACCCGGTCAGCACGGTAGCCGCCAGCCCGTACGGTGAGTCGGCCGCGCACCGCAGCGCCTCGGAGAACGAGTCGACCACCACCACGGCGGCGACCGGGCCGAACGTCTCCTCCCGGATCAACGCCAGGTCGTGCCGGCAGCGGTCGACCACGGTGGCCGGGTAGAAGGCACCCGGCCCCTCCGGCAGGGTGCCGCCGATGCGCAGCCGGGCGCCGTCGGCCACCGCGGCGATCACCTGCCCGTGGACCTGATCGCGATGGCGCCGGTCGACCAGCGGACCGAGCTGGGTGTCCGGATCCCGCCCCGGTCCGACGCGCAGTGCGGCGGCCCGCTCGACCAGCGCGGCCACGAAGTCCTCGGCGATGTCGCGGTGGGCGTAGATCCGCTCCACCGCGACGCAGATCTGGCCCGCGTTGGCGAAGGCGCCCAGGGCGGCCTCACCGGCGGCCCACTTCGGGTCGACGTCCGCGTCGACGATCAGCGGGTCGCTGCCCCCGTTCTCCAGCAGCACCTTGGCCCCGGTGCTGGCCGCGGCTTCGGCGATCGCCCGGCCGGTGGCGCTGGACCCCACGTGGGCCACCATGTCCACCTCGGCGGCGGCCAACGCCGCGCCGGTCGTCGGACCGCCGCTGAGCAGTGACAGCACCCCCGCCGGCAGGGCGGTGTCGAAGGCGCGGGCCAGCAGCCACCCGGTCGCCGGGGTGCGCTCGCTGGGCTTGTGCAGCACCACGTTCCCAGTGACCAGGGCCGCACCGAGCAGCCCGCAGGACACGGCGACCGGGTCGTTCCACGGCGTGATGGCAGCCACCACGCCACGCGGCTGCGGCGTCATGAAATCGATCGCGGCGGGATCGCCGTGCAGGGTACGGCCGCCCCGGGCCGGCGCGAGTTCCGCGTACTGCCGCAGGGTGGCGATGCCCACATCGACGCCGCCCCGGGCGTCGGCGAGCGGCTTGCCCATCTCCGCAGTGGTCGCCTGCGCCAGATCGTCGGCGACGTCGGCGACCGCGTCGGCGATCCGGTGCAGTGCCGCGGCCCGCTCCGCCGGGGCCGTCGCCGCCCACTCGGACGCCATCCCGCGCGCCGCCGCCACCGCCTTGTCGACTTCGTCGGTCGTGGCGACCGGGGCGCTGGTCACCGGCCGGCCGTCAGCCGGATCGTGCACCGTCAACTCGCCGGCCTCCCCGCCGGCCCCCCAGACCCCACCGATGAGCTGCGTGACCGTGTACATGGCGCGCTGCATGCCCGGGCCCGGCCCCGGCAAACGTTTCGCCGCAACGACTCGGGGTAGCGTCCTCGGATGATGTCGCCAGGCTCCCTCGGTGCCGAGCGGGCCGACGCCGTCGTCGTCGGTGCCGGACACAACGGCCTGGTCGCCGCCAACCTGTTGGCCGACGCGGGTTGGGACGTGCTGGTGCTGGAGGCCACCGGGGTGCCCGGCGGGGCGGTCCGCTCGGCCGAGGTGACCGCGCCCGGCTACCTCAGCGACCTGTTCAGCTCGTTCTACCCGCTCGGTTACGCCTCGCCGGTGCTGCGCGGGCTCGACCTGACCCGGTACGGGCTCGGCTGGCGGCACGCCCCTGACGTGCTGGCCCACCTGTTTCCCGACGACCGGGCCGCCGTGCTCAACCGCGACCCGACCGTCACGGCGGCGTCACTGGAGTCCTTCGCTCCCGGCGACGGTGAGCGTTGGCTGACCGCGTACGCGCAGTGGCAGCAGGTCGCCGAGCCGATGATCGAGCTGATCACCACTCCGTTCCCGCCGGTACGCGGCGGCCTCGACCTGGTGCGTCGGCTGCGGATCGGCGGCTCGCTGCGGCTGGCCCGGCGGCTGGTGTTGCCGGCGAGCCGGCTCGGTGCGGAACTCTTCACCGGTGCCGGCGGGCCGGCATTGCTGGCCGGTTGCGCCCTGCACACCGACCTGTCCACCGAGGAGGCCGGCTCCGGCGTCTACGGCTGGCTGCTCGCCATGCTCGGCCAGCAGGTCGGCTGGCCGGTCCCGGCAGGCGGCGCGCAGAAGATCACCGACGCGCTGGTGGCCCGGTTGACCGAGCGGGGTGGCCGGATTCTCTACGGCGCCCGGGTGGACCGGATCCTGGTCGCCCGGGGCCGGGCGATGGGCGTACGCACCGTCGGCGGCACCAACTGGCGGGCCCGTCGGGCGGTGCTCGCCGACGTGCCCGCGCCCGCGCTGTACCTGGATCTCGTCGGCCCCGCCGCGCTCCCCCCGCGACTGGTGGCCGACCTGGAACACTTCCGCTGGGACGGGTCCACGCTGAAGGTGGACTGGGCGCTGTCCGCCCCGATGCCCTGGACGAACCGCCGCCTGTCCACCGTCGGCACCGTGCACCTGGGTGCGGATCTCAACGGGCTGACCGGCTATGCCGCCACCCTGGCCCGGGGCGAGCTGCCACCGGATCCGTTCCTGCTGGTGGGGCAGATGTCAGTGGCGGATCCCAGTCACTCGCCGCCGGGCACCGAGTCGCTCTGGTCGTACACCCACCTGCCGTTTCGTCGGCACTGGCGGGCCGACGACATCGTCGCGCACGTCGAGCGGATGGAGACGGTGCTGGAAGCCGCCGCCCCCGGGTTCCGCAGTCTGGTGGTGGGCCGGCACGTGGCCGGCCCGGCCGAGCTGGAGGAGGCCAACCCGAGCCTGGTCGGCGGCGCGCTGGGCGGCGGCACCGCCGCCCCCTACCAGCAGCTGTTCCTGCGGCCGGTACCCGGACTCGGCCGCGCCGACACTCCGGTGGACCGGCTCTTCCTGGCCAGCTCGTCGGCACACCCGGGCGGCGGGGTGCACGGCGCACCCGGCGCGAACGCCGCCCGAGCCGCCCTGGCTCGCGACCGGGCGCTCACCGGTGGGTGGTACCAACGGGCGATCGCCACCGCGCACCGGGCCGTCTACGAGTGACCGCCGGGGCCGACCGGTCAGGGCTCGATGTTGCGGTGCCGGGTACGGAGCTTGAACGGCATCAGCGCACTTTCGATCTTGGTGGCGGTGGTCATCTTCGAGGCGCCGTCGCGCCGCTCCTCGAACCGGATCGGCACCTCCAGGATGGTGTGCCCCAGCTTGGTGGCCAGGTAGTGCATCTCGACCTGGAAGCTGTAGCCATTGGACTGCACCCGCTCCAGCCCGATGTCGCGGAGCGCGTCGGCCCGCCAGATCTTGAAACCGGCGGTGAGGTCGCGGATCCGTACCCGCAGCAGCGTGTGCACGTACAGGTTCGCCCAGCCGCTGAGTGCCCGCCGGTACAGCGGCCAGTTCTCGTCCAGCTCGCCGCCGGGCACGTAGCGTGACCCGATGACCACACCGGCCTGAGTGGACAGCAGCGCGCCGAGCATGCCCGGCAACGCCTCCGGCGGGTGGGACAGGTCGGCGTCCATCTGGGCCACGTATTCGGCGCCGCCGTCGAGGGCCCGGCCGATCCCGTCCACGTACGCCCGGCCCAGACCCTCCTTGCCCGGTCGGTGCACGACCTGCACGCGTTCCGGATGCTCTATGGCGAGCTTGTCCGCGACCTCACCGGTGCCGTCGGGGGAGTTGTCGTCGGCGACCAGCACCTTCAGGCCGGGCAGTGGCAGCGCGAGGAGACGCTCGACCAGCACGGGCAGGTTGCCGGCCTCGTTGTAGGTCGGGACCACGACGGTCAGGCGCACGTCCCGCCACGGCGAGGGCAACTGGACGGGTTCGATCATGGGGGACATCCTCGGTCTGCGGACAGGGTCACCCGTGAGCGTAGCCACTTGTCCCTTCCGGGGTGAAATGGCTCCCCGACGCCGTGCCCCGCGATCAGTCCGGTTCCCTCTGCCGGCGGTGGTCATCCTGTCCGCCACCGGCCCCCCGGTACCCCGCCCGTGGCCTCGGCCAACGAGGCGGCCGGGTTAGCTTCTCGGGGACCGCGGGTAAGGCCAACCGCGGGCGGCCGTGCGGGTGCCGCCGGTGCGCGGTGTCCTCGGCCGCGTCGCGGGTGACGTTTACTCACCGGGGCGCAGGGAACCCGCCGCCCGTGCGAAAGGACCATGGGGAGCCGGATCAGCGCAGGTCAGCAGGGTTGCTGGCCGAAGCCGGCCGGACCGTGTCCCGTCCGGTCCTGTTCGACGCGGTCCTGCTGGACCGCGACGGCACCCTGGTCGAGGACGTGCCGTACAACTCGGATCCGGACAAGGTGCGCCCGATGCCGGGCGCCCGCGCGGCGTTGGACCGGCTGCGGGCGGCCGGACTGAAGCTCGCCGTGGTGACGAACCAGTCCGGGTTGGCTCGGGGGCTGTTCACCGAGGGCGAGTTGCGCCGGGTGCACCGCCGGATCGAGGCGCTGCTCGGCCCGTTCGACTCCTGGCAGGTGTGTCCCCATGACGACGGGGACGGCTGCGCGTGTCGCAAGCCGAGACCGGGCCTGGTGCACGCCGCGGCCCGAGCGCTGGGCACCGTACCTGCCCGCTGCGCCCTGATCGGTGACATCGGCCGTGACGTGACGGCGGCCCTGGCCGCCGGTGCGGCCGGCGTCCTGGTTCCGACGCCGGTGACCCGCCCCGAGGAGGTGGCGGCGGCCCCGTGGGTGGCCGCCGACCTGGCCACGGCCGTTACCGAGATCCTTCGACGGCAGGCGGCACTGAGCCCGGCGGCGCCGACGTCGGGCGCGGAGCACCGGTCCGGTGCCACCGGTGTCCGGCGAGCCGGCGCGGGGCGCGCCGGTGGCGGTCGCACGGTGCTTGTGGTGCGGTCGGACTCGGCGGGGGACGTGCTGGTGACCGGACCGGGCATCCGGGCGGTCGCCGCCGGGGCCGAGCGGGTGGTGCTGCTCTGCGGGCCCCGGGGGCGGGCCGCCGCCGACCTGCTGCCCGGCGTCGACGAGGTGATCGAGCACCGGTTGCCCTGGATCGACCCGGCTCCCGCGCCGGTGGATCCGCAGGAGATGGCCACCCTGGTCAGCCGGTTGGCGGCGGTGGCCGCCGACGAGGCGGTCATCTTCACCTCGTTCCACCAGTCGCCGTTGCCCTTGGCGCTGCTGCTGCGGATGGCCGGGGTCGCCCGGATCTCGGCGATCAGCGACGACTATCCGGGCAGCCTGCTGGACGTGCGGCATCGGGTGCCGGTCGGCGTGCCGGAGGCCGAGCGGGCCCTCTCCCTGGCCGCCGCTGCCGGTTACCTGCTCGGCGAGGGCGATGAACCGCACCTGCGACTGCGGCCGGTCCCACCGCGACCAGAGGCCGGCGAACCGGGTTACGTGGTGCTGCATCCCGGCTCGGCGGCGCCGGCCCGCGGCTGCCCGCCGGAACTGGCCGAAGGGATCGCCGACGCGCTGAGCGCCGCCGGGTACCGGGTGGTGGTGACCGGCGGTCCACCGGAGCGGGACCTCACCGCGCGGGTCGCCGGACGGCACGGTCGGGACCTCGGTGGCCGCACCGGCCTGGCCGAGTTGGCCGGGATCGTGGCCGCGGCCGGCGCGGTGGTGGTCGGCAACACCGGGCCGGCGCACCTGGCGGCCGCGTACGGCGTGCCGGTGGTCAGCCTCTTCGCCCCCACCGTCTCCTTCGGACAGTGGGGACCGTGGCGGGTGCCGACGGTACGCCTCGGCGACGCCACCGCCGCCTGCCGCGACACCCGGGCCGCGCGATGTCCGGTACCCGGGCATCCCTGCCTCAGCGACATCGAGCCGGGTGCCGTGCTCGACGCGCTGCGCCTGCTCGGTGTGGCACCGGACCGGGTGTCCGCCGGACCGGCCGGGCCCCGGGCGGCACCCGAGGTGGCCACCGTCGGCGGTGGGGGCGGCCGATGAACATCCTGCTCTGGCACGTGCACGGTTCCTGGACCACCTCGTTCGTGCACGGCAAGCACCGCTACCTGATCCCGGCCACCCCGGACCGGGGACCGTACGGGCTGGGGCGCGCCCGGACGTACACCTGGCCGGAGAGCGCCGCGGAGGTGAGCCCGGAGCAGCTGCGCACCGCGGACGTCGACGTGGTGATTCTGCAACGCCCCGAGGAGATCGACCTGGCCGAGCAGTGGCTCGGTCGACGGCCCGGCCGGGACCTGCCGGCCGTCTACGTGGAGCACAACACGCCGAAGGACGGCCAGGTCCCCAACAGCCGCCACCCGATGGCCGACCGGGGCGACCTGCTCGTTGCCCACGTGACCGCCTTCAACGAGCTGTTCTGGGACACCGGCACCACCCGCACCACGGTCATCGACCACGGCATCGTGCCGCCGACGACGGCCTGGACCGGCGAACTCGACCGGCTGGCCGTCGTGATCAATGAGCCGGTACGCCGCTGGCGGGTCACCGGCACCGACCTGCTGCCCCGGTTCGCCGAGATCGCCCCGCTGGACGTCTTCGGCATGAAGGTCGCCGGGCTGGCCGAGCACCTCGGTCTGCCAGCCGACCGGTTGACCAGCCACGACGATGTGCCGCAGCACCGGATGCACGCCGAGTTGGCGCGCCGCCGGGCGTATCTGCACCTGTGCCGGTGGACCTCGCTGGGGCTGAGCCTGATCGAGGCGATGACGATGGGCATGCCGGTGGTGGCGCTGGCCACCACCGAAGCGGTGATGGCGGTGCCAACCGGCGCCAATGCCCTCTCCACCAGGGTCGACACCCTGCTGGCGGCCGCCGGCCGCTTCGTCGCCGAACCACAGCGGGCGCGCCAGGCCGGCACCGAGGCCCGCGCCGCCGCTCGTGAACGTTACGGCCTCGACCGATTCCTCACCGACTGGGACCGGCTGCTGGAGGAGGAAGTATGCGGATAGCGATGATCTCGGAGCACGCCAGCCCGCTCGCCATCCTGGGCGGCGAGGACGCCGGTGGCCAGAACACGCACGTCGCGGAACTCTCCGCCGCGCTCGCCGCCGCCGGGCACGACGTGCGGGTCTACACCCGACGCGACGCGGTGGACCTACCGGTGACCGTACGCAGTCCGGACGGCTACGACGTGGTGCACGTGCCGGCCGGTCCGGCCGAGCCGGTGGCGAAGGACGCCCTGCTGCCGCACATGCGCCCGTTCGGCGCCTGGCTGATCGACAGGTGGCGGGGCGGGGACTGGGCCCCCGAGGTGATCCACGCGCACTTCTGGATGAGTGGGCTCGCCGCGCTGGAGGCCGGCCGGCAGACCGGGGTGCCGGTGGTGCAGACGTACCACGCGCTGGGCACGGTGAAGCGTCGCTACCAGGGGGTGCAGGACACCAGCCCGGCCCGGCGGATCGGCTACGAGCGCCAGCTGGGCCGTTCGGTCGACCGGGTGATCGCCCAGTGCCGCGACGAGGTCGGTGAGCTGGTCCGGATGGGGGTGCCCCGGTCGGCGATGACCGTCGTCCCGTCCGGTGTCAACCTCGCCACCTTCGCCCCGCTGGGCCCGGCCACCGAGCGAGAGCCCGGGCGGGCCCGGATTCTCACCGTGGGTCGGTTGGTGGAACGCAAGGGCTTCCAGACGGTGGTACGGGCGATGGCGCACGTGCCCGAGGCCGAGTGCGTGGTGGTCGGCGGACCACCCGCCGGCCTGCTGGAGACCGACCCGTACGCCCGGCGGCTGCGGGCCCTCGCCGGCAGTTGCGGCGTCGCCGACCGGGTCCGGCTGGTCGGTGCGGTGCCCCGGGAGGAGATGGGCCGCTGGTACCGCTCGGCGGACATCCTGGTCGCCGCGCCCTGGTACGAGCCGTTCGGGCTGACTCCGCTGGAGGCGATGGCGTGCGGAGTGCCGGTGGTGGCCACCGCCGTCGGTGGCCTGCGGGACACGGTGGTCGACGGCGTCACCGGGGACCTGGTGCCGGCGCGGGATCCACGGGCGCTGGGGGAGGCGCTGCGGTCACTGCTCGACGACCGGATCCGCCGGTTCGCGTACGCGGGCGCGGCCCGGGCCCGGGCTCGCCGACACTACTCGTGGGCGGTCACCGCGGAGCGTCTCGCCGAGGTCTACGACGAGGTCGCCGCGGTGCACCGACCGACCCGGGTGGTGGCCTGATGAGTCTGCTCGACGCGCACCTGGCACACCTGACCGCCGAGCTGGTCGGCAAGCTCCGCGACGACCGTCAGCCGCTGTCCGCCATCGCGCTGCACGCGGAGACGTCGGCGTTGACCGCGATCGGCAACGACTACGGCTACGAGGAGGTGTTCGCCCGGCAGGTCCGCGCGCACGGCCGACCCGACGACGTGCTGCTGTTGCTCTCCACCAGCGGCGGCAGCGGCAACCTGCTCGCCGCTGCCCGGACCGGCCGGGAGGCGGGACTGCGCTGCTGGGCGTTCACCGGGCCGGCACCGAACCCGCTCGCCGAGGCGTGTCATGAGGTGCTCGCCGTGGACTCGCCGGACACCCAGGTGGTCCAGGAACTGCATCTGGTCTCCAGCCACCTGCTCTGCGAGTACGTCGAGCAGGCGATGGCGGATCAGCTGACCCCGGCGGCGCCAGCGGCCGGTGCGGTGCGGGCCGGTGTCGAGGTGGTGCTGGACGGCGGTGCCGTCCGGCCGGTGCAGGCCTGAGGAGGCAAGCGTGACGGGACCCGTGGTGGTGGTCGGCGACACCCTGCTCGACCGGGACGTCGAGGGTGTGGTCAACCGGCTCTGTCCGGACTCGCCGGTGCCCGTGCTCGACGAGATCGCGCACGTGGACCGACCCGGTGGCGCCGGGCTCTCCGCCGTCTTCGCCGCCGCACAGGGTGCCGAGGTGGTGCTGGTGACCGCGTTGGCCGACGACGCCGGTGGTGCCCGGCTGAGCGTGCTGCTCGCCGCCGCCGGGGTGCAGGTGTATCCGCTGCGGCTGGCCGGCGCGACCCCGGAGAAGATCCGGTTGCGGTCCGGGGGGCGGGTGCTGCTGCGCCATGACCGGGGCGGCGGGGTGGGGGAGCTGGGCGAGCCGGGCGAGGCGCTGCTGCGCGTTCTGGATCGGGCATCGGTGGTGCTGGTGAGCGATTACGGCCGGGCGGTGGCGCGGCAGCCGGCGCTGCGCGCGGCCCTGGCCTCGATCCGCGCCCCGCTGGTGTGGGATCCGCACCCGCGTGGGCCCGCCGCGGTACCCGGGGCGAACCTGGTCACCCCGAACGAGGCGGAGGTGCGGGAGCTGATGGAGGCGCCGGTCGGCGGCACCCGGCTGGCCACCGCCGCCGAGGGAGCGCAGCGGCTGCGGCAGCGGTGGCGGGCGGGAGCGGTCGCGGTGACCCTCGGTGCCGATGGCGCGTTGCTCAGCCACGCCGGGTCGACCCCGCTGATGGTGCCCGCCCCGGTCGCCGCCGAGGGGGACACCTGCGGCGCGGGCGACCGGTTCGCCGTCGCCGCCGGCCTCGCCCTGGCCCGTGGCGCGCTGGTTTCCGAGGCGGTGCAGGAGGCGGTGGCGGAGGCATCGGCGTACGTGGCGGAAGGCGGGGTGGCTACGGCGCTGCCGGCGCCGGTGCGGCGCGCCCCGCAGGCGGTGCACGCCGCGGTGGCCGGCGACCGGGTCGGGGTGGCCGCATCCGCCGCAGTGGTCGCCCGGGTCCGCGCCGCCGGAGGCACGGTCGTCGCCACCGGTGGCTGTTTCGACCTGCTGCACGCCGGTCACGTGGCGACGTTGCAGGCCGCCCGGCAGCTCGGCGACTGCCTGATCGTGTGCCTCAACTCCGATGCCAGCGTCGCCGGGCTCAAGGGGCCGGACCGACCGGTGATGCGCCAGGACGACCGAAGTCGCCTGTTGGCCGCGTTGAGCTGCGTCGACGCGGTAATGATCTTCGACGAGCCGACACCGGAAGCGGCGCTGTCCTGGCTGCGCCCGGACGTCTGGGTCAAGGGTGGGGACTACGCCGCCGGCGGCGGTGACGGCGACGGCCTGCCGGAGGCGGAGATCCTGCGCCGGTGGGGCGGTCACACGGTGGTGGTGCCCTACCTGGACGGGCGCTCCACCACCGAGATGATCGCGGCGACGGTCACCCGGACGGAGGTCGTCCGGTGAGCGCGCCGGCCACCGGACGGACGGTGCTGGTCACCGGCGGCTCCAGCGGACTGGGTGCGGCCGTGGTGGCGGCGGTGGCTGCCGCCGGTGGTCGTCCGCTGGTGCTGGACCGGCAGGCGCCGGCCGACGGGGTGCCCTGGGCGGAGTGCGACCTGGCCGACACCCGCAGCGCCGAGGCGGCCACCCGCGAGTTGGCCGAACGCGTGGGCGGGCTGGACGCGGTGGTCACCGCCGCCGGCATCGACGTGCCCGGTCGGCTCGCCGACGTGCCCGGTGAGACCTGGGACCGGATCGTCGCCGTCGACCTGCTGGCGACCGTCGCGGTGATCCGGGCCGCGCTGCCGTTCCTGACGGCGTCCCGGGGCACCGTCGTGACGGTCGCCTCCACCCTCGGCATCAAGGCGGTAAGCGACGCGACGGCGTACTGCGCGGCGAAGTTCGGGGTGGTCGGCTTCACCCGGGCGCTCGCCGCCGAACTGGCCGGCACGGTCGGTGTCACGCTGCTCATCCCGGGCGGGATGCGGACGGCCTTCTTCGACGAGCGTGACCCGCAGTACCGGCCGGGAGCGGACGCGATCCTCAACGATCCGGCCGACACCGCCGCCGCGATCATGTTCGCCCTGTCCCAGCCGGCCGGCTGCGCGATCCGCGAGATGGTCGTCTGCGCCGACCAGGAGACGTCGTACCCGTGATCCTGGCGCTGCGCGCCCTCGGCGTCGGTGATCTCGCCACGGCGGTCCCGGCGTTGCGGGCGTTGCGCGTGGCCTACCCGGACCAGCAGTTGGTGCTCGCCGCGCCGGCCTGGCTGAGGCCGCTGGTCGAGCTGGTCGGCGGGGTGGACCGGGTGCTGCCCACCGCCGGCCTGGACCGGCTGGACCGGCCCGCCGGGCGGGTGGAGGTGGCGGTCAACCTGCACGGCCGGGGCCCCCGGTCGCACCGGCTGCTGGCCGCCGTCCGCCCTGGCCGGCTGCTCGCCTTCGCCAACGCCGAGGCGTCGCACGTCGACGGACCGGACTGGGACGACGACGAGCACGAGGTGTCGCGCTGGTGCCGGCTGCTGCGCGGGTACGGGATCGCGGCCGACCCGACCGACCTGGACCTGCGCCGCCCGGCGCCGAGCGGGGCGGCCGGCGGTGTCACGGTGCTGCACCCCGGTTCGAAGGAGCCGGCCAAGCGCTGGCCGCCCGGCCGGTACGCGACCCTGGCCCGGGAGCTGACCGGACGGGGGCACCGGGTGGTGTTGACCGGCAGCGCCTCGGAGCGGGCCGTGGCGGCTCGCGTCGCGTACCAGGCCGGGTTGTCTGCCGCTGCGGTGCTGGCCGGCCGGACGGACCTGGCCCAGCTCGCCGCTCTGATCGCCGGGGCGCGCCTGGTGGTCAGCGGGGACACCGGGGTGGCGCATCTGGCCACCGGCTACCGCACCCCGTCGGTGGTGCTGTTCGGCCCGGTTTCGCCGGCCCGTTGGGGGCCGCCGCCGGAGCGCCGACGGCACCGGGCGCTCTGGGTCGGCGCGCGGGCATGGCCGACGTGGGACGGGGTAGGCGACCATCCCACGATGGTCGCCCTCGGTGTGGACGAGGTGCTGGCCGCCGTCGACGAGGTGGAGCGGGCGGTGCGGGTGGATCGTGCGGTTGCGGCGTAGCGATCCGGGTCGGCCGGGGTACCGGCGACGCCGACGGGGCAGCGGCTGGTCGTTCCTGGACCCGCGCGGCGAGCCGGTACGCGATCCCGACGAGTTGGCCCGGCTGCGTGCCCTGGTCATCCCACCGGCCTGGCGGGACGTGTGGATCTCGCCGTACCCGAACGGGCACATCCAGGCCATCGGTGTCGACGCGGCCGGACGTAAGCAGTACCTCTACCACCCGCTGTGGCGACAGCGGCAGGACGAGGCGAAGTTCGACCACGTGGTGGAGGTGGCCGGCCGGCTGCCGCTGCTGCGCGAGCGGGTCGGCCACGACCTGGCGGTACGCGGGCTGCGCCGCGAGCGGGTGCTGGCGACGGTGACCCGGCTGCTCGACATGGGCACCTTCCGGGTCGGCAGCGACCAGTACGCGGCGGGCGAGGATCCGACGTTCGGGGTGGCGACCCTGCGCCCCGAACACGCCCGGCTGCGCCGGGGTTGTGTGCTGTTCGAGTTCCCGGCCAAGGGCGGCATCGAGCAGGTACGGCTGATCTCCGACCCGCAGTTGTGCCGGGTGCTGACAGATCTGCGCCGGCGGCGGCGGGCGGCCGACCGGTTGTTCGGTTACTGGGACGGCCGGCAGTGGCGGGACGTACGGGCCGACGAGGTCAACGACTACCTCCGCGAGGCGAGCGGCGGCGAGATGACCGCGAAGGATTTCCGCACCTGGCACGCGACGGTACGGGCGGCGACGGAACTGGCCGCGGTGACCTCAGCCCGGTCGGTCACCGCTCGACGCCGGGCGGTGGCAGCGGTGATGCGACAGGTGGCGGAGCTGCTCGGCAACACACCGACGGTGGCCCGCGCCTCGTACGTGGACCCGAGGGTGGTGGATCTGTTCCACGACGGCGTGGTCGCTCCGGTGACCGAGGGTGCCTCTGCGGAGCAGGCCGAGCGGGCGGTGCTGACCCTGCTGGCGCGGTCCTGACCGCTGTCATTCCGACGGGGCGGCGGTACGGGTTTCGATCATCGCCGCCACCCCGTCGAGGATCCGGCCCAGCCCGAACCGCCATTCGAGGTCGGTGTCGTCGTCGTACTCGTCGCCCTCGCCCAGCAACTCGTGGATCGCCGGGTACGGGCCGGGCGCGGTGACCCTGGCGAGGTACTGCCAGTAGCGCAGGCCCACCTGCTCCGGCGTCTGCCCCGTCCGGGCGGCGCCCTCGGCGATGTCGGCGGTGAGCGTGGCCCAGCTGCGGGCGTACCCGCTGACCAGCATGATCGTGGAGATCCGCTCACTGGCGCGTAGCCCGGTGCCGCGCAGTGCGGCGAGCCCGTACTCCAGCCAGCGCACCTGGTTGGGATTGATCGGTGGACCACTGATCGGCACGTGCCGCATCCAGGGCTGGCGGCGCAGTGCGGCGACGTTGCCCTCACCCCATCGGGCCAGGGCCGGCCGCCAGCCTTCATCGGCGCCACGGGGGCGCGGTGGCGGGCCGAACGCGGTGTCCACCATGAGGTCGAGCAGATCGTGCTTGGTCGGCACGTACCGGTACAGCGACATCGTCGCCACGCCGAGTTCGCCGGCCACCCGGCTCATCGACACCGCCGTCAGCCCTTCGGCCTGGGCGATCTGGATGCCGGCGGCAACCACCTGGTCGAGGCTGAGGCTCCGCTTCGGACCACGGCTCGGGCGGTCGCGCAGCCCCCAGGCGAGCGCGACGTTCTCGGGCAGCTCGACGTCTCCGCCCATTCCACCTCCCAGGCCGGCGTTGACCGCCAGCATATCCTCTGCGTATGGTCTACGCAGAAACGCGTATGCCGTACGCAGATTAGGGAGGGTGACCATGGTGCATGGACCGCCGGCGGTCGAGCTGGTCGACCTGCGCAAGTCCTTCGGAGATCACGTCGTGCTGGACGGGCTGACCCTGCGGGTGCCCACCGGCGGAGTGCACGCCCTGCTGGGGCAGAACGGGGCCGGCAAGACCACCACGGTGCGGATCCTGGCGACGCTGACCCGGCCGGATTCGGGTACCGCCCGGGTGGCCGGCCACGACGTGGTGCGTCAGCGGCGGCGGGTGCGCCGGGCGATCAGCCTCGCCGGCCAGCACGCGGCGCTCGACGACGGGCAGACCGGCGTGGAGAACCTGATCATGCTGGCCCGGCTCGCCGGGCTGCGGGCACCGGCGGCCCGCGCCCGCGCCGCGGCGCTGCTGGACCGCTTCGACCTGGCCGACGCCGCCGGGCGGCGGGTGGTGACGTACTCCGGCGGGATGCGGCGCCGCCTCGACCTGGCGGCCAGCCTGGTCGGCGCCCCGTCGGTGATCTTCCTGGACGAGCCCACCACCGGCCTCGACCCGCGGAGCCGGCAAGGGCTGTGGGAGGTGATCGGGGAGTTGGCCGGTGCCGGGGTGACGGTGTTGCTCACCACGCAGTACCTGGAGGAGGCCGACCGGCTCGCTGACCGGATCATGGTGCTGCACGACGGCGGGCTCGTCGCGGAGGGGACAGCGGTCGACCTCAAACGCCGGTTCGGTGCCCAACGGTTGGAGCTGACCTGGCGCGACGCCGCCGGTCTTGCCGCTGCGGCGCGGCGGTTGGGTGACCGGGTCACCCACCGCGAGCCGGCCCGGCTGGCGTTGTCCGTGGCCACCGACGGCACCGCACCCCAGGTACGTGCCCTGCTCGACGAGGTCGATCCGGACCGGCACGGGGTGGTCCGGTTCACCGTCCGGGAGGCGACCCTCGATGACGTCTTCTTCACGCTCACCGGCCGTCCGGCGAGCCCCGAGCGGGAGGTGGCCCGTGTCTGAGCTGACCGTCCGGCCGATGCACGCCGTGGTGATGGTCGGCCGCTGTGTCCGGCTGTCCCGGCGCAACATCGACGCGCTGCTCACCTCGCTGCTGCTGCCGGTGATCCTGATGCTGCTCTTCGTCTACCTCTTCGGCGGGGCGATCGAGACCGGCTCGGCGTACGTGACCTACGTGGTGCCCGGGGTGCTGCTGCTCTGTGCCGGCTTCGGGGCGGCCGGCACGGCGGTCAGCGTCACCACCGACCTGACCAACGGCATGATCGAACGGCTCCGCACGATGGATGTGGGCGCCACCTCGATCCTCGCCGGGCACGTGGTGGCGAGCGTGGCCCGCAACACGGTCTCCACGGTGCTGGTGCTGGGGGTGGCCGTGGCCATCGGGTTCCGGCCGGCCGTCGCGCCGCTGCGCTGGCTGGCCGCCGCCGGGGTGCTGCTGCTGTTCCTGCTGGCGGTGTCGTGGCTCTCGGCGGCGTTCGGCCTGTTGGCGCGGACCCCGGAGGCGGCCAACGGCTACACCTTCCTGGTGATGTTCCTGCCATATCCCAGCAGTGCCTTCGTGCCGGTCGAGACCATGCCCAGCTGGCTGCGTGGCTTCGCCGAGCACCAACCGGTCACCCCGGTCATCGAGTCGCTGCGCGGCCTCCTGCTGGACACCCCGGTCGGTACGGCACCGACCCAGGCGGCCGCCTGGTGCCTCGGCCTACTGGCCCTCGCGATGCTCCTCTCCGCCCTCCTCTTCCCCCGCCGAATCGCCTAACCCACCCACCCCTCTCCCCACCCCCACCCAGTTGATCATGAGGTTAGCGGCACCGGCGGAGATCAAGACCGCCGCTAACCTCATGATCAACGAGGCTGAGGGGGTGAGGTCCGGGGGAGGGGGTCAGTCGTTGAGGACCTGGGCCAGGCGGTCGCGGAAGCGGCGCTCGGAGGGACTGACCTCGGTGCCGCCCAGGCCGAGTACGCCGCCGGTGCTGGCCGCGCCGACGACCTGCTCGGCGATCTCCACCAGCCAGTGCCGGTACGCGCCCGCCTCGCCCTCGTCCACCTTGGCCGCCAGCAGCGCCGACGCCTCCTTGGCCCGGCCCAGCACGTCCTCGGCGTAGCCGCGCGGGTCCGCGGGTTCGATGACCGGCAGCTCCTCGCCGGCCTCGGGGTCGCCGACCCGGGTGACGATCTCGCCGGCCACGGCGGCCACCAGCGGACTGGCTGATTCCCGCCCGCCGGAAATGGTCTCCAGACCGGCGGCCCCCTCGGCCATCGTCGCCTTGGTGCCGTCGGACTCGGCGGCGCTCGCCGCAGTGAGCACCGACTGTGGCAGGCCGACCAGCAGCCCCCACTCCTCGTCGGAAAAACCGAAACCGGTGTACGCCGGCTCTTCGATCACGACCCGCCCCTCCCGCTCGTCGTTCACGTCCTCGTCAGCCGTACCGCCGGTGGCGGCCGGTCTGGTCGTTCCGCCCGACCCGGCCGGGCCCGACAGCTCCGGCCACCGGCAGCGGCCGGCTCAGGTTAGTCCAGGGTGAGCAGACCCTGTTCGGACACCACGCTGACCGACAACGTCTTGTACCCGACCTCGTCGAACAGGACCGTCATCCGATCCTCCTCGTAGCTGAGCACCAGGCCGGAACCCCACTCGGCGTGCCGCACCTGGCTGTGTACCGGAAACGGTCCCACCGAGCCGTCGTCGGCCACGCTGGTGCCGGCGTGGCAGTTGTCGCAGTGCCCGCAGATCTCGGTCATCTGCTCGCCGAAGTAGGCAAGCAACGTCTGTCCCCGGCAGGCGCTGGTCTCGGCGAAGGCGCGCATCATGTCCGTACGCGAACGGGTCAGGCTCTGCTGCCGTTCCGCCTCGGCCACCGCGGCCGCCGCCGCGTCGACCGGAGTGGGGGCGTAACGGGGTGCGCCGACGCGCTGTCCCGCCGCCTGCTGGGCGGCACCTACCTGTTCCAGCAGGGCGAGGTACTGCCCGAGCTTGCGCGGGCCGAGCCCGGTCACCTCGCGTAGTTCCTTGCGGGTGGTCGGCTCCTTGCGGAGCAACGCGGCCAGATCGCGCAGCTCGGTGGCGTCGGGCAGGCCACCGCTGAAGAAACGTTGCAGCCCGACGTCCTCGGCCTGCCAGAGCAACAGGACCCGGGCCGGCTCGCCGTCGCGACCGGCCCGGCCGATCTCCTGGAAGTAGCTGTCCGGCGAGTCGGGTAGTGCCATGTGCACCACCCAGGCGATGTTGGGCTTGTCGATGCCCATGCCGAACGCCGAGGTCGCCACCATGATCGGCACCTGGTCGGCGAGGAACGCCTCGTGCAGCCGGGCACGAGCGTTGGCCGGCATCCCGCCGTGGTAGTACTGCGCGGGATAGCCCGCGTCGGTCAGCCGGGCGGACAGTTCCTCGGCGGCGCGACGGGTGGGCACGTAGATGATGCCGGGCCGCTTGTCGTCGCGCAGCAGGGCGATCAGCCGCCGCCACCGGTAGTCCTCGGTGGGGCAGTGCGCCACCTCGAAGAAGAGGTTGGGCCGGTCCAGGCCGGACACCACGATTTCGGGCTTGCGCAGCCGCAGCCGGTCGACGATGTCGTCGCGTACCGGTGGGGAGGCGGTGGCGGTCAGCGCGACCACCGGTGGCCGGCCGATGCCGTCGATGAGCTGCCCGAGGGCCAGGTAGTCCGGGCGGAAGTCGTGGCCCCAGGCGGAGATGCAGTGCGCCTCGTCGATCGCCACCAGCGCCGGCTTGAGGTCCCGGACCTCGGCCAGCCGATCGGGGTTGGCCAACTGTTCCGGAGTGATGAAGAGAAACTCGGCCCGCCCGTCGCGGATCTCGGCGATCGCCTCGGCCTGCTGAGCCGCGGTCTCGTCCGAGCTGATCCGGACCGCTCGCAGTTCCGGTCGCTGCCGCTCGTTGAGCGCGGCGATCTGGTCCTGCTGGAGCGCCAGCAGTGGTGAGATCACCACGGTCGGGCCGGGGATCAGGCTGGCCGGGATCTGGTAGATCGCCGACTTGCCGGCGCCGGTGGGTAGCACCACCAGGGCGTCGCGGCGGCGCATCACGGCCCGCATCGCGGCCAACTGGTTGGGCCGCAGGGCGGTCCAACCGAACAGGCTGCGCGCGGCGCGGCGCAACGACATCGAGTGCGTGGTCAGCTTCATCGAAGGCCGCAGGTACCCGGGAGCTTCCGCGCCGAAACCCGAGTTGATCAGCGCACCCGGGGAAGCACCTCGCGCTGGTACAGGTCGAGCAGCCCCGGCCAGTTCGGTCCGGTGTTGGCGACGTAGACCTCGTCGAAACCCGCGTTCGCGTACGCGTCGATCTTCGCCAGGTGGGCGTCGGCGTCGTTGCCGCAGACGAACGCCGCACGCATCGCCTCCGGATCCACAAGCGTGGCGGCCTGCTCGAAGTGCCGGGGCGAGGGCAGGACCTGGAGCAGCTCACCGGGGATCGCCTCGGTCGGCCAGCGCTCGTACGCCAGTCGCATGCCCTCCTCGACCGTCGGCGCGTACGCGGCCTTGAAACCGGCCTGGCAGGGCTTGTCGCCCCCGCCGTTGTCCCGGAACCGGCGCACCAGGTCGGCGTCGGGCATGGTGTTGACGAACCCGTCGCCGATCCGCGCGGCCAGGTCCACCGCCTTCGGACCGAACGCGGAGACGTAGATCGGCGGGGGAGTCTCGGGCAGCGTGTAGATCCGGGCGTGCTCCACCTGGTAGTGCCGGCCGTGATGGTTGACGAAGCCGCCGTGCCACAGCTTGCGCATCACCTCGACCGCCTCCTCCAGCATCTCCAGCCGGACGCCGGCCTGCGGCCACGGGCCGCCGAGGATGTGCTCGTTGAGTGCCTCCCCGGAGCCCACCCCGAGGACGAACCGGCCGGAGTGCAGCACCGCGCTTGTCGCCGCGGCCTGGGCGAGCACCGCCGGGTGGATGCGTACGGTCGGGCAGGTGACGGCGGTGGTGACCGGCAGCCGGCAGACCTGGCTCAGCGCGCCGAGCATCGACCAGACGGAGGGGCTCTGCCCCTGGGCGTCCGTCCAGGGATGGTAGTGATCGGAAATCCACAGCGCCTCGAAGCCGGCCCGCTCGGCGGCCCGGGCCTGGTCGAGCAGCTCGGCCGGCGCGTACTCCTCGGTGGACAGGAAGTATCCGATCTTCATCGTCGTCCCTTCGGCCCTGCTGATGCCTGTGGGGCAGGCGGTACCCCGGCGGGCGCCGGTCACACCTGACGGGCGGTCAGCGGCGGAACATCGCGCGGATGGCGAGGAGCAGCAGCAGGCCGCCGACCACCAGGCCGAGCAGGCGTACGCCGGGGACGTCGGCCGGGCTCGTCGCGTCGGCCAGTAGCACGGGGTCCATACCCGCACTGTCGCGGTGCAGCGCTCCCAAGGCAACTGTAAGGTTTATTGACTATTGAGTGGCGCGGTGTGACCATGTCTGCACCGCCGGCCGGCGGGAGTCCACGGCGGAACACGCGGGGGTACAGCGCCGAATGAGCGAGCGGCAGCGCAACGCAAACCTGGCGGCTCTGGCGGCCGCGGTCCTGCAACCCGGTTTCGTCGGCACCGTCCCACCTGCCTGGATCTGCCGCTGGCTCGGCGACGGGCTCGGCTCGGTGGTGCTGTTCAGCCGTAATGTCGTCGATCCCAGGCAGGTCGCCGAGCTGACCGCGGCGCTGCGCGCGGAACGGCCGGACGTGATCGTCGCCATCGACGAGGAAGCGGGTGACGTCACCCGGATCGAGTCCGGCCGGGGCAGCTCCCGCCCGGGCAACCTGGCGCTCGGCGCGGTGGACGACCCGGCGTTGACCGAGCAGGTGGCCCGCGACCTCGGCGTGGAACTCGCCGCCGCCGGGATCACCCTCAACTACGCGCCGGACGTCGACGTCAACTCCAACCCGGACAACCCGGTGATCGGTGTCCGCTCGTTCGGTGCGGAGCCGTCGCTTGTCGCCCGGCACACCACCGCCTGGGTACGCGGCCTGCAGTCCGGTGGCGTCGCCGCCTGCGCGAAGCACTTTCCCGGCCACGGTGACACCCGCGTCGACTCCCATCACGACCTGCCTCGCATCGACGCCGACCGGGCCCGGCTGCACGCCGTGGAACTGGCCCCGTTCCGGGCTGCCGTGGCGGCGGGCGTCCAGGCGGTGATGACCGGGCACCTGTTGGTGCCCGCGCTGGATCCCGACCTGCCGGCAACGCTGAGCGACCGCATCCTGGGTGGCCTGCTGCGCGAGGAGATGGGCTTCGACGGAGTCGTGGTGACCGACGCGGTGGAGATGGGCGCGGTGGCCGACCGCTACGGTTTCGCCGGTGCGGCGGTGCGTGCCCTGGCCGCCGGGGCGGACGCGATCTGTGTGGGCGGCGAGCACGCCGACGAGGAGACGGCCCGGCACCTGCGCGACGCGATCGTCGACGCGGTGGTCGCCGGTGAGCTGCCCGAGGAGCGGCTGGCCGAGGCGGCCAAGCGGGTCGGCCAACTCGCTGCCTGGACGGTGGCGGCGCGTGCCGCCCGTTCCGCGACGCCGGTCGCCACGGCCGGTTCGACGGTCGGGCTGGCGGCGGCCCGGCTGGCCGTCCGGATCACCAGGTGCGGGGCCACGGCCACCTCGTTGCCGCTGACCGGCCCGTCGCACGTGGTCGAGTTCCAGCCACCGCACAACATCGCGATCGGGTCGGAGACCCCCTGGGGGGTGGCGGCGCCGCTGGCCGCTCTCGTGCCGGGCACCACGAGCGTCCGGTACGTCGAGAACTCGGTGCCGGCCGACTTGGCCGCCGACGCCACCGGCCGGCCGCTGGT
This sequence comes from Micromonospora sp. C51, assembly GCF_018070435.1. Classification (NCBI taxonomy): domain Bacteria; kingdom Bacillati; phylum Actinomycetota; class Actinomycetes; order Micromonosporales; family Micromonosporaceae; genus Micromonospora; species Micromonospora sp. C51. The sequence goes on along the minus strand of NZ_JAGPXQ010000003.1, from coordinate 25,467 downwards.
GCTGGTGGTGCGTGACCTGCACCGGCACGCCTGGATGCGGGACGCGGTCGACCGGGCGCTGGCCGTCCGCCCCGACGCGGTGGTCGTCGAACTCGGGGTGCCCGCGCTGGTCACCGGCGCGGTGCACGTCGCCACCCACGGCGCCACCCGGGCCGCCGGTCGGGCCGCGGCCGAGCTGCTCGCCGGCGGCGCCGTCAGTCCGGGCTGGTGACCAGGTCGGCGTACTCCGGGTGGCGTTCGATGAAGGCGGCCATGAACGGGCACCGCGGCACCACCCGCTGCCGCTGCGCGCGTACCTGGTCCAGGGTGCCCCGCATCAACGCCGAACCGACGCCCATGTTCTGGAAGGCCGAGTCGACCTCGGTGTGCGTGAAGATCAGCACCTGTTCGCGGGGCAGGTACGCGGTGAAGCCGGCGAGCGCGTCGTCGACCAGGATCTCGTAGCGGTGTTTGGCGGGATTGTCCTCGACCAGCATGCTCACCCCTGCATTGTCCATCGCCGGTCGGCCCGGCTGGTCGGTTCGCCGGCGTCTCGTACGCTTGACGGCGTGACGAACCGATCCCCCGCCGGCAAGCCCCCGCTCACCCCCCGCCGTGGCACCCCCACCCGACTCGCCGGCTTGCTGGCCGGTCTCGCGCTCGGCGCGGCCCTGCTGGCCGGTTGCAGCTCCGAGGGCGCCAGCACCGACTGCGGGCTGGACGCCTGCACGGTGACCTTCGACCGGGGCGTGGACGCCCGAGCCAACATCCTCGGCGTCGAGGCCCGTCTCGTCGAGGCGCAGGACGACGTGGTCACCATCGAGGTGGGCGGCGAGCAGCTCTCCCTCACGGTCGGCCAGCAGGCGGCCGACGTCGGTGGTCTCGCGGTCACCCTGGACAGCGTCACCGACAGCGAGGTGAAGGTCCGCATCGCGCGTAACGGCGGCTGACCGCGATCCGGGCGGCGGCCAGCACGTTTGGAAATCTTCGCGTTCGGAGATTGAGGCGCCATGCCTCTTACCCGGAATGCCGAAGCCACCGCCGCCCGTACGGCCGACAGCCGGTGGCTGGAACTCCTCGCCCGGGCCGGTTTCATCGGCTACGGGATCGTGCACCTGCTGTTCGGCTGGCTGGCGCTGCAGATCGCGTTCGGCAACTCGTCCGACGACGGCGACCAGTCCGGCGCGTTGCGTACCCTCGCCGCGCAGCCCATGGGCCAGTTCCTGGTCATCGCCATCGCCGTGGGCATGCTCGCCATGGCGATCTGGCAGGCCCTGGAGGCGGCCGTCGGGCACCACACCGAGCGGGGCAACGACCGGCTCAAGGAACGGATCATCTCCGCCGCCCGCACCCTGATCTACCTCTGGCTGGCCTGGACCGCCTGGAAGGTCTTCTCCGACGCCAACTCCGACAGCGCCTCCCAGCAGGAGGACCTGTCGGCCCGGCTGATGGAGTCCACCGGGGGCCGGTGGCTGGTCGGCCTCGCCGGCCTGGTGCTCGCGGGCATCGGTGTCGGCATGACGATCTACGGCCTCAAGAAGAAGTTCATGAAGCGGCTGAAGACCGGCGAGATGAACGCCAAGACCCGGCAGCTCGCCCGGCGGCTCGGCATGGCCGGCTACGCCTCCCGGGGTGTCGCCTTCGCCGTCACCGGCCTGCTGGTCATACTGGCGGCGGTGAACTACGACCCGGAGAAGGCCCGTGGTCTGGACGCCGCGCTTCGGACCCTGCGTGACCAGTCGTTCGGCACCATCCTGCTCATCCTGATCGCGCTGGGTATCGCCGCCTTCGGCGTCTACTGCTTCCTCCAGTCCCGCTACCGCAAGGTATGACCTTCTCCTCCCCGGCCGCCCCCGCGGTGGCCGGGGCCGGCAATCCAAGGCACCATTGCCCCTTTGCCGGATCTTGATTGCCCGCACGCCGGACACCACCACCGGGGATCGTCGTCGGGCCGGAAGGAGAAGCAACACGTGCACAGCTACCTCGTGACGGTCGTCGCCGCGCTCGCCGCGGCGGCGATCGCTCTTGCCGTGGTCGAGGTGGTGCACCGCCTCACCCGTCGCTGGGGCCGCAAGTCACTGCTGCTGACCGAGTTGACCCAGCACGCGCACCGCTCGTTCCAGGTCGCCGCCACGGTGCTCGCCGTGCAGTTCGCCGTCCGGTTCAGCACCGGGTACGCGATCGGCACCGGCTGGCGTCAGGCACTGCTGCACCTGCTGGTGCTCGCCGTCATCGCCACCGCGGCCTGGCTGGTCGCCTCGCTGCTCGTGGTGGTGGAGGACACCGCGCTCGCCCAGTTCCGGGTGGACGTGCCGGACAACCGGCACGCCCGGCGGGTACGCACCCAGGTGGTGATGCTGCGTCGGGTGACCATCGTGGTGATCGTCGTCATCACCCTCGGCGTGATGCTGATGACCTTCCCCGCCGTGCGGGGGATCGGTGCCGGCGTACTGACCAGCGCCGGTGTGGTCGGTGTCGTCGCCGCCCTGGCCGCGCAGAGCCTGCTGGGCAACGTCTTCGCCGGCCTGCAACTCGCCTTCAGCGACGCGGTACGCCTCGACGACGTGGTGGTGATCGAGGGGGAGTGGGGTCGGATCGAGGAGTTGACCCTCAGCTACGTGGTGGTGCAGATCTGGGACGACCGGCGGTTGATCCTGCCCACCTCCTACTTCACCAGCAAGCCGTTCCAGAACTGGACCCGTACCGAGGCGAAGGTCCTGGGCACCGCCGAGTTCGAGGTCGACTGGTCGATCCCGGTACAGGCCATGCGGGAGGAGCTACGCCGGCTGGTCGAGAGCACCGAGCTGTGGGACGGCCGGGTCTGTGTCCTCCAGGTCACCGATGCGACCGGCGGGACGATCAAGGTTCGCGCGCTGGTGAGTGCCGCCAACGCGGGCGCGCTGTGGGACCTGCGCTGCCTCGTGCGGGAACAGCTGGTGGCGTGGGTACGCGATCACCGTCCCACCGCGATGCCCCGACTGCGTACGGAGGTCGGTGACGGCGGAAGCGACCTGGCGTGGCAGTGGATCCAGCCGCGCCACGCGACGCGGCGTCGGGCCGAGGCCGAGATGCCCGACGACGCCCGGCTCTTCGGTGGCAGCGATGACGGCCACGCCCGCAACGAGGCCTTCGTCGGCCCGGACGAGCCCACCGAACCTCGGGAGCCCGCCGAACCTCGCCGCTGACCATCTCGTTATCCACTCGGATGTGGAGGTTTGGCGCAGCGTTCCGCGGGGACGTGCTGCCCGACGCTTCTGCCCCCTTTTTCGGGAACAGGATTGGCGAGCGCCGACTCCGGGCATACAGCGCGGTGATGACGAGAGGGGGACAGCATGGCTGACGTGGCGAATGCCCGTACGTCCCACAACGGACGTATGTCTCACAACGGGACAGAGCCGTCCACCGCCGAACTGGTTCAGCGGGCGACCGAGCAGGTCTCGCGCCTGGTTCGGGACGAACTCGCACTGGCCCGCGCCGAGCTGACCGAGAAGGGTAAGCAGGCCGGCATCGGTGCCGGGCTGTTCGCCGGTGGCGGCGCCCTCGCCTTCTTCGGTCTGGGGGCACTGGTGACCGCCGCGATCCTCCTGCTGGCCCTGGTGCTGCCGGCGTGGGCAGCCGCCCTGATCGTGGCGGTGGCCCTGTTCCTGGTCGCCGGAGTGCTCGCGCTGATCGGCAAGCGCCGGGTCAGTCGCGCGGTCCCGCCGGTGCCCGAGGCGACCGTGCGCAGCCTGCGAGCCGACGTCGACGTGGTCAGCGCCGCGGTGAAGGACAGGGGACGGGCATGACAGGCAACGGTACGGGTGACACGGAGGCCCTGCGGGAGGAGATCCGGCGCACCCGCGTCGAGTTGGGCGAGACGATGGAGGCGCTGGCCGCCAAGGCCGACGTGAAGAAGCGGCTGAAGTCCTCGGCGGACCAGGCACGCGAGCGGGTACGTGAGCAGGCTGCGGTGACCGTCGCCCGGGTACGCGCCCAGGCCGGTCTCCACCACCAGCAGGGACCGGGTCGGCAGGGGCCCGCTCCGTTCATCGCGCTCGCGGCCGGTGCCGTCGCCGCCGCGGTGGTGTTGATGATCATTCGAGGGAGGCGTGCGTGAGCAAGGGAATCGGCAGGGCCGCCTACAAGCCGGTCGGCGTGCTGATGGGCTTCGCCGCCGGTGCGATCGCGGGCGCGGTCTTCCGCCAGGTGTGGAAGATGACCGCTGGCGACGGTGAGGCGCCCAACCCGACCGACGAGGACCGCCGCTGGGGGGAGATCCTCGCGGCGGCTGCCTTGCAGGGGGCCATTTTCTCGGTCGTCCGGGCCGCCGTCGACCGGGGCGGTGCGGTCGGCGTCCGCCGGATCACCGGTAGCTGGCCGGACTGAACGTCCACGTCAAGGCCCTCTCACCAGTTGCCGGTGAGGGGGCCTTTCGCCTTATCCCACCGCCTCTGCCCGACGGATCTCACGCATCCGTCAGGTCACATGTCGGAGAATTTCGCCGGTTAGGCTGTGCAGAGTTTTTGCGTACGTGGTTAAGCTGTTCCACGCTGTTGAGAGATGGCGTGGGTTGAGAGAAGTCTCCTTCATTGGGGGCCGCCTCAGGCACCGCTGCTCGAAACGGCCAACCGGCCGCACGGTGTGCTCGGCCGCCAGTTTTAGAAGGAGATACACATGGCGCAGGGAACCGTGAAGTGGTTCAACGCTGACAAGGGCTTCGGCTTCATCACCGTCGACGGCGGGGGTGCTGACGTGTTCGTCCACTTCTCGGCCATCCAGACCAGCGGCTACCGCACGCTGGAGGAGAACCAGCGGGTGGAGTTCGAAATCGCCCAGGGCCAGAAGGGTCCGCAGGCCGAGCAGGTCCGCCCCCTCTGAGGCACCGGTCGGCGACCGCCGGCCAGTGGCGAGGCAGTCCCCGAATCAGTGCGAAGCCCCGCGTCCCGACCGGACGCGGGGCTTTCCGCATGATTGGTGCGCTGGTCTCAGCGGCGATCGCGGGCGCGTACGCCGAGCCAGAGCAGGGCCAACCCGACAAGTATCAGCAACGGACCGAGTACCGCCCAGATCCGTTGGCCGGTCATCACGCTGCCCTCGACGTAACCGAGGCCCTGCACCGTCCACACCGCACCCACGACCACGGCCAGCAGACCGAGTGTGAGTCGGAGCCAACCGTTCATCGCGGTCTCCCTCTGCTGTGGCCCGCCACCGGGCTGCGCGCCGCCGGGCGCACCGGTGGGGCCGCCGGACGGGCCGCCGCCGGGCGCGCCGCTCACCATCGGTGGTGCACCTGGGGTCGGATCAGGTCGTCGTAGACCGCCGCCACCTCGGCCAGTTCCTCGGTGGACAGTGCCGGCTGGCCGGCCACGACGGCGTTGCTGCGGGCCTGAGTGGCGTCGCGGGCGCCGGGAATGACCACGGTGACGCCCGGTTGGTCGAGCACCCAGCGCAGGGCGAACTGGGCCATCGTGCGGTCGTCGCCCACCAGCGGGGCGATCCGTCGCACGGCGGCCAGGCCGGTGGTGAAGTCCACCCCGGAGAACGTCTCGCCGACGTCGAACGCCTCGCCGTGCCGGTTGTAGTTGCGGTGGTCGTCGGCGGCGAAGGTGGTGTGCTCGTCGTACCGGCCGGAGAGCAGGCCACTGGCCAGCGGGACGCGGGCGATGATGCCGACCCCGGCGGCCGAGGCGGCCGGCAGTACGCGTTCGAGCGGCTTGTGGCGCAATGCGTTGAGAATGATCTGCACGCTGGCCACCCCGGGCCGGGCGATCGCGGTGAGCGCCTCGTCGCAGGTCTCCACGCTGACGCCGTACGCGGCGATCCGCTTCTCGGCCACCAGGGTGTCGAGGGCGTCGAAGACCTCGTCGGTGGCGAAGACGGCCGTCGGCGGGCAGTGCAGCTGCACCAGGTCCAACGTGTCCATGCCGAGATTGGTCCGGGACCGGTCGGTCCATCGGCGGAAGTTGTCCAGGGTGTACGCCTCGGGCGTCTGCGCCACCCGTCGGCCCATCTTGGTCGCCACCGTCAGCCCGGCGTCGGGGCGCGCCGCCAGGAAGCGTCCGATCAGCTGTTCGCTGCGTCCGTCGCCGTAGACGTCGGCGGTGTCCAGGAAGGTGACCCCGGCCTCGACGGCGGCGGTCAGCACCGCGATCGCGTCGTCCTCGGTCACCGTGCCCCAGTCGGCGCCGAGCTGCCAGGCGCCGAGCCCGACCACACCGACCTGGCGATCCATTCGGGGGAACGTGCGTTGCTCCATGAGGTGAGCCTAGTGACCCGGCTTGCCTCCGGCACGGGCCGGGCCGTACGGTAAACAAGACGGACGTACGGTTTGCGATGGGGGTGGGGCGGTCATGTGGGATCCGACGGCATACCTGCGCTACGGCGACGAACGGTCCCGGCCCTTCCACGACCTGCTGGCCCGGGTGGACGCCGACCACCCCCGGCGGGTGGTCGACCTCGGCTGCGGTCCCGGCACCCTCACCGCCGTGCTCGCCGCCCGCTGGCCGGACAGCCGGGTCGTCGGCCTGGACTCCTCGCCGGAGATGATCGCGCGGGCCACTGCGCTTGACGTCCCGGTCAGCTTCCAGGTGGCTGACGTCCGCGACTGGCGTCCCGACCCGGACACCGACGTGGTGCTCAGCAACGCGGTGCTCCAGTGGGTCCCCGGCCATCGGGACCTGCTCGTCCGCTGGGCCACCGCGCTGCCGGCCGGCGCCTGGCTGGCGGTGCAGGTGCCGGGAAATTTCGACGCGCCCTCGCACCGGGCGCTGCGGGAGGTCGCCGGCCACCCGCCGTGGCGGGCGGCGTTGACCCCGCTGCTGCGCGAGACGCCGGTCGCCGACCCGGTCGACTACACCGCGTCGCTGGTCGCCGCCGGCTGCACCGTCGACGCCTGGGAGACTACCTACGTGCACCTGCTGGCGGCCGGTCCCGACCCGGACCATCCCGTGCTGACCTGGCTGGAGGGCACCGCCCTGCGCCCGGTCCGGGCGGCGCTGGACCCGGCCGGCTGGTCCGCCTTCCGGGCCGCGCTGGCGGTACGCCTGAGCGAGGCGTACCCGGTGCGGCACGGCCAGGTGTACTTCCCGTTCCGACGGATCTTTCTCGTCGCCCGTACCGGTTCCGCCCAGGAGAACTCGTGACCGACCTGCGTTCCTTCATCGCCGGACTGCCCAAGGTGGAGCTGCACGTGCACCACGTCGGCTCCGCCTCGCCCCGTATCGTGGCCGAGCTGGCCGCCCGGCACGAGGGACGCAGCCCCGTCCCGGCGGACCCGCAACTGCTGGCCGAATACTTCGTCTTCCGCGACTTCGCCCACTTCATCGAGTTGTACCTCAGCGTGGTCGACCTGATCCGCGACCCGGACGACGTCTGGATCCTCACCCACGAGGTCGCCCGGGAACTGGCCCGCCAGCAGGTCCGCTACGCCGAGTTGACCGTGACGCCCTACTCCCACGTGCGGCGCGGCATCGCGGCGCCGGCGTTCTGCGAGGCGATCGAGGACGCCCGCAAGCGGGCCGCCGCCGACTTCGGCATCGAGCTGCGTTGGTGCTTCGACATTCCCGGCGAAGCGGGCCTGCCGGCCGCCGAGGAGACCCTGCGGATCGCGCTCGACGAGCGCCCCGACGGGTTGATCAGCTTCGGCCTCGGCGGCCCGGAGATCGGTGTGCCGAGGCCGCAGTTCAAGCCCTACTTCGACCAGGCCCGTGCGGCCGGGCTGCGGTCGGTGCCGCACGCCGGGGAGACCACCGGCCCGCAGACGATCTGGGACGCGCTGCACGAGCTGGGCGCCGAACGCATCGGCCACGGCATCTCCGCCGCGCAGGATCCGCGACTGCTCGCGTACCTGGCCGAGCAGCAGATCGCGCTGGAGGTCTGCCCGACGTCGAACGTGCGTACCCGGGCCGTCGCCGACCTCGACGAGCACCCGCTGCGCCGGCTGGTCGACGCGGGAGTGCTGGTGACCATCAACTCCGACGACCCGCCGATGTTCGGCACCACCCTGGACGACGAGTACGCGGTCGCGGCCCGGCTGCTCGACATCGGCCCGGACGGGGTGGCCGCGCTGGCCCGTAGCGCGGTGACCGCGTCCTTCCTCGACGGGACCGGCAAGCAGCGGATCCTCGCCGAGATCGACACCTACCTCGCCGACCAGCGCGGCTGACGCCGCCGCCCCGGGCTGACCGGCCAGGTGGCGCGCGGCGGGAGGAGGTGTGGGGGGACCGTGTCTCCCGCCGCGCGCACGGCTCCACCGGCCGAATGCGCTGGGAGCGATAGGCCGGTGGAACTGCTCGGTTCGCAGCGATCCTGTCAGCCGGACCGGTCGGGTGGAACCTGGTTAATTCGGATCTAAGAAAGACTTGTGCCGACGCACAGCCCGAGGCGATCGGCCCGCTGTCCGGAGCGCCTGACCGTCAGCCGTCCGTCGGGCGCTGCCGGGGCCAGCGGCGTCCACGGGCCTTCTGATCCCGGCCCTCCCGAGCCATTCGCCCCACCAGGCCGAACCGGCTGACCTGGCGCGGCGTCGCCTCCGGGTCGGCCAGCAGCATCACCACACTCGCCCCGCCCAGGTGCGCCCGGTCGATGCTGACCGAGCCGTTGGCCTGCAACGCCACCCGCTTGGCGATGTCCAGCCCCAACCCGGTGGAGCCCTGGTCGCTGGCGCCGCGTCGCAACGCCCGGTCCGGGTTGGCGATACCGGGACCGGCATCGTCGATCCGGATGGCCACGTATCCGTCGCGGCGCGACACCGCCACCTCGAACGCGGTGCCCTGCGGCGTGTAGCGGAACACGTTGCCGATCACGGCGTCCAGGGCGGCAGCCAGCTCGGCGCGGGGAACCGGTGCGGGTATCCGCAACTGGGCGCCGGAGACCCGGTGCGGACGGTTCTGGTCACCGGCGAGGGCGGCCCAGAACACCATCCGGTCCCGGACGACCTCGCTCACGTCGCACATCGCCGGGGGCGCGGCCTCGGTCGCCACGGCCTTACGGGTGGTCTTGATCAGTACGTCGATCTCACCCTCAAGGGTCACGATCGCCTGCCGGATGCGTCGGATGCCGCGCCGGTAGTCCAGCTCGGCCTGACTGAACGCGCCGACACTCGTGTCGTCGGACTCCAGCGCCTCGGCGTCCAGCCGCAGCACGGTCAACGGGGTACGCAGCCGGTGGGACAGGTCCGCCACCAGTTCCCGCTCCTCGGTGCGCGCCGCCACCAACCGTTCCGCCATCCGGTTGAACGCGTGGCCGGCCTGGACCAGCTCGCGCGGGCCGTGCGGCTCGACGCGTACGCCCAGGTCGCCATCGCCGATGGCGAGCGACGCCTTGACCAGGGCCCGGCTCGCGTCGGCCGCCCGGGCGGCGAGCCGGTCCACCACCAGCATCGCGGCGCCCACCAGCGCGACGGCCACCCCGGCGAGCAGCAGCCACCGGCCGCCACCGGCGTCGAGCGCGGCATCCGGGACGAAGACCTCCACCACGGCGGTCCGCTCGCCCAGCACCACCGGATCCAGCCGCAGCACTCCGCCGTCGACATCGACGACCAACGAACGGCCCTGCTCCCGGGCCTGCGCCAGGTGCGCCGCGTCGGCCCGTCCGGCGGAGGAGTCCACGTCTAGCCCGTGCACGACGGGCCGGGTGGCCGGGTCGCCGCCGCTGGCCTCGATCGCCCGGGTGACCACCTCCGCGTCGGTGCTGATCGCCAGGGCCCCGGTCACCAGCGCGCTGCGCCGGGCCGCGTCGGCGATCGCTTCCTCGCGTGCCTGCCCGCCGAGGGTCAGCCCGAGCGGCACGAGGAAGGCAAGCGCCAGCAACGTGCCCACGCCGGCCGTCCAGAGGGCCAGCGCCCTTCTCAGTCCGGCGCCACCAGCCGGAAGCCCACCCCCCGCACGGTGCGCAGGTAGCGCGGCTTCGCCGCGGACTCGCCCATTTTGCGCCGTAGCCAGTACAGGTGAACGTCGATGGTCTGATCCTCGCCGACCGATGGCTGCCGCCATACCTCCTCCAAGAGCTCCCGCCGGGACACTACCCGGCCAGGGCGGGCGGCGAGATACGCCAGCAGGTCGAATTCCTTGCGGGTCAGCGCCAGCGCCGTACCGTCGAGGTGGGCGCTGCGCTCGCCGACGTCCACCTTCAGCCCGCCGACGCTGTGCACGGCCGGCTGGGCCGAGCGGCTGGCCCGGCCCGCGCGGCGCAGCACGGTGGTGATTCGGGCGTCCAGGTGCGCGCCGGTGAACGGCTTGATCATGTAGTCGTCCGCGCCGGCCCGGAGCAGCTTGACCACGGACTGCTCGTCGTCGCGGGCGGTGGCGATGATGATCGGCACGTCGGTGATGCCCCGGAGCATCCGCAACGCGTCCGAGCCGTCCAGATCCGGCAGGCCGAGGTCGAGCACCACCAGGTCCGGTGTCTCGGCGGCAACCCGGCGCAGCGCGTCCAGGGCGGTGCCCACCGCGTGTACGGCGTGACCCCGGTCGGTGAGGGAACGAAGCATCGCGCCGCGTACGACGTGATCGTCTTCGACCAGGAGGACGGTGGCCACCCAAGCACGGTACTCGGGGCGGCAAGTGTGGCGTCATCGCGGCCCACCCGGGTACCCGCCAAGCTGGTGCGACCATGACGTTCACCCGCGCCCGCCGTTCACCGCCGGGCGCCCGCCTCGGCCGTCTCGGAACCGGCACCCGTGGGCGTCCCGGCCGCACCGGAGTCGTCCGCCTCGGCGCTGGCTGCCGGCTGCTCGCCGGGCCGCTCCTCGTCGAGCACCGAACGGTCGATCTCCTCGGTCGTCGCGCGCCGTCGGCGGCTGATCAGCCAACCCACCACCGCGCCGCCGCCGAGGCCGGCGACCAGCCCGGCGGCGAGCAGGCTGTTGGCGTTCGGACCACCGTCGGAGGCGGCCGTGGTGGGCGGAGCCTCGGCGGGCGCTGCGCCGCCGGGGGCCGCGCCGTGCCCACCGTGCGCACCCGGGTAGGCCGGGTCGCCCGGCAGCAGCGTCAGCGCCGGCAACGGCCGTTGGCCGGGGCCGCCGCCCCAACGCACCTGGAGGCCGTCGGCGTACGTCTGCACCAGCTCGAAGGTCAGCCGTTCGGTCTGCGGCAGCGGGGCCATCGAGAACACCAGCCGGGCCGGCCCCTCGCCCGCCTGGTCCTTCGCGCGCGACCAGATCAGCGAGGCGGTCACCACGTCGGTGGCCGGGCCGTGCATGCCGGACACCGGCCGGTCCAGCTTCCGGGTGGTGATCGTCGGTGCCCAGCCCTCGACGGACAGCGGGTACACCTCGGCGATCGGCGGGTTCTCCGGGATCTTGATCTCGATGCGTTCGGTCCGGACACCGGGCCGTTCGTCGGGCACCACGAATTCGAGTTTCACCGCGTTGCCCTGCTGAGCCTCGGCCGGGGTGAACGTCACCCCGTCGGCCCACGCCGTGGCGGGCCAGAGCAGCACCACGGCCGTGGCCAGGGCGGCCACCAGCACGCCCCGGCGTCGACGGCTGTGGCCGTGCGTCATCGCCATCTGGGTTCCCATCCGTGTCCACGCGGCCGGAACCGGCTCCGGCCACACCTGGTAGTTCGGATCCCGGGCCGGAAAGGTTCAACGGTGGCGGCAATCGTCTGCTGTCGGTGTCGACGACGGCGACGCCCGGGGCGCCCGATAGCATCAGTGCGCCGGCATCGGCACCATCCGTCACGTCTGCTGCGAGGAGTCATCCGTGTCCGCACCCCGTACCCCCGCCGTGGCCGACCCCGTCGTCGTCGGCGCCGGGACCACGGCGGCCGACGCGGTGGCCGCGGCCGGGCTGCCCACCAACGGCCCCCGGGCGATCGTGGTGGTCCGCGACCCGCACGGCGTGCTGCGCGACCTGGACTGGCGACCGGCCGAGGAGACGACGGTCGAGCCGGTCGCGCTGGACTCCCCGGACGGGCTGAACGTGCTGCGCCACTCCACGGCCCACGTGCTCGCCCAGGCGGTGCAGGACATCTTCCCCGAGGCGAAGCTCGGTATCGGCCCGCCGATCGACAACGGCTTCTACTACGACTTCGCGGTGGACAAGCCGTTCCAGCCCGACGACCTGGCCAAGCTGGAAAAGCGGATGCAGGAGATCATCAAGTCGGGGCAGCGGTTCCGGCGTCGCCGCTTCGACAGCCTGGACGAGGCGAAGACCGAGCTGGCGGCCGAGCCGTTCAAGCTGGAGCTGATCGACGTCAAGGGCGAAGGGCTGGATTCCTCCGAGGTGATGGAGGTCGGCGGCGGCGAGCTGACCATCTACGACAACCTCGCCGCCGACGAGGACAAGGTCTGCTGGTCGGATCTGTGCCGGGGGCCGCACCTGCCCAACACCCGGCTGATCGGCGCGTTCAAGCTGATGCGCTCGGCCGCCGCGTACTGGCGTGGCTCGGAGAAGAACCCGCAGTTGCAGCGGGTGTACGGCACCGCGTGGCCGACCCGCGACGGGTTGAAGGCGTACCTGAAGCTGCTGGAGGAGGCCGCCCGGCGCGACCACCGCAAGCTCGGCGCGGACCTGGACCTGTTCAGCTTCCCCGACGAGATCGGCTCGGGCCTCGCGGTCTTCCACCCCAAGGGCGGCATCATCCGCCGGGAGCTGGAGGACTACTCGCGTCGCCGGCACGAAGAGGCGGGATACGAGTTCGTCAACAGCCCGCACATCACCAAGGCGCAGCTCTTCCAGACCTCGGGCCACCTGCCGTACTACGCGGACACGATGTTCCCGCCCATGCAGTTGGAGGGGGCGGAGTACTACCTCAAGGCGATGAACTGCCCGATGCACAACCTGATCTTCCGGTCGCGCGGACGGTCCTACCGCGAACTGCCGCTGCGGCTGTTCGAGTTCGGCACCGTCTACCGCTACGAGAAGTCGGGTGTGGTGCACGGCCTCACCCGGGTACGCGGTCTGACCCAGGACGACTCGCACATCTACTGCACCCGGGAGCAGATGCCCGGCGAGCTGACCACCCTGCTGTCGTTCGTGCTGGACCTGCTGCGTGACTACGGCCTGGACGACTTCTACCTGGAGCTGTCCACCCGCGACGACTCGCCGAAGTTCATCGGCTCCGACGCGGACTGGGCCGAGGCCACCGAGGCGTTGCGCACCGCCGCCGAGACCTCCGGCCTGGAACTGGTGCCGGATCCGGGTGGCGCGGCCTTCTACGGCCCGAAGATCTCCGTGCAGGCCAAGGACGCCATCGGCCGGACCTGGCAGATGTCCACCATCCAGGTCGACTTCAACCAGCCGGAGCGGTTCGGCCTGGAGTACCAGGCCGCCGACGGCACCCGGCAGCGGCCCGTCATGATCCACCGAGCCCTCTTCGGTTCGATCGAGCGGTTCTTCGGCGTGCTCACCGAGCACTACGCGGGGGCGTTCCCGGCCTGGCTGGCCCCGGTGCAGGTGGTCGGCATCCCGATCCGCGACGACCACGCCGACTATCTGCACGGCTTCGTCGCCGCGTTGCGCGCCGAGGGCATCCGGGCCCAGGTCGACGCCGGTGACGAGCGGATGCAGAAGAAGATCCGTACCGCGCAGCAGCAGAAGATCCCCTTCATGGTGATCGCCGGCGACGACGACGTGGCTGCCGGCACCGTCTCCTTCCGCTACCGGGACGGCTCCCAACGCAACGGGGTGCCGCTGGCCGAGGCGGTCAGCCACGTCCTCGACGTGGTCACCTCCCGCACCAACACCGGCCCCTCCGCCGAGATGTGACGGCCGGGCGGGGCCGTAGGATCGCCGGTGTGACTGGGGCGGAGGAGCACACCGACAGGGACATGGCCGACGGGCTGGACCGGCTCTGGACGCCCCACCGGATGACGTACATCTCCGGCGAGGACCGGCCCGAGGGTGGCTACGAGCGACCCTCGGGGTGCCCGTTCTGCCTGGCCCCGGCCCGGCCTCCGGAGGAGAGCCTCGTGGTGGCGCGTGGCGGGCACGTCTTCGTGGTGCTCAACCTGTACCCGTACAACCCGGGGCATCTGCTGGTCTGCCCGTACCGGCACGTGGCCGACTACACCGACCTGGACGGGCCGGAGACCGCCGAGTTGGCGTCGTTCACCCAGACCGCCATGCGGGTCGTCCGCAAGGTCAGCAGTGCCCACGGTTTCAACCTGGGCATGAACCAGGGTGGGGTGGCCGGCGCCGGCATCGCCGCCCACCTGCACCAGCACGTGGTGCCCCGATGGGGTGGTGACGCCAACTTCATGCCGGTGATCGGGCGTACCAAGGTCCTGCCACAACTGCTGGGCGACACCCGCGACCTGCTCGCCCGCGCCTGGCCCTCCTGACCTCGGGCCGCCTCCCACGCCGCGTCGCCTCCGCGTCCTCTCCCGCGGCGCATCCCCGCCCGCGCTTCGCTTCGCGTCACCGGTCGGCGGCTGCCCCCTTGGTACGCGCCCTTTGCTCTGCTTCAACCCACGCGGCGGTTACGCAGTGCAGTCGATGCGTATCGGTAAGCAGAGCAAGGGGGACGCGTCGAATGGTGGCTTCCCCGGGCCGCTCGCAGGTCGATCGGGGCACGGCGCGGGAGCGGACGGAACCGCGCCGGATCCGCCGCCGGTCGGGTGATCCGTACGCACACCGGGCCCCGTACGGATGATCGTGCTGGATCTTCGTCAACGTCTGTCCGAAAGATGGCACGATGCGCCGGTGGTGGAGTCGACGCGGACGTTGGGCCGCAGCGGCATCGAGGTCAGCGCCCTGGGCATGGGCTGCTGGGCGATCGCCGGCCCGTGGGCCGAGGGGCGCATGCCACTGGGCTGGGGTGCCGTTGACGACGAGGAGTCGGTGCGGGCGATCCGGCGCGCGCTCGACCTCGGGGTGACCCTCTTCGACACCGCCGACAGCTACGGCGCGGGACACGGCGAACGGGTCCTCGGGCGGGCCCTGGCCGGCCGCCGTGACGCGGCGGTGATCGCCACCAAGTGGGGATACACGTTCGACGAGCGGACCCGGCAGGCCATCGGGCCCGACGCCTCACCGGCGTACCTGCGGCGGGCCGTGTGCGCCTCGCTGCGCCGCCTCGGGACCGACCGGATCGACCTCTACCAGCTGCACCTGGCCGACCTGCCCGTGCCACAGGCGCACGAGCTGATCGGCGCGTTGGAGGACCTGGTGACCGACGGTCTGGTCCGCGCGTACGGCTGGAGCACCGACCGGGTCGACCGGGCGGCGACCTTCGGGCACGATGGCCCGCACGCCGCCGCCGTGCAGCACAGCCTGTCGGTGCTGCGGGACGCACCCGGCCTGCTCGCCGTCTGCGAGAAGTACGACCTGGCCAGCATCAACCGTGGTCCGCTCGGCATGGGGCTGCTCACCGGCAAGTACCGCCCCGAGTCGGTGCTGCCCCGCGACGACGTGCGGGGGATGACCTCGGGTTGGCTGGAGTGGTTCCGGGGCGGGCGGCCGGCGCCGGAGTGGCTGCGCCGGGTGCACGCGGTCCGGGCCACGTTGACCGCCGACGGACGCACCCTGGCCCAGGGCGCGCTGGGCTGGATCTGGGCGCGCAGCGAGCGGGCCATCCCGATCCCGGGCTGCCGCACCGTCGCCCAGGTCGAGGAGAACGCCGCCGCGCTCGCTCTCGGCCCGCTCGCCCCCGACCACTTCGCCGAGGTGGAACGGCAGCTCGCCGCCGTGCGGACTGCCGCGCTGCGGGAGGCCGACCGCCCCTACTGGCCCAGCCCCATGCTTCCCACCGCCCGTCCCTGACCAGAATCGCTGCTGGCTCGACCGGACACCGGGTCAGGTGTGCTCCTTGCGCATCTGGTCGGCCAGATGCGCGGGCATCGGGTCATACCGGACGAAGTGGCGCCGGAAGGTGCCGGCGCCCGAGGTCATCGCCCGCAGCTCCACGGCGTAACGCAGCAACTCCGTGGCGGGCACCTCGGCGCGTACCAGGGTGCGGCCCTCCGCGGCCGGGTCCGGTTCGGTGCCGAGCACCCGGCCGCGTCGCCCGGACAGGTCGCCCATCACCGCGCCCACGTTGACGTCGGGTACCCGTACCGTCACCTCGTCGACCGGCTCCAGCAGCGCCGGCTGCCCCCGGTCGGCGGCGTCGCGCAGGGCAAGCGCCCCGGCGGTCTGGAACGCCGCGTCGGAGGAGTCCACGCTGTGCGCCTTGCCGTCGACCAGGGTGACCCGCAGGTCCATCACCGGGTGGCCGGCGACCAGGCCGCGTTCCATCTGGGCGCGTACCCCCTTCTCCACCGAGGGGATGTAGTTGTGCGGCACCGCGCCGCCGACCACCCGGTCGACGAACTCGAAGCCGCCACCGCGCGGCAGCGGTTCCACCTCAATGTCGCAGACGGCGTACTGACCATGGCCTCCGGACTGCTTGACGTGCCGGCCGTGCCCCCGGGCCGGCACGGTAAGCGTCTCCCGCAGCGCCACCCGCACCGGCTCGGTGTCCAACTCCACCCCGCCCGCGCGCAGCCGGTCGAGGACCACGTCGGCGTGCGCCTCGCCCATGCACCACAGCACCAGTTGGTGGGTCTCCGGGTTGCGCTCCAGCCGCATCGTCGGGTCGCCGGCCACCAGCCGGCCGAGGTTGCGGGCCAGGGCGTCCTCGTCGGATCGGGACTTCGCCACGATCGCCACCGGCAGCAACGGCTCCGGCATCTCCCACGGCGCGATCAGCAGCGGATTGTCCTTGGCGGAGATGGTGTCGCCGGTCTCCGCGCTGCCGGACTTGGTGATCGCGCAGATGTCACCGGCCACCGCCACGCCGACCTCCCGGAGGGTGGCGCCGAGCGGGCTGTAGAGATGGGCGATCCGCTCATCGGCGTCGTGGTCGGGGTGCCCGCGTTCGGCCAGGCCGTGCCCCGACACGTGCACGGTCTGCTCGGGACGCAGCGTGCCGGAGAAGACCCGGACCACGCAGACCCGCCCGACATGCCGGTCGATGGTGGTCCGGACCACCTCGGCCACCAGCGGGCCGTCCGGGTTGCAGGTCAGCGGCGGCCGTGGGGCGCCGTCCACCCCGGTGACCGCGGGCAGCGCGTGCTCCGGCGGGGCGGGAAAACCGGCGGTGAGCACCTCCAGCAACGCGTCCAGGCCGACCCCGGTCGCCGCGCAGACCGGTACCACCGGATAGAAGTGACCGCGGGCGACCGCCTTCTCCAGGTCCTCCACCAGGATGCCGGCGTCGATCTCCTCACCTTCGAGGTACCGGTCCATCAGGGTCTCGTCCTCGCTCTCGGCGATGATCCCCTCGATCAGCTCGTTGCGGGACTCGACGATGGCCGGCAGGTGCTCCGGGTCGGGTTCGCGTACCTGTGACGGCAGCCCGCCCGTGTAGTCGAAGACCCGCCGCGTGATCAGCCCCAGCAAGCCGACTGTGGATTCGCCGTCGTCACCGAGCATCGGCAGGTAGAGCGGGAGCACGTTGTCGCCGAAGACCCGCTGGCACAGCGCCACCGCCTCGTCGAAGTCGGCGCGCGGATGGTCCAGTCGGGCCACCGCGACCGCCCGGGGCATGTCCACCGCCGCGCACTCCTCCCAGAGCGCCGCGGTGGCCGCGTCCATCCCGTCGACGGCGGAGACCACGAAAAGCGCGGCGTCGGCGGCCCGCAGCCCGGCGCGCAGCTCACCGACGAAGTCGGCATAGCCCGGCGTGTCCAGCAGGTTGACCTTGATCCCGTCGTGCACCAGCGGCGCGCAGGCCAGGGCGACCGAACGCTGCTGGCGTACGGCCGCCGGATCGTGATCGCAGACGGTGGTGCCGTCGGTGACCGAGCCGGCCCGGGCGATCGTTCCGGAAGCCGCGAGCAGCGCCTCGACGAGCGTCGTCTTGCCCGCCCCGGAATGCCCGACGAGCACCACGTTGCGGATCCTGGCGGGGTCGGTCACCGCCGGTACGCCGACGGCCCCCTTGTCCTGACTCCTCTGCGCCATCGGGCGCACCTCCCTCATCCGGTGGTGGTGGGTGGCGACCGCCGCACGCGACGGGGATGGCCCGGGCGGGGTGCTGCGGCGATATCCTCCGGTGATTCGCTGGGAACCGGGCAGTCAACAGGCGGCGGGGTGAGCCGGGTCACCCTTCTGGCTCGATCTCACACCCGATGAGGGGCCGACACAACCCTCTCCGGGCGGGCCGCCGCGCCGGCTGAGCGTGGCTGGTCAGACGGGCGGTGTCGCCGGTCGAGGGCCGACCGTTATCGTGGGACCGCCATGGCGAAGATCTTCCAAGTGTCGGCCCGCGCGGGGATGACCCGCGTCGTCGAGCCGATCGCCCGCAGCCTGCTGCGCGCGGGCGTAACTCCCAACGCGGTCACCGTCGCGGGCACCCTGGGCGTGCTCGTCGGCGCGCTCGGCCTCGGTGCCCGCGGCCATCTGGTCGCCGGTGCGCTGATCGTGACGGTCTTCGCGCTCACCGACCTGCTCGACGGGACGATGGCCCGGATGAGCGGCGGGTCGACCCGGTTCGGAGCCTTCCTCGACTCCAGCATGGACCGGGTCGCCGACAGCGCGGTGTTCGGCGCGGTCGCCTTCTACCTGGCCACCGAGGGCAACCACGCGGGCGTGGCCGCCGCGCTGATCTGCCTGGCCGCGGGCGGGCTCGTGTCGTACGTCAAGGCCCGCGCCGAAGGGCTCGGGATGACCTGCAACGTGGGCATCGCCGAGCGTACCGAGCGACTGCTGATCGTCGGTGTCGGCGGCCTGCTCGCCGGGCTCGGCCTGGCGGTGGCGCTGCCGATCGCGCTCTGGCTGCTCGCGGCGGTCTCCCTGTTCACCGTCGGCCAGCGGATGCGACACGTGTACCGGCAGGCCCAGCAGGTCGACGTGCCGGGCGGCCACGGGTGAGCGGCACAGCCGGGCGGAGCATCCGGTGAACCTCACCGAGTTGGGGTTCGCCGCCGCCTGGCGGCTGGTCCGCGTGCTGCCCCGGCCCGTCGCCGCCGCCGCGTTCGACGCCGTGGCCGACAGCGCCCACCGCCGCCGGGGCCCGGGCGCCACCCGGCTACGGGCCAACCTCCGCCGCGTGGTCGGTCCGGAACTGCCCGAGGCTGAACTCGACGACCTGGTCCGCCGGGGGCTGCGCTCGTACGCCCGCTACTGGATGGAGGCGTTCCGGCTGCCCGCGCTGAGCCGCGAGCAGCTCCTCGCCGGGTTCCGGCTGGACCGCGCCGACGTGCTCGCCGCGGACGTGGCCGCCGGGCGCGGCGCGGTGGTGGCGCTGCCGCACGCCGGCAACTGGGACACGGCCGGCGCCTGGGTCGCCGCCAACGGCTGGCCGCTGTCCACCGTCGCCGAGCGGCTCAAGCCGGAGGGCATCTTCGAACGCTTCGTCGCTTTCCGGCAGGGGCTGGGCATGGAGATCCTGCCCACCAACGGCGGTGCGCGGCCGGCGATCGACGTGCTCACCGACCGGCTGGCCGCCGGGACGGTGGTACCCCTGCTGGCCGACCGGGATCTCTCCACCCGTGGCGTGGAGGTGGACTTCTTCGGCGGCCGGACCCGGATGCCGGCCGGTCCGGCGTTGCTCGCGCTGCGCACCGGCGCCCCGCTGTATGTGGCGTCGATGTGGTACGAACCGGATGCAGCGTGCGCCTCGCTGGTGGGCCCGCTGCCGGTGCCGGGGCCCGAGGCGGGCACCCTCGACGTGCGGGTCCGGTCGCTGACCCAGCTGATCGCCGACGGTCTCGCGGCGGGTATCGCCCGGCATCCGGAAGACTGGCACATGCTGCAACGGATGTGGCTGGACTGAGGGGACGGGCGCAATGCGGATCGGCATCGTCTGCCCGTACTCCTTCGACGTACCCGGCGGGGTGCAGAACCATGTCATGGACCTGGCGGAGGCGTTGCTCGGGCTCGGGCACGAGGTGAGCGTCCTCGCCCCGGCGGACGAGGATTCGGCGCTGCCGCCGTACGTGGTGTCGGCCGGCAGGTCGGTACCGCTGCCGTACAACGGCTCGGTGGCCCGGATCGCGTTCGGCCCGGTCTCGACCGCCCGGGTACGCCGCTGGATCACCCGGGGCGACTTCGACGTGCTGCACGTGCACGAGCCGCTCGCGCTGAGCCTGTCCATGCTCGCCGTGCTCTCCGCCCGGGGGCCGGTGGTGGCCACCTTCCACACCGCGATGACCCGCTCCCGGATGCTCGCCGCCGCCCAGGGAGTGCTCCAGATCGTGCTGGAGCGGATCACCGCGCGGATCGCGGTGAGCGCCCTGGCACGCAAGGTGCAGGTCGAGCACCTGGACGGCGGGGCGGTGGAGATCCCCAACGGGGTGGCGGTGGCCAAGTTCGCCGGGGTCGAGCCGCTGCCCGGCTGGCCGGGGGAGTGCGGGCCGGGCACCGGCGGCACGCTCGGCTTCCTGGGCCGCTTCACCGAGTCGCGCAAGGGGTTCCCGATCCTGCGCGACGCCTTCGTCGAGCTGGCCCGGCAGCGTCCCGGCCTGCGCCTGCTGGTCGCCGGCCCCGGCGACCCGGACGACCTGTTCGCCCGGTTTCCGGCTGACCTGCGGGACCGGGTCACCTTCCTCGGCCTGGTCTCCGAGGAGGAGAAGGCGCGGATGCTGCGCAGTGCGCACCTCTACGTCGCGCCGAACACCGGCGGCGAGTCGTTCGGCATGATCCTCACCGAGGCGCTCGCGGCCGGCACCACAGTCGTGGCCAGCGACCTGGACGCCTTCCGCCGGGTGCTCGACGGCGGCCGGGCCGGCCGGCTGTTCCCGACCGGCGACGCGGCGACCCTGCGTGCGACGCTGTCGCAGCTGCTCGACGACCCGGCTCAGCGGGCGGAGCTGACCGCCTGCGGTGACCAGGTGGTGGCGAATTTCGACTGGCCCGTGGTTGCCCGTCGGGTTCTGGAGGTATACGCAGCGGCGATCGAGGCCACCGACGGCCGGGTGATCGACCAGGAGTGGGTGGGGTTGACCTGATCGGGAGGAACGGGAGCAGCACTACGATGCCGGGCATGTGGTGGGTGGTGGGCGCGACGGTGGTCGTCGCCCTGGTCGCGGTGTACCTGATCTGGACCGCCGGCCGGGTCGAGCGGCTCCAGGACCGCGCCCAGCTCGCCGCCCGCGCCCTCGACGCCCACCTGCTGCGCCGGGCCGCCGCCGCGGCGGTGCTGGCCGAGCGCCGCTACGGCGTCGAGTTGTACGCGGCGGCGCGGATCGCCCTCGACGCCCAGCCGGAGGAGCGGGAGGCGGCCGAGAACGACCTGACCCGGCAGCTGCGGTCGGTGCAACTCGACCCCACCGACGCCGACTGTGAGGCGGTGATCGCCGCCAGCCGGCGGCTCGCCCTGGCCCGCCAGGTGCACACCGACCTGGTCCGTGACGCCCGGTCGGCACGCGGCCGGCCGCTGGTGCGGCTGTTACGGATGGGACGCCGGCACACCTGGCCGCGCTACTTCGACATCGACGATCCGACCCTGACCCTCCCCGCCGCCGACGTGCCCAGCCGCTGAACCGCTCCGCCCAGCCGGCCGGGTGCCCCGGGGTGACGGCGGACACACAGCAGGCCACCACGGGGCTGATTGGCTGTCGGAGTGGCGTTGGCCCGGGCGTAGCATCTGCGCTGCCACCTCCCGAGGACGCCTGAGGAGCGACGACGTGTCCGAGACGACTTCCCCGAACACCGCCACCCCGGTCGTCGGCACCGCGCGCGTGAAGCGCGGCATGGCCGAGATGCTCAAGGGTGGTGTGATCATGGATGTGGTCACCCCCGAGCAGGCCAAGATCGCCGAGGACGCTGGCGCGGTCGCGGTGATGGCGCTGGAGCGGGTACCCGCGGACATCCGTGCCCAGGGCGGGGTGTCCCGGATGAGCGACCCCGACATGATCGACGGCATCATCAACGCGGTCTCCATCCCGGTGATGGCCAAGGCCCGCATCGGTCACTTCGTCGAGGCGCAGATCCTCCAGTCCCTCGGGGTGGACTACGTCGACGAGTCCGAGGTGCTCACCCCGGCCGACTACGCCAACCACATCGACAAGTGGGCGTTCACCGTGCCGTTCGTCTGCGGCGCGACCAACCTGGGCGAGGCGCTGCGTCGGATCACCGAGGGCGCCGCGATGATCCGCTCCAAGGGCGAGGCCGGCACCGGCGACGTCTCCAACGCCACCACCCACATGCGGAAGATCCGCCAGGAGATCCGGCGCCTGACCACCCTGCCGGCCGACGAGCTGTTCGTCGCGGCGAAGGAGTTGCAGGCACCGTACGAGCTGGTCAAGGAGATCGCCGAGACCGGCAAGCTGCCGGTGGTGCTCTTCACCGCCGGTGGCATCGCCACCCCGGCCGACGCGGCGATGATGATGCAGCTCGGCGCCGAAGGGGTCTTCGTCGGCTCCGGCATCTTCAAGTCCGGCAACCCGGCCCAGCGGGCCGCCGCGATCGTCAAGGCGACCACCTTCCACGACGACCCGGACGTGCTGGCCAAGGTGTCCCGTGGCCTCGGCGAGGCGATGGTCGGCATCAACGTCGACGACATCCCGCAGCCGCACCGCCTCGCCGAACGCGGCTGGTGACGTGACGGCACCCGTGATCGGTGTGCTCGCCCTCCAGGGCGACGTCCGCGAACACGTCACGGCCCTGACCGCGGCGGGCGCGCAGGCCCGTCCGGTACGCCGACCGGCGGAACTGGACGCGGTCGACGGACTGGTCATTCCGGGCGGGGAGTCCACCACGATCAGCAAGCTGGTCGACATCTTCGAGCTGCGTGACCCGATCGACAAGCGGATCGCCGCCGGCATGCCGGTCTACGGCTCCTGCGCCGGGATGATCATGTTGGCCACCGAGGTTCTCGACGGCCGGCCGGATCAGCGCGGCTTCGACGGCATCGCGATGACCGTCCGCCGCAACGCGTTCGGCCGGCAGGTCGACTCCTTCGAGGCACCGGTGGAGATCACCGGCGTACCGGGTGGGCCGCTGCACGCGGTCTTCATCCGCGCGCCCTGGGTCGAGCGGGTCGGCGAGGGCGTGGAGGTACTCGGCACGGTTACCGCCGGCCCGGCCGCCGGCAGGATCGTCGCCGTACGCCAGCACAACCTGCTGGCCACCTCGTTCCACCCGGAACTCACCGGCGATTCCCGCCTGCACGCCTACTTCGTAGACCTGACCCGCGCCGCCCGCTGACCCCGCGCCGCCACCTGACCACGCGCGTCGCCCACCTGCCCCGCGCCGCCCGCCCGACCACGCGCGCCGCCTACCTGACCCGCGCCGTCCGACCCTGCGCGCCGCCCACCTGACACTGCGCGCCGCCCACCTGACCCGCGCCGCCCGCCGGGCACGCGAGGCAGCAACATCGGGGATGTTGCTGGCTCGACTCGCTTCGAGGCAGCAGCATCCCCGAAACTGCTCGGATCTTCGGCGACGGCGACGGCGACGGCGACGGCGGCGACGGCGACGGCGGCGACGGCGACGGCGGTGGCGGTGAGGGCGACGGCGGTGGGCGGCGGTTGGGCGGGTGGTTGCGTCTCAGCCCTCAGCCCTCAGCACCTCAGCTGGCGACGGAGCGGAGGCTGCCGGGGCGGCGGCCGAGGAGGCGGTCCAGCGCCGCGGCGCTGTCCGCGTCGGTGGGCTGCTGCACCACCAGCCGCTGCTGGTCGTCGGCGAGTTCCAGGGTCTCGTACGACAGCCGCAGTGGCCCCACCTCCGGATGCCGCAGCCAGCGCACCCCGCTCGGCTGCACGGCGACCGGCCGGCGCTGCCACCGGGACCGGAAGGGTTCCCCGACGGTACGGGCGAGCCGTTCAGCGAACGCGTTGGCGGCGGGGTCGCCCCCGCGCAACCGGTGCAGGTCGGCGACCTGCTGGTCGGCGAGGTCGGCCCAGTCGGGAAAGTGCTCCGGGGCGCGTTCGTCGGCGAGAACGAACCATACGAGGTTGGGCCGCTCGTCATCGAGCAGGCCCAGCGGCCGGGCCAACCTGTCGAACGGCCCGTTCCAGGCCAGCACGTCGCCGATCCGGTTGATCAGGTACGCCGGCCGGTCCCGTAGCGCCGCCAGTAGCGTCCGGACCTGTGGGCGGACGGTACGCGACACGGTCGGCCGCCCACCCGCGCACAGTTGCCGGCGGTGGTCGACCGACGCGAGTTGCTGAAGGTGCCGCCGGTCGGCGTCGTCGAGCCGCAGCGCCTCGGCCAGCGCGGCAAGGATGCCCGGCGACGGACGGGTGTCCCGACCCTGTTCGAGCCGGGTCAGGTATTCCACGCTGACCTGGGCCAACGTGGCCAACTCCGCACGCCGCAGGCCCGGCGTACGCCGCCGGCCGTTGGTGGGTAGCCCCACCTGCTCGGGCCGCAGCGCCTCCCGGCGGCTGCGGAGGAACGCGCCCAACTCGCCGTCCATCACCCGTCCAGTCTGCCGCGCCCGTGGCCCGGGAGCATGTCCCCGCCAGGGCTACCCTCCCGCCGGTCTCCCCGAGTGCTCCCGACGGCGGTGAAATCGGCTCATGAACAGCACACGACAGCATGTACCGATCAAGGTGGGCCTGGTCGTCGGCAGCAGTCGCCCGGGGCGACGCGGCCCGGCGGTGGCGGGATGGGTGGCCGAGACGACGGCCGGGCATCCGGCGGCGCGAGCGGGTGAGGTGACCGTCGAACTGGTCGATCTCGCCGAGCAGCGGCTGCCGATGCTCGACGAACCCGTGCCGGCGAGGTTCGGCGACTACCGTCACGAGCACACCCGTCGCTGGTCGACGGTGGTGGCGGCGTACGACGCGTTCGTCTTCG
Organism: Micromonospora sp. C51; assembly: GCF_018070435.1. Taxonomy (NCBI): domain Bacteria; kingdom Bacillati; phylum Actinomycetota; class Actinomycetes; order Micromonosporales; family Micromonosporaceae; genus Micromonospora; species Micromonospora sp. C51. The sequence goes on along the minus strand of NZ_JAGPXQ010000003.1, from coordinate 836 downwards.
TCACCCCGGAGTACAACAGCTCGGTCCCGGCGGTCCTCAAGAACGCCATCGACTATCTGGACGCCGAGTGGCGCGGCAAGCCGGCCGGTGCGCTCACCTACGGCGTACGCGGGGGCGGGCGGGCGGCCGAGCAGCTGCGGCCGATTCTCGCCGAGGTGGGCATGGAGGTCCTACCGAGCCATGTCGAGCTGGGGTTGTTCACGGACTTCGACTGGACCGGTGCGGATCGGTCGGACCCGACCGCCGACGGTCGGATCGCGCCCGGCGAAGGCCGAGCGGAACTGATCACGGCGATGCTCACCGAACTCCTCGCTGCGGTCCGGAGACGCCGCGACGGTCATCCGGCGGAGGCGGTTGCCCCGGCCGGCGAGGCGGCGGACCTGCCGGCGGGTGCCGGCGAGGCGGTGGCCCCGGCGACCGGTGCCGAGACAGCGGGTCGGGACGCGGTCCCGGCTGGTGGCCGGTGAGCTGACCATGGAGACGCTTCTCATCACGTACCGCGTCCGACCGGACCGCCTCGACGAGCATCTGACCCTGCTCGACGCGGTGCACCGCGACCTGGCCCGGCTGGATGCGCCCGGATTCCGCTACCTGACCCTGCGGCTCGACGACGGGCTCAGCTTCGTCGACGTCGTCATGGGCCCGGATCTGCCCGGACCACTGCCGTCGTTGGAGTCGTTCGGTCGTTTCCGGGCCGGGCTGGAGGAGCGGTGCGAGCAGCGCAGCACGACCGAGTTCACCGTCCTGGGGTCGTACGGCATGGGTGAGTAGCTTCGTCCGCTTTGTGCCGACCGGGGGAGAGTGGGCCGACGGCTGACGTGCGGCGGGTGACGATC
>NZ_JAGPXQ010000029.1:0-75691 GCF_018070435.1 Micromonospora sp. C51 | reverse complement strand
GGGCCCGTCTGGCCGCGCCCCCCCGCCGACGCGTTGTGGCCCTCGGATCCCGTCCGGGCGATGCCGTGCGGTCCGGCCGCGCCGCCGCGCCGCCGAGCCGCCGCACTGACCGTCGTCAACCGCGTGGCGGCCCGAGCGGGTAGAGTCCCCGACCGGGGGGATGAGTGGTGACTCAACTGACCGGCCAGCCGACGACCGATGACGACATCGTGCACCTCACCGTGCCCGCGGACGGCGGATATCTGAGCGTTCTCCGCACCGCCACCGCCGGTCTCGCGGCACGGCTCCAGTTCGCCCTGGACGAGATCGAGGATCTGCGCATCGCGGTCGACGAGGCTTGCGCGATGCTGCTCGCCATCGCCGCCGCGGACGCCGAACTGGACTGCCGCTTCTCGGTCACCGAGGACGCACTGACCGTCGAGGTGACCGTGCCGACGATGTCCGGTGCCCGGCTGCCGGCGGAGTCGTCGTTCGCCTGGAAGGTGCTCACCGCGCTGACCACCTCGGCGGGGGCGCGGGCGAGCGACGGCCGGGCGACCATCTCGCTGCTCACCCGACGCGCCTCCGGCTGGTGACCGGGCGCCCGGGTCAGCTCACTCGAAGCCCAGAGCGCGGGTGGTCGGCGGACTCACCAGCAGCCAGGTCACCCCGATGCCGAGCGCGATAAGTGGCACGCCGAGCCAGCCGAGCCCGCCCTGGATCATGAACCAACCGATCGGCAGCAGCATGAGCTGAAGCACGATGGCCGGCGCGCGGGCACCGGCCCGCCGTCGGAGCAGGGCACTGCCCAGCGCCCAGAGGGCGACCGCGGCACCGACGGCGAAGGCCGTCACCAGCAGCGCCGACGTCAGATGGGTGGTGGTGGCGGTCAGATCCGCGAAGATCAGCCAGGCGGCGACCAGCCCGACGGCGACCGCCTGACCGCGCAGCAGCCGGACCGCCCAACGGAGCGTGACGGGGGTCGGGTCGGAGTCGATGGTCACGCGGTCACGATACCGGTGACGGCGCGGAGTACAGTGCCGCCCATGCGGGCCGTCCTGCTGGTCAATCCGAAGGCCACCACCACCAGTGAGCGCGCGCGTGACGTGCTCGTCCGAGCGCTGCGCAGTGAGGTCGACCTCTCCGTGCGCTACACCCGCCAGCGCGGCCACGCCACCACGCTGGCCCGGGAGGCCGCCGAGGAGGGTGTCGACGCAGTGGTCACCCTGGGTGGCGACGGCACGGTGAACGAGGTGGTCAACGGGCTGATGACGGCGACCACTGCGGGTGGTGCGGAACCGACCGCCGACCGGCTGCCGGCCCTGGCCACCGTGCCCGGCGGCTCGACAAACGTCTTCGCCCGTGCGCTCGGCCTGCCCCGGGAATGGCCGGAGGGCGCCAGCATGATCATGGAGGGACTGCGGCTGGGCCGACGCCGCACGATCGGCCTCGGCCGGGCCGACGATCGCTACTTCACCTTCTGCGCCGGCTTCGGGCTCGACGCGTCGGTGATCCACCGGGTCGAGGAAGCTCGCCGCCGGGGCCGGGTCTCCTCCCCCTCGCTCTACTTTCGGGCGTTCACCGCGCAGTTGCTGCTGGGCAACGAGCGACGACACCCGGCCATCCAGTTGGAGCGGCCGGGCGAGGCGACCGAGGGCGAGCTGGCCACGATCATCGTGCAGAACACCGCCCCGTGGACGTACGTCGGGGACCGGGAGGTCAACCCGAATCCGGCCGCGTCGTTCGACCTGGGGCTCGACGTACTGGCCCTGCGCCAGCTCGGCGTCGCCAGCACGACACGCACCGTGACGCAATTCTTCTCTCCGACGCCCGATCCACACGGTCGTCAGGTGCTGCGGCTGCACGATGTGGACGAGTTCACGCTGGTCGCGAGCCGTCCACAGGCGTTTCAGCTCGACGGCGACTATCTTGGCGAGCGGGAAAAAGTCAGATTCACCAGCGTTCCCGCCGCACTCAGAGTAATCTGTTAGGTCTCCGGTACCACCGGGGTGAGGTAGTCGGCGACATCCCCCGCGCGACGACTGCGACACCCGGGACGGATGCCGGAAATGTCAGCAATGCGCGGCGGACTGTACTATATTGATCCTCGACTGTGATACGACGGGTAGCCGGAGAGATCCGGAACCCGGACAAATGGGTTGTGGGCTTGCTCACCGTCCGGAGTTTTTCCGAGCGCCACCCTTGACATCGCGTGAGTTCGTGAAAGTATTCACAAGCGAACTTGAGTTACCGGGACATTGCCTGGACATGCTCGGCAAGGTGAGCTTTTCCAGCAGGCCCCCGGGTTAACAGCCTGCTCACGCACTGCCGAAATGGCGGACGCGAACCGTCACCATCGGCAATGCGGATGCATATAGGAAAAGCACCAACAAGCAACATCTGCCACCCATCCAGAATGAGGAGTGTTGCCGCCATGGACTGGCGTCACCATGCTGTCTGCCGCGACGAGGACCCGGAGCTGTTCTTCCCGATCGGGACGTCCGGTCCGGCTCTCCTGCAGGTCGAGCAGGCCAAGGCCGTCTGCCGGCGCTGCTCCGTGACCGACCAGTGCCTGCAGTGGGCGCTGGAATCCGGTCAGGACGCTGGCGTCTGGGGCGGGATGAGCGAGGAGGAGCGGCGCGCCGTCAAGCGTCGTGGCGGCCTCCGGGTGCTGCGCGCTCACTCCGCCTGACCACCACACACACGTACGAAGCGAAACGCCCCGGCCGGCTCAGCCCGCCGGGGCGTTCTGCTGCCCGCCTGAACCACCGTTCATGCCCCCCCCGCAACGTCGCCGACAAATGCCGACTCCGCAGATATTGCCGTCGCAACCCGGCTGATGTGACGTGCTCTTTCGTCGGTACGGAGAGTCAGGTGTGCGTCGACGTAGTGGTTACCCGGCGGAGTATCAGGTCCACCAGATCCGGTACATCGGTCAGCGGGGATGCCACGGCGACCGCGCCGGCCTCCCGGGCAGCCGCCGTCACCGCGTCGTGGAACAGCCCCGGGGCCAGGAAGTAGGCCGCCACCGCCACCCGTCGCGCGCCGGCCGCCCGCAGCCGGGTCACCGCCGCACCGGCATCCGGCGGAGCCGCCGAGGCGTACGACACCCGGGTCGGGACGTCCAGGGCCGCGCCCAGCGCGGCGGCCACCCGCCCGACGGACCCTCGTGCCGCGGCGTCACGGGTGCCCGCGGCGGCCAGCACCACGGCGTCACACCGACCCGGCCGCGCCTCGCCGAGCCGCCGCCGCAACCCGGCCAGCAGCGCCGGGTCCACCTCGCCCCGCACCGGGCCGAGCACGTCGGTGACCCGCACCTCGATCGGTGGGCCGGATCGCTGGGCCGCCGCCACCGCCGCCGGGATGTCGACCCGACGGTGATAGGCGGCGGTCAGCAGCAGCGGCACCAGCACCGCCCGGGAGTACCCGGCCGCGACCAGCCCGCGCAGCGCCTCGGTCGGACCAGGCTCGGTGTGGTCGAGCCAGCTCGGCAGCACCGGCGTACCGGGGCGGGCGGCGGCGACCGCCCGGGCCAGGGCCCTGGTCGCCTCGGCTGCCCGGGGATCGCGACTGCCGTGGGCGACCAGCAGCAACGGATCGTCACCCGACCGCTGCTCGCCGGTCGGGCCGACGCCTCCGGTCAGACGTGCAGCCCGCACTCGGTCTTCTCGAACATCGCCCAGCGACCGGCCCGGGAGTCCTCACCGGCTCCGGTCCGCCGGGTGCACGGCCAGCAGCCGATCGAGCCGTAGCCGCGCCGGAACAGCTCGTTGACCGGCACGTTCCACCGGGCGATGTACGCGTCGACGTCCGCCTGGGTCCAGGCCGCGATCGGATTGACCTTCACCTTGCCCCGCCGCGCGTCGAAGGTGACCACCGGCGTGTTGGCGCGGGTCGGCGACTCGTCGCGGCGCAGGCCGGCGGCCCACGCGTCATAGTCGGTAAGCGCCCGCTCCAGCGGCTCCACCTTGCGCAGCTGGCAGCATTCGTCCGGAGACCTGTTGAACAGCCGCGGTCCGTACTCGCCGTCCTGTTGACCCACGGTGAGTCGCGGCCGGATGGACCGGACGTTCACCGGGAGCGTGCGGGCCACCTCGTCGCGGACGGCGAGGGTCTCCGGGAAGTGCAGCCCGGTGTCGAGGAAGACCACGTCCACCCCGGGCGCCACCCGGGAGACCAGGTGGGCGAGGACGGCATCGGCCATCGAGCTGGTCACGCAGAACCGCTCCCCGAAGGTTTCCGCCGCCCACCGCGCGATCTCCAACGCGGGCGCGCCCTCCAGTTCCCGGCCGGCCCGTTCGGCGAGCGTCCGCAGCTCGTCCGGGTCGCGTCGGGACGGATCGGCGGTGGCCACGGCGCTGGTGCCGACCAGGCCCAGGCCGGCGGCGGAGACCAGGGCGCTCACCGGTTCACCGCCCGGGAGAGCAGGCCGCTGAACCTGACCGTGAATACCCGTGCGCAGGCGTGGCACTCCCATGCGCCGTGCCCGGTCTCACTCGGCCGCAGATCCTCCTCGCCGCAGTACGGGCAGTACAGCGGCACGGAACGAGTCTCACCACTCATCGCAGTTCCTCCTCGTCGACCCGAATCACCCAGTTGGCGAACGTCTCACCCTCGGTCCGGCTTTCCAGGTAGCGAACGGCCAGCCGCTCGACGTACCCGGGCAGTTCCTCGGCGGTCGTCTTCAGGCCACGCAGCTTGCGCCCGAAGCCGGCGGTGCGACCCTCCGCCATGCCGAGTCCACCGCCGAGATGCACCTGGAAGCCCTCCACCTGGCGGCCGTCCGGCCCGGTCACCAGCTGCCCCTTGAGGCCGATGTCCGCCACCTGCGTGCGGGCGCAGGCGTTGGGGCAGCCGTTGATGTGGATGGAGATGTCCGCGTCGAAGTCGCGCAGTCGCTGCTCCAGCCGGGCCACCAGTTCCTCGCCGCGCGCCTTGGTCTCGACGATGGCGAGCTTGCAGTACTCGATGCCGGTGCAGGCCATGGTGCCGCGCCGCCAGGCCGAGGGCTGGGCCTCCAGGCCGATCTCGCGCAGGCCCGCGACCAGCGACTCCGTCCGCTCCGGCGGCACGTCGAGCACCAGCAGCTTCTGGTACGGGGTGAGTCGTACCCGCTCGCTGCCGTGCGCCTCGACGACGTCCGCGAGTTGGGCGAGCTGGGTCCCGGAGACCCGCCCGACCACCGGGGCGGCACCGACGTAGTTGCGGCCGTCACGCTGCCGGTGTATGCCGATGTGGTCGATCGGCCGCTCCGGCAGTGCCGGGGCGGGGCCGTCGAGCAGCGTCCGGCCGAGGTACTCCTTCTCCAGCACCTCCCGGAACTTCGCCACCCCCCAGTCGGCGACCAGGAACTTGAGTCGGGCCCGGTGGCGCAGCCGGCGGTAGCCGTAGTCGCGGAAGATGCCCACCACGCCGGCCCAGACGTCGGGTACCTCGGACAGCGGCACCCAGGTGCCGAGCCGCTGGGCCAGCATCGGGTTGGTGGACAGGCCCCCGCCGACCCAGAGGTCGAAGCCCGGGCCGTGTTCCGGGTGATCGACGCCGAGGAAGGCGATGTCGTTCGCCTCGTACGGGGTGTCGACCAGCCAGGAGATCGACGACTTGAACTTGCGCGGCAGGTTGGAGAACTGCTTGTCGCCGACGTACCGCTTGACGATCTCGTCGATCGCGGGGGTGGGGTCGATCCGCTCGGCCTCGGCCACGCCGGCCACCGGGCTGCCCAGCACGATCCGGGGACAGTCGCCGCACGCCTCGGTGGTCTGCAACCCGACCGACTCCAGCCGCCGCCAGATCTCCGGCATGTCCTCGACCCGGATCCAGTGGTACTGGATGTTCTGCCGGTCGGTGATGTCCGCGGTGTCCCGGGCGAATTCCCGGGAGATCTCGGCGATCGTCCGCAACTGGGTCAGGTCGAGCTGGCCGCCGTCGACGCGTACCCGCAGCATGAAGTACTCGTCTTCCAGCTCGTGCGGCTCCAGCACGGCGGTACGCCCACCGTCGATGCCCGCCTTCCGCTGGGTGTACAGGCCCCACCACCGGAACCGGCCGCGCAGGTCCTGCGGGTCGATGGAGGCGAACCCGCGGTGGGCGTAGATGTTCTCGATGCGGGCCCGGACATTGAGCGGGTCGTCGTCCTTCTTGATCCGCTCATTGGGGTTGAGGGGCTCTCGGTGCCCGAGCGCCCACTGGCCCTCACCACGGGGGCGCCGGGGCGCCCGCGGCGGGCGGGCCGGAATCTCGCTGACTGCCATCGCGGCGTCCTCCGTTGTCTGCTGCGCCTCGGTGTTGCTGCGCGAGCGCGACGACCGGTTCCCGGAGGGACCGTGGACAGCGATGTCTCTGCACGGCCGGCGCGCTGCGTGCCCGAGGCAGGGATGGTCGGGCGTCGTCAGTGAGCCGGACAGATGGCGCTGCGCACGCGGCCGTAATCGACGTGGCGTCGAGCCACGAAGCGGCGCACGACAGCGGCAGTCATGGACGTCATGCTGCCACACCTCGGGCGGGGCGGCCAATGGTGACGTGCGTGATCCCACATCACGGGCGGTCGCTGCCGGCTCCCCCGAGCGTCACCGTGTGGCAGGCTCGCGGCGTGGGTGATTTGTCCGATAGGTCGATTCCGGTGGTCGGCATCGGCGTCCGGCTGAGCGGAGGGCGGCTGCGCTCGGTACCGGTATGGCTGGCACCGGCGACGGTCACCCTGCTGGCCACGCTGGTGGGGCTGGACGCAGCCCAGCTGTGGCGCGACGAGTTGGCGACCTGGAGCGCCGCCACCCGAGGACTGGGCGGCCTGGTCCGGCTGGCCGGCACCATCGACGCCGCCACCGGCCCCTACTACCTGTTCATGCACGCCTGGTTGGCGGCGGCCGGTGACTCGGTGGCCGCGCTCCGCCTGCCCTCCGCCCTGGCCATGGCCGCGACCGCCGGCCTGACCGCCGCACTCGGGCAGCGGCTGTGGGACGCCCGGGTCGGCACCCTCGCCGGCCTGCTGTTCGCGGTGCTGCCCGGCACCTCCCGGTACGGGCAGGAGGCGCGGCCGTACGCCCTGGCCAGCGCACTCGCCGTGCTGAGTACGCTGCTGCTGGTCGCCGCGCTGCAACGCCCCACCCGGCGGCACTGGGTCGGCTACGCGGCGGCGACCATCGCCCTCGGGCTCACCCACCTGGTGGCGCTCACCCTGCTCGCCGCCCACGCCGTCGCCGTGCTGACCAGGACCGCCCGGGCCGGTCCCGCCGCTGGCGCCGACTTCGAGAGCCGGGCCGGCGGGTCGAGCGGCGGTGGGCAGCGCGAGTCGACAGGCCAGGTGATCGGGTACTGGTTGGCCGCCCTGGTGCCGGTGGCGATGGCGGTGGTGCCGCTGGCCCTGGTGGCCAGCGGACAGCGGGGACGGCAGCTCGACTGGGTGGACGCCGCCCGCCCTGGGGACCTGGCGGCGCTGGCAGGTGGGGTGGCGCAGAGCGGCGTGGTCGGCGGTGTGCTGGTCGGGCTGGCCGCCCTCGGGGCGGCCCGGGCGGGCCGTCGGGCACTGCTGCCGCTGAGCTGCGTCCTGGCACCGGTGCTGCTGCTGTTCCTGGCCGGGGTGGCCGTTCCCCTGTGGGTGCCCCGCTACCTGGTCTTCGTGGTGCCGTTCGGTTGCCTGCTGGCCGGCGCGGCGCTCGCCGCCGCCCGGTTACCCGCCGCGCTGGCGGTGGTGGTGCTGACCGGCCTGCTCGGCCTGCCCGAGCAGGCGGCCCTGCGCCGTACCCACGAGTGGCCACGCGCCGCCACGGTGGACTACCGGGCCACTGCCGAGATCATCGCGGCGGGCCGGCGTCCCGGCGACGCGGTGGTGTACTCGCCCCGGGACAGCTGGCTCTTTCTCGACCTCGGGCTGCGCTATCACCTGGGCGGTCGAATCCCACGGGACGCGCTGCTGGCCGAGGGGCAGGAACGCCGGGGTGACCTGTGGGCCGCCGAATGCGACCGCCCGGCGGAGTGCCTGGCCGGAGTCGACCGGGTCTGGCTGGTGTTGGCCGGGCGGCGATCCGACCCCCTCGCCGCCGTGCCCGACGCCAAGGGGGAAGCGCTACGCGACCGCTTCACGCTGACCCAGGTGTGGCCGCGTTCCGGCGTCACCCTCGCCCTGCTCACTCGGCGCGGTTGACCGGAATGGCCGGAGCGGTGTGGGCGGAACGGGTCACCCGCCGCTGCGGCCCTCGGGGGCGCTACGCGCCACCAGCGGAAGGGCCAGAAAAGCCTCGGTGCCGCCGTCGGCGCCGGGGCGCAACTCGATGGTGCCGCGCAGTTCCCCGGTGACCAGCGCCCGGACGATCTGCAACCCGAGCTTCGCGCCGCCCTCGGCCTCGAACCCCGCCGGCAGGCCCCGGCCGTTGTCCGCGACGGTGACATGCAGCATCCGGCGGAGCCGGTGCGCCGAGACCACCACCTCGGGCTTCGGCGGGCCGACTGTCACCGGGGCGTCGTCACCGGCCGGCGGGAAGCCGTGTTCGACGGCGTTGAGCAGCAGCTCGTTGAGCACCATCACCAGTGAGGTGGCGATCTCGGCCGGCAGCACGCCGAAGGTGCCCGTACGGCGCATCGCGACGCTCACCTCGGTCGCCGCCACCTCGGTGGCCGCGTTGGCCACCCGGTCGACGATCCCGTCGAACTCCACCGCCTCGTCGCTGGACATGGCGAGCGTCTCGTGCACCAGCGCGATCGACGCCACCCGGCGTACCGACTCCTCCAGGGCCACCCGCGCTTCCGGCATGGACACCCGGCGGGCCTGTAGCCGCAGCAGCGCCGCGACCGTCTGCAGGTTGTTCTTCACCCGGTGGTGGATCTCCCGGATGGTGGCGTCCTTGGTGATCAGGGCGCGGTCGCGTCGGCGTACCTCGGTGATGTCGCGGACCAGCACCAGCGCGCCGATCGGCACACCGGCGGGCATCAGCGGCAGGGCCCGGGTGAGCATGGTCGCCCCGCGCGCGTCGATCTCCCGCCGCGGCGGCGCCTCGCCGCGCAGCGCGGCGAGGATGCCGTTCGCGGCCTCCGTGCCGTCCAGGGGATCACCGGCCAGCCGCCGGTGCAGCACCGCGAGATCCTCACCGACCAGGAGCGAGGCGTGCCCCAGGCGGCGGTACGCGGACTGCGCGTTGGGGCTGGCGTAGGTGACCTTGCCACCGGCGTCCAGCCGCACCAGCCCGTCACCGACCCGCGGCGCCGAGGTGGTCTCGCCCGGGTGCCGGGGCGGCGGGAAGGTGCCGTCGGCGATCATCTGGGCCAGGTCGTCGGCGGTGGTCAGGTAGTTCAACTCCAACTGGCTGGGCGTACGCGCGGTGGAGAGGTTGGTGTCCCGACCCACCACGGCGATCACCTCGCCGGATTCGCCGTCGGCCGTGCGCAGTCGGACCGGGATCGCCTCGTGCCGGGCGGGCACGTCGCCGTACCAGACCGGGTCGCCCTCCCGCCAGATGCGCCCCTGCCGGTAGGCGACCTCCAGGTGCGCCACCTCCGGGCCGCCGACGATCCGTCCCACCTGGTCGTCCTGGTACGCGGTGGGCGCGGTGGTCGGGCGGACCTGGGCCACGCAGAGGAAGCTGCCCTCGCCGTCCACCGGGACCCAGAGCAGCAGGTCGGCGAAGGAGAGGTCGGACAGCAACTGCCAGTCACCGGCGATGCGGTGCAGGTGGTCGATGTCGACCCGACGTAGGCGGGTGTGCTCCTCGGCGAGATCGCGCAGCGTTGACACGCCGACCAGCGTGCCACGCCGACCATCACATCGTCGCGGTGACCTTCTTCAACCCGCGCGGTGCGTCCGGATCCTCGCCCCGGGTCAGGGCGAGCGCCAACGCCAGCCGCTGCAACGGCAGGATGTCCAGCAGCGGGGCGTACCGCTCGTCGACCTCGGGCACGGCGAGGCGGGTGGCGCCGTCGATCTCGGCGGAGCCGACCACCACCACGTCGGCGCGGCGCTCACCGAGCCGGGGCAGCACCTCGCGCATCGACCGTCCGCCCGGCCCCGAGCCGACCACCGCCAGCACCGGCACGTCCGGGTCGGTCATGGCCAGCGGCCCGTGCAGCAGGTCGGCGCCGGAGAACGCCAACGCCGGCAGGTAGGAGGTCTCCATCAGCTTCAGCGCCGCTTCCCGGGCGGTCGGGTACGCGTACCCCCGCCCGGTGGTGACGATCTGGGCGGCGAAGCGGTAGCGCGGCGCGAGCTGAGCCGCGACCGGGTCGGTGAGGGTGCGGGCGGCCAGCTCGGGCAGGGCGGCCAGGGCCCGGCGCTCCTCGGTGGGCAGCGCGCCGTCACCGGCCCGGATCCCCTCCACCAGCATCAGCAGGGCGAGCAGTTCGGCCGTGTAGGTCTTGGTGGCGGCGACCGCCCGCTCGTGTCCTGCCGCGATGTCCACGGAGAGTTCCGCGGTCGTCGCCAACGGGGAATCCGGTGCGTTGGTGACGGCGAGGGTGAGCGCACCGGAGTCGCGGGCGGCCCGGAGCACCTCCGTCAGGTCGGGCGATCCGCCGCTCTGGCTGACTCCCACGACCAGGGCCTCGGAGAGGTCGGGCCGGGCGCCGAAGAGGGTGATCGCGCTCGGCGAGGCCAGGCCGGCCGGCAGGCCGAGGCGGATCTCGCTGAGGTAGGCGCCGTACAGCGCGGCATGGTCCGAGGTGCCCCGGGCGGTGAACACCACGTGTCGGGGTCGGCGCTCGGCGACGGCCGCGGCCACCCGGGCGATGGCGGTGGCCTGCTCGGTGGCGAGCAACCGCTCGTAACCGGCCGGCTGCTCGTCGATGTCGGCGGCCATGCCGCTACCTGGGCGCGTCACGGAAACTCCTCCCCTGCGCGATATCCGCGCGATTGCTGCTCAGTCTTGCACCTTTGCGCCCGTCCGAGCAATCAAACGAGCAGAAGTGCGCAGTGGATCACCAAAACTGGATCTCGTCACCTACGCTGACCCGACCTCACCGCGCAACCGGTACCGACGAGCGAGAGGATCACGTGGCCGAGGGAACGGACGACCGGGCGCTGCCGGCGACGGAGGAGCTGATCCTGGCCCGGCGGGCCCTGGATTCGGGCGAGCTGACGCATGCCGCCGACCACGTCGCGGCGGCGCTGGCCCGGGCACCGACGCTGCCCGAGGTGCACGAGACCCTCGCCCGGCTGGCCGCCGCCAGCGGCGACGGCGGGATCGACCTGTTCCCGTTGCAGCACCACACCTTCGTCGGCGCCGTGGTCGCCCGGGCGCACCTGCTCGCTGCGGCTGGTCGCCCGGCCGACGGTCTTGATCTGCTGGTCGCCGCCACCGCGCACGCGCCCGGGGCGGACTGGGCCGGGGTCCCCTGGGTCACCTCGCCCGAGTTGGCCGAGCGTCTCGGGCCCGAGCAGGCGGCCCGGGTACTGATGCAGGTCTGCGCCGCCATTCCCGATCCGGTTCCGCCACCGAACCGGATCGCTCTCACGCCGTACCTCACGCTCGCCCGCAACGCGATCACCGTCCACCCGGAGCATGCGCTGCTGCTGGGCACGGCGTCCGCGCTGGCCAGGCGGGTGGAGGAGGTGCCGCTCGCGGTCCGCTGGGCCAGCCGGGGCGTACGCGCGGCACCGTCGAAGATGGGCGAGGTGTGGCTCGGGTACGCGCTGCGCAGCGCCGGCCGGACCCGGGAGGCGCTCGCCGCGCTACGCCGCGCCGTCGAGCACGACCCAAACGACCTGGCGGTGTACGCCGACATCGCCGGCACCCTGGCCGACCACGGCCGGCTGGAGGAGGCGCTGGGCTGGATCGAGCGTGCCCTGGCCCGCGACCCGTCCTTCGACTGCGCGGTGCACACCGCGCACCGCCTGCGCTTCCAACGCGACGGTGCGGTGCGTCACCTGGTGGCGCTGGCGGACTTCACCCGCGACCACCCGGACGACTCCCACGAGCACGGCGACCTGGCCGAATGCTGTCGCGGCCGCCCCTGGCTGGGTCAGCTGACGCCGGCTGCGCCGGCCGGCGGTACGAGCGGGCAACCCGGCGCCGGGAACGACGGATCGCAGCCGGCGGCGCGCCCCACACCGCCTCCGCCGTCGGCGGAGGCCGCCCGCCGCCTACGTGAACTCGCCCACCCGGCCTGGCCGCATCCACCGGCGGCCTACGACGCGGCGGTCGGCCTGGCCACGCTCGATCTGGCCGACCTCCTCGGCCTGTTGGCCCATCCACCGGAGACCCCGCAGACCGCGCTCGGGCGGGTGCTCGCCGGCCAGGACCCGGCGCTGTGGTTGCGCTGCGTGCAGGTCTGGACCTGCCTCGGTCTGCTGCACCACCGGACCGACGAGCCGTGGGCGGATTCGACCCGGCGACGGGTGCTGGTGGAGTTGGCGCGCGAGGTGCCAGAGGTCGCCGAGGCGGCCCTGTTCGCCCTGGTGACCGCCGCCTGGGTCGATCCGTCGGTCCGCCGGGACGTGGCCGAACTGGTCGCCGAGCGGCTGGCGGCGGTCCGGCACCATCAGTTGCCCAACGCGGCCTCCCTGGCCCACCTGGCGTTGGCCACGCCGGACCTCGACCCGGAGACCACCGCCACCGCGCGGACGCTGGCCGGGGTGACCGCCGGCCAGCGTCGCGGCGCGCTGCGTAGCCTGCTGCGTCGTCTCCTGCCCCCGTGGCGGACACGCCCGCGTGGCACGCCCTGAGCGGCCTGGGAACCTCAGACGGCCGGTGACCGGGCCAGGTCGGCCTCGGCCTGCTCCTGGCCGCTGCTGTCCGGCTCCGGCTCGTTGCTCGTGCGCAACGGGATCTCCCGGATGAACCAGGCCAGTACCGGCACCACGACGGCGAAGAGCACCGCCCAGAGGAACACGTGCGAGATCGCGTCGGCGAGCCCACCGAGCACCAGCTCGCGGGCCTGCGCCGGCAGTTCCCGAAGTTGTTCGATGTTCATCGCCGCGCCGGCCTCACCGCCACCGCTGAACGCGCCGCCGGCAGCCGAGCCGGCCAGCCGGTTGGCGAAGATGGCCCCGAACAACGAGATACCGAACGACCCACCGATGGACCGGAAGAAGGTGGCCGCGCCGCTCGCCGCCCCCAGGTCCTTCTGGGCGACGCTGTTCTGCGCGATCAGCATGGAGGTCTGCATGAGGAAGCCCATGCCGGCGCCGAGCACGAGCATGTAGAGCGACGACTGGAACTTGCTGGTGTCCACGTCGAGCAGGCTCAGCAGGGCGAGCCCGACCGTCATCACCCCACCGCCGACGATCGGGAAGATCCGGTACCGGCCGGTCCGGGTGATCGCCCGGCCGACGACCAGCGACACCAGCAGCATGCCGAACATCAACGGCAGCAGCAGCAGGCCGGAGTTGGTGGCCGACGCGCCCTGAACGGTCTGCTGGTAGAGCGGCAGGAAGTTCATCGCGCCGAACATCGCGAAGCCGAGCAGGAAGCCGATCACCGAGATGAGGGCGAAGTTCCGGTTGGCGAAGAGCCGCAGCGGCAGGATCGGCTCGGGAACCCGACGCTCGACGAACCCGAACACCACAAGCGCCGCGACGGCCAGTACGGCGAGCCCGAGGATCTGCGGGGAGGCCCAGGCGTACTCGTTGCCGCCCCAGGTGGTGATCAACACGATCCCGGTGATACCGACCGACAGCAGGGCGGCGCCGAGCCAGTCGATGCGGTGTTCGGTGCGGTACTTGGGCAGGTGCATGGTGGCGATCAGCAGCACCAACGCCACCCCGCCCAGTGGCAGGTTGACGTAGAACGCCCAGCGCCAGGAGAGGTGATCGGTGATGAAGCCGCCGACCAGCGGGCCGGCGACCATCGCGATCGCCATGATCCCGGCGATCATGCCCTGGTAGCGGCCACGCTCGCGGGGCGGCACCAGGTCGCCGATGATCGCCATGACGCCCACCATCAGGCCACCGGCACCCAGACCCTGAACGGCCCGGAAGGCGATCAACTGGACCATGCCGTCGTCGGGGCCGCCGAGGAAGCCCGAGCCGGCCATGCCGCACAGCGCGGAGCCGACGAGAAAGATCACCACAGCGGTGAGGAACACCGACTTACGGCCGTACAGGTCGCCGAGCTTGCCCCAGATCGGGGTGGAGACGGTGGTCCCCAGCACGTACGCGGTCACCACCCAGGTGAAGTGGTTGAGCCCGCCGAACTCGCCGACGATGCGCGGCAGCGCCGTGCTGACGATCATGTTGTCGAGCATCGCCAGCATCATGGCGATCATCAGACCGAAAAGCACGACCCGGACATTGGGTCGCACGGCAGCCTGGTTCTGCTGGGCCATCGGTAAGCTCTCCCCCCGAGATGCGGCGCACTTACTTGCCGCCCGGCTAGTCACCTTACTAGCCGGACGGTAAGTTGGACAGGCAACGACGGTCAACCGGATTGGCAGGTACGGGTGAGTCAGAGCACAGGCGGCACCCGGGAGCGGATCAAGGCCGTGGCGCTGGAGCTCTTCACGGAGCAGGGCTACGAGGCGACCTCCCTGCGTGAGGTGGCCGAGCGGCTCGGGGTGACCAAGGCCGCGCTCTACTACCACTTCAAGAGCAAGGACGAGATCGTCACCAGCGTGGTGGAGGACCGGCTGGAGCGGATGGACGCCCTGATCGCCTGGGCCGAGACCCAACCGGCCACGCTGGCTACCCGGCAGGCCGTCATCGAGCGGTACGCCGACGCCATGTTCAGTGGCGAGCAGCCCTCGGTGATGCGGTTCTTCGAGCAGAACCAGACCGCGTTGAAGAGTCTCTCCGCCGGTCGGGAGCTGCGCGGCCGGATGTTCCGGTTGGCCACCGCTCTCTGCCAGGGCGACGACTCCCCCGGTGCCCAGCTCCGTGCCGTGCTGGCCCTGTTCGCCGTGCACAGCAGCTGGTTCGCCGTACGCACGCCGGACATCACCGACGCCGAGCGCAAGCGGGTGGCCCTGGAGGTCGCCAACGAACTACTCACCGCAATCACCGCGCCACCCCCACCCACCCCCAGCCACCCCCAGCCACCCCCACGTTGATCATGAGGTTAACGGCCAAGTTGATCTATGAAACTGCCGCCAACCTCATGATCAACACAGGTTGTGGGGTTCAGGGGAGGGGGAGGCGGAGGGCGAGGAGGTTCACGCCGGGGAAGGGGCTCCAGTCCCGCTCGGGCTGGCGGACGAAGCCACGCCTGCGGTAGAGCCGGTGGGCCGGCTCGGCAAGGCCCTCGCGTACGCAGATGGTCACCGCGGTGCAGCCCAGCTCGATCGCCCGTGCCACGCACGCCTCGACCAGCGCGGCGCCGGCTCCCCGACCCTGCGCGCTCGGGTCCACCGCCAGCATCCGGAACTCCGCCTCCCCCGGGCCGCACATCTCGGCGTACCGGGTGCCGGGCAGCACGAAGGTGACCGAGCCGAGCAGGTGCCCGGTCGCCGGCTCCACGGCCACCAGCACGTCACCGTGCTCCGCCCGGACGGACACGTCGGCCAGCACGTCGGCGTAGCCGGTCTCCCCCTTGAGCTGCCCGTCCGCCTCGTACGCGGCGACGGTGAGTCGGGCGACCGCAGCGAAATCGGCCGGCTCGATCAGGCGGATCAGCGGGTCGCTCAACCGATCACCGCGATCAGGTCACCGTCCTGCACCACGTCGCCCTCGTTCACCGCGAGTTGCTGCACGACACCGTCGGACTCGGCGATCACCGGGATCTCCATCTTCATCGACTCCAGGATCACCAGCGTGTCCCCCTCGGACACGGTGTCCCCGGCCGATGCGACGACCTTCCAGACGTTCGCCACCATCTCGGCGCGGATCTCCTCGGCCATCTCCCGGCCCCTTCCTCGCGGCTCCTGCGACGTATCCAACCATGAGCGGGCGGCGGGTGGGCGCGGTGTGGCCCCGGGAGCAGCCCACCCGTACCGCCGGCACTAGCATCAACGGGTCGGGATCCGACGCCGGCACGGGCGCCAGCGCCTCGCTGACGGGGTCGTACCCTGCCTGATCCGGCCATCACGAGGAGGTCACCATGGCGAAGAAGGCCCGTAAGAAGAAGGCCCGTAAGAAGAGCGCCGCGAACCACGGCAAGCGCCCCAACTCCTGAGCCGGCGGGCGGCTGCCCGCCGCGATCGGACGACGGACACAGCGGTGCCCGGGTCGGAATCGACCCGGGCACCGGCGCTTGTCAGTCGGCCAGTTCGCGCGACTCGCTGGTCTCGAAGACGACGAGTTCGCTGATCCGTACCCGCAGCCGTTCGCGCAGTTCGTCCGGCGCGGACTCGTTGCCGCAGCAGCGGGCCACCAGCGCCTTGACCTCCTGCTCGATGCCGTACTCGCGCAGGCACCGGCCACACTCGTCGAGATGGTGCCGGATCAGCGTCCGCCGTTCCTCCGCGCACTCCAGGTCGAGGTAGAGGTAGACCTCGGCGAGCACCTCACGGCAGTCCGTCTCGTGCGGATCTCCACAGCTCACGTCACACCTCCCGGCCCGTGGCGGCGGTCGAACTCCGGGCCGGCTGGGCCGCGGAGAAACCCCGCTCCGCGGCGTACCCCTCAAGCAGCTTGCGCAGATTACGACGCCCGCGGTGCAACCGCGACATCACCGTGCCGATCGGCGTGCCCATGATGTCGGCGACCTCCTTGTAGGAGAAGCCCTCGACATCGGTGAGGTAGACCGCCAGCCGGAACTCCTCCGGCAACTGCTGGAGGGCCTCCTTGACGTCGCTGTCCGGCAGCCGGTCCAACGCCTCGGTCTCGGCGGACCGCAGCCCGCTGGAGGTGTGCGACTCCGCCTCGGCCAGCTGCCAGTCGGTGATCTCGTCGGTGGGCGCCTGCACCGGTTGGCGCTGCCGCTTGCGGTACGAGTTGATGTAGGTGTTGGTCAGGATCCGGTAGAGCCAGGCCTTCAGGTTCGTGCCCTGCTCGAACTGGTGGAAGGCGGCATACGCCTTCAGGTAGGTCTCCTGGACCAGATCCTCGGCATCCGCCGGGTTACGCGTCATCCGCAGGCCGGCCGCGTACAGCTGATCGACGAATGGCATCGCGTCCCGTTCGAACCGGGCCCTGCGCTCGTCCGTCTTCTCCGTGGTCAACCGCACATCCCCTCGGGTTGGATGCTTCCCCGCCGAGGATACGCGCACCGACCTCCCGGAAGATTCGGTTCCGACGGGTGTGCCCGCCGCCACCTCGGCCGGTGGCACCGCCGCCGGCCACTTCGGGCCGGCCAGCAGCTGCCTGAGCTGCCGTGCCTCCCGCTGGTCGTGTTCCCGGCTCCGGATCTCGGTCGGCACCGGTCACCCCCTCGCACAGTGGTTGTCCGAGGTGTTCAACACCCGCCGTGGGGCGGGACATTCCGGCTCGGCCCGGGCGTTCCTGGTCCCCGCCCCGGCGGTGCGACCGTGGCTGGGACCAGGAAGGGCCTGGGAGCCCGGTGTCGCCGCCCGGACGGGCGCTGGGGACACCATCGGGTGCAACGAAGCGGCGCGGCCGGCGGACACGGCAGCCGGGCACGGTGACCCGGCGGCGGCCCGCCCGCCCTCAGGCTGCGGCCCAGCCGTGCTCGCGCAGCCAGTCCACCGCCAGAGCGGCCGTACCGACCGGGTCGATCCGCAGGTCATGCCGCTCCCCTGGCCGGACCGTCACCCGTATCCCCGGGCCCGGCGCCGGCACACCGAACGGATCCCGATCCCCGTTCACCACCAGGGTCGGCACGCCGGTCACCAGCTCACCGGCCCGACTCCGCTCCGGTCGACCGGGCGGATGCAGCGGGAAGGCGAGCGCCACCACCCCGGCAGCGCCCACCGCGGTCGCCGTCCGGCAGGCCACCCGAGCGCCGCTGGATCGGCCACCGACCACCAGCGGTACGCCCGGATGCCGCTGCCGCAGCACCGTCAACACGGTGGACCAGGCCTCGTCGAGGTGCCCGGCCGGGGCCGGCGCACGGCGCCCGGCGACCCGGTACGGCTGAGTCACCCGCACCACTACCACCCCGGTGGTCACCGCCGCGTCGCGCAGGGCGACCAGATCCGGGGCGTCGACGCCGCCGCCTGCCCCGTGCCCCAGCACCAGCAGGGCTCGGGGCAGGCCGGACGGCTGATCGGTGTCGACCCGAGCGAGGCCGCGCGGGGTTTCGAGGACGTTGTCGGGCACCGCCCCATTGAACCCTTTTCGACCTGCGCCGGGCCCGTTGGTCAGCTCAACGGCACCAGGGTGAGCAGCCGGTCGCGTACCGGCGGACCCGGTTCACCGGCGGCCTCTGGATCGGGTTGCACCTCGCTGCGCCAGGCGACCAGCATCGCCCGCCGCTCCCGCGGCGTGGTGCCACCCCAGACGCCGTGACAGTCGCCGACCTCCAGCGCCCACGCCAGGCAGGAACCCTGCACGTCGCAGCTGCGGCACAGGGCCACCGCCGCGTCGGCCGGCTCGTTCGGCGCCGGAAAGAACGTTTCCGGGTCGACGCTCTGACAGGTACCTCTGGTACGCCAGGCTTCGTCCTGTCGCCGCTCACGCAACGCCCGCAACAGTCGCGGATCACGTCGCGCGGCGGCCACCTCGTGCGGACGGGGCATACGCGCCCGTGTCATCCACCCACCTCCCCCGTGGGACCAGCAATATCGATGGAGATCGTTCACCCAACGCGAACGACACCCACCACCGGCGCTGTGTTCTATCGCATTTGCGCACACCGGGACAAGACTTCGCCGGGAAGTTGGCAGAACGTGCGCGTCACCTTTCACCCGCAACCGCAGCAAATCACTCCCGACAATGTGCCGGGCGGGATCAGAAGAGCGTCATCTCCGCCGACTCGGCGGGACGGGTCAGCGGCACCCGGGCGGTCAGCCCCGGACCGTCGTTACGCACATCGCCCACGGCCTGCCCCACCGGCCGCACCTCCAACCGGGCCAGCCAGTCCACCGGCGGCGGTACGAGCAGCTCGGCCTGGCCCTCACCACCGCCCAGCCAGGTCGCCCAGCGCTCAGGTGGCAGCAGCAGGGGCATCCGGTCGTGCACCTCGGCCAGTTCGCCGAGCGCCGCGGTGGTCAGCACGCTGAAGGTCAGCAGCGTCGCGTCCGGGCCGTCCCAGCGCGACCAGATGCCGGCGAAGGCGAGCACCGAGCCGTCGCGTGGGGTCATGTAGTACGGCTGCTTCGCGCCGCCGGCCAGCCGCACCCACTCGTACCAGCCGTCGGCGGGAACCAGGCACCGACGGCGGGCGAAGGCCGGAGCGTACGCCCGGCTGGTGGCGACCGTCTCGGCCCGCGCGTTGATCATGCGGGCCGCGCCGGCGGGCGAGCGGGACCACGGTGGCACCAGACCCCAGCGGCCCAGCGAGAGCGCCCGGTGCCCCGCGGCGCTGACCCGGACCAGCGGCACCGGATCGGTAGGCGCCACGTTGTGGTCGGCGACCAGCCCGTCGCCGGTCTCGTCGACGGCCTCGAACAGGCCGCTCAGGTCACCGGCGCTCCGGGTCGTGGCGTACCTACCGCACATGTCGCTCACGCTAGCGCGCGGCACGCCGAGCGGCTGTCCCGTTCCCCGGGAGTGGCCGGTGACCGTAGCGGCCACCGGGTCACGGCACGGCAGAATGTACCTGTGGGGAATGTGACCGCGACCCGGCCGCTACAGCCGTGGACCGCACCGACGGCCAGCGACCCGGTGTCGGCGTCGCTGCGCCTGCCCGGCTCCAAGTCGATGACCAACCGGGCTCTGGTGCTGAGCGCGTTGGCCGCCGGGCCCTCGACCCTGTCCCTGCCGTTGCGGGCCCGGGACACCGAGCTGATGGCCGCCGCGCTGCGGGCGATGGGCGCCCACGTCTCGATCGCCGACGACGACCGCTGGCTGGTCCGGCCGCACCGGTTGTTCGGCCCGGCCCAGGTCGACGTGGGGCTCGCCGGCACGATCATGCGCTTCGTGCCACCGGTGGCTGGGCTGGCCGACGGGCAGGTCACCCTCGACGGTGACCCGTCCGCCCGCACCCGCCCGCTCGGCCCGCTGATCGAGGCGCTGCGCTCGCTCGGCGTACGCGTCGACACCCCCGCCACGGGCAGCCTGCCACTGGTGGTGCTGGGCACCGGTCGGGTGACCGGCGGCGAGGTCGTGATCGACGCCTCGGCCTCCAGCCAGCTGGTCTCCGGTCTGCTGCTCGCCGCCCCACGCTTCGACCGGGGGCTGGTGGTCCGGCACGTCGGGCCGCCGGTGCCCTCCGCACCGCACCTGCGGATGACGGTGCAGATGCTGCGCGCCGCCGGCGCCGCGGTCGACGACAGCACCCCCGACGTCTGGGCGGTCGAGCCCGGGCCGCTTACCGGTCGCAGCTGGGAGATCGAGCCGGATCTCTCCGGTGCGGTGCCGTTCTTCGCCGCCGCTCTGGTCACCGGCGGCGAGGTGACCCTGCGCGGCTGGCCGGCGCGGGGCAGCGCCCAGCCGGTGGAGCGACTGCGCTCACTCTTGCAGCAGATGGGGGCGGAGGTCGCTCTCACCACCGAGGGGTTGACGGTGCGCGGCACCGGCCCGGTGAAGGGGTTGCGCGCCAACCTGTCCGACGTCAGCGAACTGACCCCGGCGCTGACCGCGCTGGCCATGCTCGCCGACTCGCCCTCGGTGTTCACCGGGGTCAGTCACATCCGGGGCCACGAGACGGACCGACTGGCCGCGCTGACCCGGGAGTTCGCCGGGCTCGGCGCGGACATCACCGAGTCGGCCGACGGCTTGGAGATCCGGCCCCGGCCGCTGCACGGTGGCGTGTTCCGCACCTACCATGATCACCGGATGGCGCACGCGGCGGCGGTGGCCGGTCTGGTGGTGCCGGGCGTCGAGTTGGACGACGTGTCCTGCACCTCGAAGACCATGCCCGAGTTCCCGGCACTATGGTCGGCACTGGTGACCGGTAAGAGCTGAGCGGAAGAAGGGCGGCCCTGGCGACCAGGCGGCGGGAGTACGACGAGGACGACGTCCGGGTCCGGCCCGGCAGGTCCTCACGCCCGCGTACCCGCACCCGGCCCCTGCACGCCGACGCCAAGGACGGTTTCGTCATCGCGGTCGACCGTGGGCGGTACACCTGCGTGCTGCCCGGTGCCGGGCCGGACGATCCCACCGTCACCGCGATGCGCGCCCGCGAGCTGGGCCGCAAGTCGGTCGTGGTCGGCGACCGGGTCGGGCTGGTCGGCGACACCTCCGGTTCGTCCGGTGCGCTGGCCCGCATCGTGCGGATCGAAGCACGCCGGTCCGTGCTGCGGCGCACCGCCGAGGACGACGCCAGCACCGCCGAGGGGCGGCTGGAACGGGTCGTCGTCGCCAACGCCGACCAGCTCGTGATCGTCAGCGCGCTGGCCGACCCGCCGCCGCGTACCGGCTTCATCGACCGCTGCCTGGTCGCCGCGTACGACGCGGACATCGAACCACTGCTCTGCCTGACCAAGGCCGACCTGGCCGGGCCGGAGAAGGTGCTCGACTACTACACCGAACTCGAACTGCCGTACCTGCTCATCCGGCCGGACTCCCCGCTGGACGCGCTGCGCAGCCTGCTGACCGGCCGGGTCTCGGTGCTCGTCGGTCACTCCGGGGTGGGCAAGTCGACGCTGGTCAACCGACTGGTGCCGGAGGCCGAACGGGCGGTCGGCACGGTCAGCGCGATCGGCCGGGGGCGGCACACCTCGACCAGCGCGGTGGCACTGCGGCTGCCCGCGCCACCCGACGCGGAGCAGGATCCGGGCTGGATCGTGGACACCCCGGGGGTACGCAGTTTCGGGTTGGCCCACGTCTCGGCGGAGAGCCTGCTGCACGGTTTTCCGGACCTGGTCGAAGCCACCGCCGACTGCCCGGCGAACTGCCCACACACCGCCGACGAGGCCGACTGCGCACTCGACGGCTGGGTGACGGCAGGGCGGGCCGACCCTCGCCGGCTGGCCTCGTACCGCCGGTTGCTGGCCTCCCGGGCCGGGGAGACCGACTCCCGGACCGAGCCCGACCCGCACGGACGCCCGGAGTGACCCGGCGGGCACGACCCGCCGCCGTCGGTGGCGCTGCCGGTAGCGCCACCGACGTGGACGTCGCCGGCCCCCGGCGGCGTCCCGGTGCCGGCGTCGCTACCGTGTCCGGCATGACCGGGTACGCCGCTGACCTGACCCTCGCCCACCGGCTCGCCGACGCCGCCGACGCCCTGTCGACGGCCCGGTTCCGCGCCCTGGACCTGCGGGTCGAGTCGAAGCCCGACCTGACCCCGGTCTCCGACGCGGACACCGCCGTGGAACGGGAGATCCGGGCCCTGCTGGCCGAGCACCGGCCCGACGACGGGCTGCTCGGCGAGGAGTACGGCGCGACACCCGCTCCCGGCACCCGCCAGTGGGTGGTGGACCCGATCGACGGCACCAAGAACTTCGTCCGGGGCGTACCGATCTGGGCCACGCTTATCGCCCTGCTGGAGGAGGGCCGCCCGGTCGCCGGGCTGGTCTCCGCACCGGCCCTGGGCCGCCGCTGGTGGGCGGCGCAGGGCGCCGGGGCGTACGCGGGCACGGACGCGGCCCACGGGACGCCCATCCGGGTTTCCGGGGTGACCCGGTTGGCCGACGCCAGCCTCTGCTACTCCTCCCTGGACGGTTGGGAGAAGGCCGGCCGGCTCGACGCGGTGCTGCAACTGATGCGGGACACCTGGCGCAGCCGGGCCTACGGCGACTTCTACGGTTACATGCTGTTGGCCGAGGGCGCGCTGGACGTGATGATCGAGCCCGAGTTGTCCCTCTGGGACGTGGCCGCGCTGGTACCCATCGTGACCGAAGCAGGCGGCACGATCACCGATCTGGCCGGCCGTCCGGCCCCGGCAGGCGGCGACAACAGCACCCTGGCCAGCAACGGCGCGCTGCATCCCGACATCCTTCACCGGCTCGGTAGCCCGCCGCGCATTGACGCCCGGTAACCTCTATCCTCGCCAGGTGGCTACCTCCGGTTGGTGTTTCCTGGCGGCGATGATCGTCGCGTACGGCGTCGCCAACCTGTTGCAGTCGGTCGCCGCCGCCCGCACCACCGTGCATCACACCTTCGATCCCGGGCTGCTGCTGCGCCTGGCCGGGCACCGCACCTATCTGGTCGGGCTGGCCTGCCAGGTCGTCGGGTTCGTCCTGGCCTTCCTGTCCCGGCGTGACCTGCCGCTGTTCCTGGTGCAGGCGAGCGTGGCCGCCGGGCTCGGCGTCACCGCCCTGCTCGGCGTGGTCCTGCTGAAGTGGCGGCTGCCGGTGGCCGAGGTCGCGCTGCTGGTGCTGCTCTTCGCCGGAATCACCGCGCTGGTCCTCGCCGCCCGGCCGGCACCGTCGAAGGCCCTCGGCACCGCGGGCATGGTCGCCCTGCTGGTGGCCTTGGCGGTGATCGCGGTGCTGGGAATCTTCGCGGTCCGGTTGCACGGCGCGCCCGGATCGGTGGCGCTCGGCTCACTGGCCGGGCTGGCCTTCTCCGCCGCCGCGGTGGCGGCCCGACCGCTGGCCTCCGCGCCGAGCTGGGACGCGTTCCTCAGTGACCCGCTGCTCTACCTGCTCGTCGGCCATTCCGTGGTCGGCCAGTTGCTGCTCGGGCTGGCGATGCAGCGCGGTTCCACCACGGCCGCGGTGGCCGCCATGGACGCGGCCGGCGCCGTGCCCGCCGCCATCGTCGGGTTGCTGCTGCTCAACGACAAGATCTGGCCGGGCCGGGAGTGGCTAGCCGGGATCGGGTTCCTGGTCACCCTCGCCGCGGTCGTCGGGCTCACCCGGTACGCGGAGCCGCAGCATCAGCACGCTGTCACCCGGGCGGTGGTGGGCGTTCCGCCGCCGCTCGTGACTCAGCCCGCAGCCCGCGTCGCGGGCACGGCCAGCGTCATCACTGATCCGTTGCCTCAGGCCGCCTCGACCGGCTTGCGTCGACCCACCACCCGCTCGTAGAGCCGCTCCAGAGCACTGGCCGTGCGTTCCCAGGTGTAGCTGCACCGCACCCGGTCGACCGCGGCATGCCCGTAGGCGAAGCGGCCGGCGTTGTCGGCGAGCAGCCGACGTAGCGTCATCCCGAGAGCGCGTACGTCGCCCGGCGGCACCAGCTTGCCGGTCACCTCGTCGACCACGGCGTCGGCGATGCCACCCATGGCGTAGCCCACCACCGGGACACCACAGGCCATCGCCTCCAGCGACACCCGCCCCGCCGAGGAGTAGTGCGGGGTGCAGGCCACCACGTCGGCCGAGCGGTACCAGGTGGCCATCTGCTCGTGCGGCACCGCGCCGACCAGGTGCACCTGCTCACCGACCCCGACCCGATCGGCCAGTTCCCGCAGCCGACGGGCCTCGGCGTGGTTTGCCAGTCCGTCCGTCGGTGGCCCACCGGCGATCACCAGCTCCGCGTCACCGACCAGGCGCATCGCTCGGATCAGGTCCTCCTGGCCGTGGCCGCGCCCGAGCCCGCCCACCGAAAGTATCCGGGGCCGCTGCTCACGCGGGGCGGCCTCGCCGTCGGGATGGAAACGCTCCGTGTCGACACCGGTCGGAACCATCGCGACCGACGTGCGTTGCAGGCCCATCCTGGTCAACTCGTCGACCTCGTCGTTGCACTGGGCGACCGCGATGTCCACCGCCCGGGTCAGCGCCCGCTCCAGCGGGATGCGGGTGCCCGGCCCGTCGTACTGGGCGCCGAGGTGGCGCAGCTGTTCCATGCCGATCGAGTGGAACGTCTGCACCATCGGGATGTCGGTCTCCCGCACGGCGTGCGCGGCGGCCAGGCCCCCGATCCAGTAGTGGCCGTGCACCACCTCGGGAGCCCAGTCGGCGGACCACCGGTCGGCCAGCCACGCACCGAAGGCCGCCACGTAGGGCACCAGATCGGCCGTGGGGATCGGCGCGACCGGGCCCACCGGTGCCCGCTCCACGCGGTAGCCGTCCACGATGTCGGTCTCCGTCGCATCCGGGTCGTCCCGACGGGTGTAGACCCGCACGTCGTGACCCCGCCCGGCCAGTTCGGCCGCGACCCGTGCGATGTGCTGGTAGGTGCCGACGACGGTTCCGTCGCCGGACGGCGGCGCAGCGGCGTGGGCACAGACAAGGCCGACGCGCATGGGGCACCTCCATGCGGATTAGGCGGTGGTCTCCGGTCAGAGCGTCCCATTAACCGGCCTCCGACGAGCCGAAACCTCGCAGATCCGGGGCACGCTCGGCGGCATGACCCGGACACCACGGGGTACCGATGAGGAATGCCCCTCGCCCGAAACCTGGCCGACGCCACCATCGTCATCACTGGTGCGTCCAGTGGCATCGGCACCGCGACCGCGTACGCCCTGGCCCGTCACGCCAGCACCGTGGTGCTCGCCGCGCGCTCCGAGCCGGCCCTGCGGGAGGTGGCCCGGCACTGCCGTGAGCTGGGCGGTCGCACCCTCGTGGTGCCCACCGACGTGACGGACGCGGACGCGATGCGACGGCTCGCCGCGACCACGGTGGCCGAGTTCGGCCGGATCGACGCGTGGATCAACAACGCCGCGGTCGGCACCATCGGATTGTTCGACGAAATCCCGGTGGCCGAGTTCCGCCGGGTGCTGGACGTCAACCTGCTCGGCACGGCGAACGGGATCCGGGCCGCGCTGCCGCATCTCAGTGCGGCCGGCGGCGGCGTGGTGGTCAACAACGCCTCGGTGCTGGCCGAGGTGGCGATGCCGTACCAGTCCCCGTACAACGCCGCCAAACACGCGGTCCGGGGACTGTCCGACACGGTCCGCCAGGAGCTGCGGGTCACCGGCCGGGGGTCCGTCTCGATCTGCACGGTGCTGCCGGCCACCATCGACACCCCGTTCTTCCGGCACGCCGCCAATCACAGCGGCCGGCAGGTGCTTCCGCCGCCGCCGGTCTATCCGCCGGAGGTGGTCGCGGAGACGATCGTCCGGTTGCTGAAGCGGCCCCGCCGGGAGGCGTACGCAGGCGGGGCCGCTCGCCTGGTCGGCATGCAGTGGCGGCTGGTGCCCGCGCTGGCCGAACGGGTCCTCGGCTGGTACGGGCGGTACACCCAGTTCGGGCCGCTACCAACCGCCGACACCAGCGGTAACGTCTTCCGGGCGGACGCCGCGGCGACAGCGGAGGGTGGCTGGCAGGGCCGGCGTCGCCAACTGGTCCGGATCTCCGCCGCATTCGGGCTGGCCGCCGCCGGCACCGCCGTCGGCACGGTCGCCGCGTTGGCCCGCCGGATCGCGCGCTGAGCGCGGACGGGCGGCGTGACGGCCGCACCCGGCCGGCCAACCGCCCCGCCTGGACCGGTTACGGCGGGAGGGCAACGGGTAGTGGTCAGTCATGCGCGACGACGAGTACCCGACCCCCGTGTCCGATCCCGAGGCCGACGGCCTGCCCGACACCGCCGACGACGATTCGACGGCCGGGGACGACGTGCTGACCGGACGGGAAGCGGACGGCCCAGCACCGGCTCAGCTGCCCGGTGACCGGACGCCGGTGGCGGTCGACGAGTTCGGCACCACCGCCGAGGAACAGCTCGACGGGGAGTCGTTGGACTACAAGCTGGGCCGGGAACGGTTCGAGCTGCCGGTCGACGACCCGCTGGCCGGACCGGTCGACCCGGACATCGCGGCCGAGGCGGACAGCCGGGAGCAGGCGGCGCAGGCACAGCTCGACGCCGACGTGATCGATCCGGGCCCCACCTCCGACCCGAAGTCCCCGGTCTCCCTCTATGACCACGACCGGTTGGGCACCAGCGCGGACGCCACCGTCGGCCGGCTGGTCGAACCGGACGAAGGGGCGCACACCGACCAGGAGACCGATTCGATCGCGTACGACGCGGGGGCCGCCGGTGGCGGGGCCAGCGCCGAGGAACTGGCCGTGCACGAGACCCGGCCGCCGCACTCGGTCTGATCGGCCGGCGCCGCCGACCTAGTCGTCCAGGCCGCGTTCGATCGCGTACCGGGTCAGCTCCACCCGGTTGTGCAACTGAAGCTTGCCGAGCGTGTTCTGCACGTGGTTCTGCACCGTACGGTGCGACAGCCCGAGCCGCTCGGCGATCTGCCGGTACGACATTCCCTTGGCCACCAGACGCAGCACCTCGGTCTCCCGATCGGTGAGCCGGGGTGCCGCGTCCTGGGTACCGGCCGCCGCGTGATCACCACCGGCGGCCAGTCGGCGGTACTCGCCGAGCACCAGTCCGGCCAGGCCGGGGGTGAAGACCGGATCGCCCGCGGCGGTACGCCGCACCGCTTCCAGAAACTCCGCCAGCCCGGCGGACTTGAGCAGGTAGCCGGTGGCGCCGGCCTTCACCGCGTCGAGCACGCCCTGCTGCTCACCGCTGGCCGAGAGCATGAGTACCCGCACCGGGGGGTGCGCCGTCCGCAGTCCGTTGATCACCTCGACGCCGGAGATGTCCGGCAGTTGCAGGTCGAGCACCACCACGTCGGGACGGGCCGCGGCGACCACCCGGATCGCCTGGCGGCCCTCGCCGCAGCTGGCCACCACCTCGTGGCCGGCCTCGACCAGGTCGCGGGCCACCCCTTCCCGCCACATCGGGTGATCGTCCACGACCATCACGCGTACACCGCTCATGGCTGCCTCCTCGGCACGGTGAGTTCCACCTCGGTACCGGCACCCGGTGTCGAGCTGATCCGGGCGGTACCGCCCAGGTCAGCCAGCCGCCCCCGGATGGCCTGGGCAACACCCAACCGTCCCTGGGCCGCCGCCTCGTTCAGCCGCTCGGGCGGGAAACCCGGCCCCTCGTCCCGGATCGACACGGTGACGGCGGACCCCTCGTCCTCGACCAGCACCCAGGCTCGGCCGCCGCCGTGCCGGGCCGCGTTGTCCAGCGCCGCGGCGACGGCCGCCGCCAGTTCGCGGGCCACCGCCGGGGGCAGCGGCACCGAGCCCGCCGGTGCGGACAGCGACACCGTGGCCGAAGCGTGCCGGCCGAGCAGCGTGCGCAGGTCCACCGGTGCGTCGGCGGCACCGGCCGGGATCGGTCCGGCACCGGAGATCAGCGACCGCAGCGCCATCTCCTGCTCCCCGGCCAGCCGGGCCAGTTCGCCGGCCTCCCCGTCGAGGTGGGCGCCCCGCCGCTGCACCAGGGCGAGCACCTGGAGCACGGAGTCGTGGATGTCGCGGGCCAGCCGTTCCCGCTCCCGGGTGGCGGCCTCCAACTCGACCGCCCGGTGCAGCCGCTCCCCGGCGGTCACGGTCAGCCGGGCGACGTGCCCGACCACCACGCCGGCGAGCAGCATCAGGATCGCTCCGTTGAACGCGCTCGGGGTGACCATGCCCCGGGTCGCCAGGTCGGTCGCGCCGAGCACCAGTGCCGCGACCGCGCCCCGCCGCCGACCGCCGCAGACGGCCCAGGCCAGCACCGGCCCGCTCAGCCAGGCCACCGGGAGGGTCGGCAGCCCCGCGTCGAGCGCCGGACGGCCCATCACCCACGGGGTGGCCAGCAGGATCGCCACCACCACGCCCAGATCGGCCAGGAGCAGCGGCCAGCCGCGCCGCGCCGGGACCGCGTACCCGATCGCGGTGACGGCCGTCCAGAACGCCATGAACAACACCAGCGCCGTCGCGGCGAGGGGGTGGGCGTAGCGGTCCGCGTCGCGGATCAACACCACGCAGACGTACGCCAGGGAGGCCACCCGGAAGACCGCGACGGCACGCCAGAGCGGCACCTCGAAACCAGCGGCAGCAGGCACGTGCGCCACGATGCCACAGGCCCTCGGGCCCGCCTGCGGCCGATGCACCTCGACCAACCCTGACGTACGGTTGTAAAAGCCGCGTAAACCTCTGCGATCTCTGTCGGGACGGGGGCCATGACGAACGCAGGACCTCCCCCACCGCGTACGGTGGTGCCCATCGAACACGCCCTCCTGATCGCCGACGCCTTCGACCAGGCCCAGGTGACCGAGCTCCGACACTCGGTCGCCGCCTGCGCGCGCACTGCCGGGCTGCGCGACGACCGGCTGGACGACTTTGTGCTCGCCGTCAACGAGCTGATCACCAACGCGGTGCGGCACGGCGGCGGACAGGGCTGGCTGCGGCTGTGGGAAGAGCCCGGCCTGGTGTTGTGCGAGGTCGCCGACCACGGTCCGGGCATCAGCACCCAGAATCTCGACAACCGCAGCCGACCCGCGCCGGAGACGGCCGGCGGGTGGGGCCTCTGGCTGGCCCGCGAGCTGACCGACGCGATGGACGTCGAGACCGGGTCGGCCGGCACCACGGTACGCATCATCACCGCGACCGCCCCCGCCGAGCAGCACGTCGGCCGCCACCGCAGCGGCGAATAGCGACGGACCGCCCCGCCCTCCTTCGACGCGAGAGTTGGAGCCGGTCGCTCTTACCAGCGCTCGCCGGTCAGCTTCTCGTAGACGTCCACGTAACGGGCCCGAGTGGCGTCGACCACATCGGCGGGCAACTCCGGTGCCGGGTTCCGCTTGTCCCAGCCGCTACGCGCCGCCCAGTCCCGTACGTACTGCTTGTCGTAGGAGAACTGGGCGCGCCCAGGCTGGTAGGACTCCGCTGGCCAGAACCGGGACGAGTCCGGGGTGAGCAGCTCGTCGCCGAGGACCAGGGTGCCGTCCGGCGCCCAACCAAGCTCGATCTTGGTGTCGGCGACCAGGATGCCCCGGTCGGCCGCCAGTTCGGCGCCCCGGCAGTACACGTCGATGGTCAACTGCCGCAGCCGGTCGGCGGTCTCCGCGCCGACCTTGTCGACCACCTCGGCGAAGGTCATCGGCTCGTCGTGCTCGCCCACCGGCGCCTTGGTGGACGGGGTGAAGATCGGCTCCGGCAGGATGGACGCCTCGCCCAGCCCGCGCGGCAGTTCGACGCCGGAGACCTTCCCGGTGTTCTCGTACTCCTTCAGGCCGCCACCGGTGAGGAAGCCACGGGCGACGCACTCGACCGGCACCATCTCAAGCCGGCGGCAGCGGATCGCCCGGCCGGCGAACTCCGGCGGCACGTCGGTGGCCGAGATGACGTGGTTGGGGACCAGGTCGGCCAGCTGCTCGAACCACCACAGCGACAACGCGGTGAGCAGCTTGCCCTTGTCCGGAATCGGGGTCGGCAGCACCACGTCGTAGACGGAGACGCGGTCGGAGGCGACCAGGATCAGGTCATCGCCCTCGGCGTAGACGTCCCTCACCTTGCCCGAGTGCAGAAGTTCCACGCGGACAAGTAGACCACGCGCCGGTCGTACCGCCGCTGGCGGTCCACGGGCCGACCGCCGGGGCGCGAACGGCCTCGGTACGCCTGGTCAGCGCCGGCGGCGGGTCATCCGGATCACCAGCAGGACGATCACGGCCACCACCGCCAGGCAGCAGAGCAGACTCAGGAAACCGAAGACGCCGACACCGCGCCCGCGCCGTCGAGCCGCCTCCACCACCAGTTCGCCGGTGCCGGTCGACGCCCACGCAGCGACCGGAACGAAAACCGTCAGCACGACCGTACCCAGGAGCGTGCCGAGCCGCCCCCACCACCTACCGAAGGAAGACATGCGCCCATCCTCGCCGAGACGCGCAACCTCGGCCGGCCGAACGAAGCTCGTGTCGACGCCGCGGACAGGCCCCCGGACAAACGACAGTGGCCCCGGACGGATCCGGGGCCACTTCGTCGCAGTAGCGGGGACAGGATTTGAACCTGCGACCTCTGGGTTATGAGCCCAGCGAGCTACCGAGCTGCTCCACCCCGCGTCGGTAGAACCAGCCTACCCCATCCGTAACGGAGCTCATCACCAGCCCCACCCGTAACGCCCCCGGGCCGAGAATTCGCCCCGCTGGACCGCCGCCTGGCCCGGGATCACGGGGCACGATCGACCCGGACGGGGATCGTCCCCGGATGAACGAAAGAGGCCCCGGACGGATCCGGGACCTCTTTCTCGCAGTAGCGGGGACAGGATTTGAACCTGCGACCTCTGGGTTATGAGCCCAGCGAGCTACCGAGCTGCTCCACCCCGCGTCGGTAGATCCACCGTAGCGCACCACCCCCGCCGCCCGCAAAACGACCCACGGAACGCCCGGTTTCACCGCCGATCTCCGGTCAGCGCGCAGCCCCAGTCACCGCTCAGACATGATGAAGCCCGCGGCAGTGGCGAGGAACGCCGAGCCGCGGGCTTTCACCGTGTGGGGCGGTCAGCCGGTGGGTGAGGGACTGCCGGAAGGCGCCGGCGGGCTCGGCGTGCCGTTGGTGCCCGCCGCCTGCTGAGCCTGCTGGAACGCGGTGAGCGCCTCGTCCAGCGCGGCCAGCGCCCGACCGTACCGCTCGAAGTCGCCGGATGCCTGGGCGGCACGCACCTCGGTGATCGCGGCCCGTACCCGCTCGGCGGCCGTACCGAGTTCGCCGGTGAGCGGCGGGGCGTCGCCCGGCGACGGAGTCACCGTCGGCGACGGAGACGGCTCCTCACCCTCGGGCGGTGGCTCCTCACCTCCGGCCGGCGGCGGCGGGTTACCGGCAGCTGCCTGCTTGCCCTGCTCGACCAGCTGCTTGATGCCGTCGGCGACGTTGTCGGCCAGCACGACGTAGGAGCCCCCGTCGCCGTACGACATCAGCACCTTCTGCAGCAGCGGGTAAGCGTCCTGCTGGTTGCTCTTCACGTAGACCGGCTCGACGTACAGCATCCCGTTGCCGAAGGGCAGCGAGAGCAGGTTGCCGTACTGCACCTGGGCCTGGTTGGAGGAGAGCAGGTTCAGCTGCTGCCGGATGGTGGCGTTGGTGTTCGTCATCCGCTGGTGCACCTGCACCGGACCGGAGATCGCCGTCTGGTCCGGCAGCTCCAGCACCTGCAACGTCGGCCTGCCGTCCTGGTACGAACCGGAGATCAGTGCGGCCAGGTTCTGCCGACCGTTGGGGGTCACCGCGCTGGTCAGCTGGAAGCGTGGCGCATCCTGGCCCGGGAACCGGGTGTAGAGGTAGTACGGCGGCTGCTTCTGCCCGCTGTCCGGCGCGTCCGGCACGTTCGGCACCTGCCAGAAGTCCTGGCCGGAGTAGAAGTCGCCGGGGTTGGTCACGTGGAACCGGGTCAGCAGGTTGCGCTGCACCTTGAACAGATCGGCCGGGTAGCGGAAGTGGTCGGCCAGCGCCGGCGGGATCTCGGCGCGTGGTTTGATCAGGTCTCCGCCGAACGCCTTGTTCCACGCCTTGAGCACCGGGTCGTTCTCGTCGAACTCGTAGAGAACCACGGTGCCGTCGTACGCGTCGACGGTCGCCTTCACGGAGTTCCGGATGTAGTTGACGTTCTCCCGGGCCAGCTGGATGGTGCCCCGGCCGGTCAGCTCGTCGGTGGTTTCCTGCTGGAGGTTGACCCGCTCCGCGTACGGATAGGTCGCGGCGGTGGTGTAACCGTCGACGATCCACTGCACCCGGCCGTCGACCAGGGCGGGGTAGGGGTCACCGTCCAGCGTGAGGAACGGGGCGACCTTCTCCACCCGGTCCCGAGGGTTACGCACGTAGAGCAGCTTGGAGTTGTCGTTTACCGCCTCGGAGAGCAGGAAGTTCGCCTCCTGCTCCTTGATCGCGTAGAGCAGGCGACGGGTGAACGAGCCGATCTCGACGCCGCCGGAACCGGTGTAGGTGTAGTACGACTCGGGTCCCTCACCGTCCTCGCCGCTCTCCCCCGCCGGGCGGTCGAACTCGGCCGGGTTGGCGTCCGCGTTCGGCTTGCCGACGATGGCGTAGTCACCGGTGGCCATCCGCTCGCCGTAGTAGATCCGGGGCTGGCTCGCCGGGATCAGGTCGGTGGCCGACGCGCACGACTCCTGCGTCCGCTCGCCGAGCGAACCAGAGACGAAGAACGGCTGCCCACCGCAGACCACCCGGTTCGCGGGCGCGGCCACCACGCCGTAGCCGTGGGTGTAGACGGTGTGCCGGTTGATCCAGTTGCTCTGCTGCGCGGTCAACTCGCCATAGTTGATCTCACGTACACCGACCACGTAGTCCTGGGTCGCGCCGCTGAGCGTGTACCTGTCGATGTCCAGCTTGGGACCGAAGTCGTAGAAGCCACGGACCTGCTGGAGCTGGGTGTAGGTCTCGCTGACCAGCTGCGGATCGAGCAGTCGGACGTTCGGCACCACCGACGTGTCGGTGGCCAGGCTCTCCGGCGGGTTCAGGTTGTTGGCCGAGTACGCCGAACTCTGGGTGATGTCCAGTCCGAACGACGCGCGGGTGGCGTCGATGCTGCGCTGGATGTACGGCGCTTCCTTGTCCCGGGCGCTGGGCTTGACCTCGAAGGTCTGCACCGCCCACGGGTAGATGCCGCCGATCGCCACCGCGGAGACGCCGAGCAGGGCCAACGAGATGCCCGGCCAGACCAGGTTGCGCATCCAGGCGTTGGAGAAGACGATGATCGCGATCGCCACCACCACGGAGATGTAGGCGAGGATCTCCTTGGCCGGCAGCAGCGCGTTGATGTCGGCGTAGCCGGCGCCGTAGACGTTCACGCCGTCGTTGTACTCCAACAGCATCGCTCGCCGGTCCAGCACGTACGCGACGGCCTTGAGCAGGACGAAGACCGCGACCAGCGTGCTCAGGTGGGCCCGGGCGGCGTTGCTCATCCGGTCGCCGACGCCCTGCAGGCGCACCCCGCCGAACAGGTAGTGCACGGCCAGCGCGCCGATCAGCGCCAGCACCACCGAGGTGAAACCGAGCCCCAGCAGGAACCGCCAGAACGGCAGCTGGAAGACGTAGAAACCGACATCGACGCCGAACTCCGGGTCGTCCACACCGAAGTTGCCGCCGTGCAGGAAGAGCAGCCACTGGTTCCAGCGGCTCTGCGCCGACAGGCCGGCGAAGAGGCCGACGATGGCGGCGGCCGCAGTGATCCACAGGCCCAGTCGGGGGCCGAGCAGCATCCGGTACCGCTCCAGGGTGGCCTGTTCCGGTGAGTGGGGTCGCATCCGTGGGCGTAGCCGTTGCGCGAGCCAGAGATTGCCGCCGACGATCGCCGCCATCGCCAGGCCCGCGGCCAGGAAGAGCAGCAGCCGGGTGACCAGCACCCCCCGGAAGACCTCGGTGTAGTCGACCTCGGAGAACCAGAGCCAGTCCGTCCAGGCCTGCACTCCCCAGCCGAGCAGGGTGAACAGCACGAACACCCCGATCAGGACCCCGATCGTGACGCGTCCGCGTCGGCTCATCCTCGGCAGGGGGCTGCTGCTACGCATGACCACTGTTGGCTCCGCACGCTCGTTATGATCGGCTCCGACCAGGCACCCAGAGTACGGGGTGTTCCTGAAAGCGTGAGCGCAAGGTCATGCCGCGCGGCTCAGCAGTACGCCGGCTCGCCCCCGGAACGCAGCGTCGCCATCGCGTCCAACGCCTCGTCGAGCGTGCCCACCTTCACCAACGGCAGGTCCGGCTGCCGGTTACGGACCGCCTCGGCGCAGTTGGCCGCCGGCACCAGGAACGCGGTCGCGCCGGCCTGCTTCGCGCCAACCAGCTTCTGCGGGATGCCACCGATCGGGCCGACCTGCCCGGAGTCGTCGATGGTGCCGGTGCCGGCGATGATCCGACCGCCGGTCAGGTCGTCCGGGGTCAGCTTGTCGATGATGCCCAGGGCGAACATCAGACCCGCGCTCGGGCCGCCGATGTCCTTCAGGTCGAAGGAGAGGGTGAACGGGTGGGGCTGCTGCTGCTCGATCTCGATCCCGATCCGGGGCCGGCCGTCGTGCTCCTGGCTGGTGATGGTGTCGGTTCGCGCGGCGCCGTCCCGGGTGTACCCGATCCGCAGCGCCGTGCCCGCCGGCCGGGCCCGGATGAGTTCGGTCAGCCGGGAGGCGAACGGCACTGGTTCACCGTCGACCGACGTCACCACGTCGCCGGGGCGCAGCACCGCGGCCGACGGCCCGTCGGCGGCGACCGTCTTGACCACGACCTGCACCTCGTAGCCGAGTTCCCGCAGCGCGGCGGTCTCCGCGCTGGTCTGCGAGACCTGGAAGTCCTCGGCGTTGCGCTGTTCCACCTCCTCCTGGGTCTCACCCGGCGGGTAGACCAGTTCCCGCGGCACCACAGCCTGCTCGTCGGAGAGCCAGCCCTGGATGGCCGAGCGGAGCTTGACGCCGGGCTGCACTCCCACCGTGGTCAGCCGCAGCTGGCCGGCGGAGGTGGAGGTTTCCCGGCCGGTTACCTGGATGACCTCCTTGCCGTCCTCCTGGCCCAGCGTGTCGACGGTCGGGCCGGGACCGAGCACCACGTACGGGACGGGCGCGCCGAGCACCCCGATGCTGAGCAGTGCGGTGAGCAGGGCACCGAGCAGGACGGTCAGGCCGCGACGTCTCATGCGGCAGAGCGTACCGATCCCGGTCGCGGCTCCCGGTCGGCACGACGAACGACTTCGCCCTGAGCGGAACCGTGGTGGCGGCGGCTCCGGGCTCGGCGCGCGTACCGTAGACGTCGTGCCTGATATTCCGTTCGGTTTCGCGCTACCGGGTGGGCAGCCGCCCGACCCCAACGACCCTGCGCAGATGCAGCAGTTCATGTCGCAGTTGCAGCACCTGCTCTCCGCGTCGGGCAGCGGGCCGGTCAACTGGGACCTGGCCCGTCAGGTGGCGGCCAGTCAGCTCGCCGCGGCGGGCGACCCGGCGGTCTCCCCCTACGAGCGTCACGCGGTGGAGGAGGCGCTGCGGATCGCCGACCTCTGGCTGGAGCCGGCCTCCGCGCTGCCCTCGGGCATCCGCAACACGGTGTCCTGGAACCGCAACGAATGGATCTTCAAGACGCTCGACGTCTGGCGCAAGCTGTGTGACCCGGTGGCCAGCCGGATGGTCGGCGCGATGGGCGACCTGGTTCCGCCGGAGGCCCGGGCCCAGCTCGGCCCGATGCAGTCGATGGTCGCCACCCTCGGTGGCGCGCTCTTCGGCGGCCAGCTCGGCCAGGCCCTCGGGTCGCTCGCCGCGGAGGTGCTGTCCGCCGGCGACATCGGTCTGCCGCTCGGGCCGGCCGGCACGGCCGCGCTCATTCCCGCAAACATCAAGGCGTACGGCGAGGGGCTGGAACTCCCCGAGGACGAGGTCCGCCTCTACGTTGCCCTACGCGAGGCGGCGCACCAGCGGCTCTTCGAGCACGTTCCGTGGCTGCGGGGGCATGTCCTCAACGCCGTCGAGACGTACGCCGCCGGCATCCGGGTGAATCGGGAGGCGATCGAGGAGGCGATGGGACGGGTCGACCCGACCGACCCGGAGTCGATGCAGGCGATCGCCCTGGAGGGAATCTTCACACCGGAGGACAGCCCGACGCAGAAGGCGTCGCTGGCCCGGCTGGAAACCGCCCTCGCCCTGGTGGAGGGCTGGGTCTGCCACGTGGTCGACGGGGCGGCCGACGGCCGGCTGCCGAACGTCGTGGCGCTGGGCGAGGCGTTCCGTCGCCGCCGGGCGGCCGGCGGTCCGGCCGAGCAGACCTTCGCGGCCCTGGTCGGGTTGGAACTGCGACCCCGTCGGCTGCGCGAGGCGGCAGCGCTCTGGGCGGCGCTCACCGAGCACCGGGGGATCGCCGGCCGAGACGCGCTGTGGGGGCACCCCGACCTGCTTCCCTCCGACGACGACTTCGCCGACCCGGTGGCCTTCGCCATGGCCGACGTGGACCTGATGACCGAGTTGGACAATTTCGACTTCTCCGCCCCGGGTGGCCCGGAGGAGAAGGCCCCGGGCGAGACGGAACGCCGCGACGACACCGAGGGCGGCGAGGGCCGCAACTGACAGGTGGAAAGGCCGGGCGCGGCCGCGCCGAGGCGGCGACTTCAGCCGCTTCGGCGGGCCCCG
Organism: Micromonospora sp. C51; assembly: GCF_018070435.1. Taxonomy (NCBI): domain Bacteria; kingdom Bacillati; phylum Actinomycetota; class Actinomycetes; order Micromonosporales; family Micromonosporaceae; genus Micromonospora; species Micromonospora sp. C51. The sequence goes on along the minus strand of NZ_JAGPXQ010000029.1, from coordinate 39,083 downwards.
GACAGCAGCGACCGGGTGTGCTCCCACCCGTCGAGTGCCGGATCGAGGCGGGCCAGATCCGCCGGGCCGCGCAGCCGGTGCCAGGAGGGGGTCACCGCCAGGTCGCCGGGGCGGGGTGCCGCCGCCCGCACGGCCGCAGGCACCGTGGCGTCCATGTCCAGCGGTGGCAGCCAGGACGGCACGGGTAGCCGGGCCGCCACGCCGAGCAACCCGGGCAGGCCGCCCTCGGCCGGGGCAACCGCGACCGGCCGGCTGGTCAGCGGACGCAGCAACTTACCGACGGTGAGTCCGGGCAGGTCGGGCGCGTCGCCCGCGACGACCGCCACCTGCTCGTAGCGGTCTCCCCTCGCCGGGGTCCCGTCCGCCGGCCCAGCACCGGTCGACGGGTCCGTTCCGGCCGGGCCGCCGGCACCGGTGAGGGCGGCGAACACCGCGTTCGGGCTCGGCTCGGGCACCTCGTACACGGTCGTGCCGGGCCAGATCACCGCGTCGGCCAACCAGCGGTCGGCTCGCGTGACCGCGACCGCGGTGTCCACCTCGTTGAGCATGGCGAGCAGGTCCACCACGTCCTCAGCGAGCGCGCTGCGCCAGTTCACCGGGTCGACACCGGGCGGCGTCCAGGCGATCGGCGCGAGCAGCGCCACCACCACACGTCGGGCCATTCACCGACCCTACCGCTGCGGCACCGCAGCCCCCAGGGTCTGTCAAGGGGCGCCGGCGACGGCGGCCACGCCCTCCAGATAACCGCGCGCCCGTTCGGTCTTCGGGTACCTGCCTACCAGGGCCCAGAACTGCGCGTTGTGACTGGACACGATGAGATGGACCAGTTCGTGCAGCAACACGTAGTCGATCACCCAGTCCGGCATCTCCTGGATCCGGTGGGACAGCCGGATCGAACGGTCCGCCGGAGTACAGGAGCCCCACCGCCCGTTCTGGTTGCTCACCCACCGGACGCTGGCCGGCAGGGCCTGGTTGCCGTACTCGGTGAGGTAGAGCTTGATCAGCCGGCTGGCGCGGGCCAGCAGTTCGGCGTCGGAGCGGACCAGGCGCCCCTCACGGGCTGCCAGCCGGGCGAGCATCCGGTCGACCCACTCGCTCTCCTCGGCCCGGGAGAACTGGTCGGGGATGAGGACCACGACCCGCTCCCCGTCGCGGTAGGCGGACACCGTGCGTCGCCGACGCTGGCTGCGCCGTACCTCGACGACCGGCTTCCGCGGCCCTGCCATCAGTGGACCGCGCAGCCTCGGTTTGCTGTCACGTTGGCAAGCTAATGCGTTGTGACCAGGGGTCCGCAAGAGTCAACCCCCCGACACGCGTCCGGAAAATGGGGATTGGTCGCCAGGAGTCCCGAAAAAATTCTTTGCCGGACCCGGGGCAGCCGTCACGGTCACCCTTCGTGGTGACCGCCGAGGTGTCACACCCGAGCCGACCAACACGTTAAGTGATCATCGCTGCGGAGCTCAAATCGGGGTTCCGCGCCCCCACTCGACACCCTCACCAGCGCAATTGCGGGATGCTGGTCGGCGTGTCCCCGGCAAACTGACTGATCTGACCCAATTCGGCGTGCACACTCTCGACGTCGCCTTGCTCACAGTGGCAATGCGCAGCTGACATGGAACCGCCCACACCTGGGTAGGGTCCGCCAACCGGTGGTCACGTAGGTGGCCAGCGGACAGGACCGGCGCCGGACGCCCTGAGCGACCGCCACCGGGAGACCCACCGGGTCGTTATCGACCGGTGGACGACACGAGGAGGGCACACCGTGGCCGACCAGGCCCAGACCTACAACGGTTACTGCGTCAAGTGCAAGGAGAAGCGGGACTTCGAAGGCCGTGTGGAGGTCTCGAAGACCGGTATGAACATGGCCAAGGGCAAGTGTCCGGTATGTGGCACAACAGTGAACCGCATCCTGGGCAAGGCGAAGGTCTGACGTACGCGTACTGGAGCCGGGGGTGGCCTGCGGCCACCCCCGGCTCACATGCACGGTGACTGTCGGACCACCGACAGTAGTACCCGCGGGTTGTGGATAACTCGCCGAAGCCTGTGGACAGCCCTGGATCTGGGGCCGGCCACCTGTGGACAACGATCGACGGAAAGCGCGGACGTGGTCACTATTCGTGCCCATGACGCGAACCGCCGAACGACCGGCCTCCCCCCGCCCCCGCCTGCTACCAGGGCTCACCCGTCTCTGGCGCGACCGGCACACCCTCCAGCTCGGCCTGGGCCGGGAACGGGCGGTCCTGGTCGAGGTGGCCGACCCCCGGGCGGCCCGGCTGCTCGACCTGCTCGACGGCACCCGTAGCGAACGGCAGGTGCTGGCCGGCACGGGAGTCCGCCCGGAACACGCCCGCGCTCTGCTCGACGCCCTGCGTACCGCCGGTCTGGTGGTGCCAGCCCACACCCTCGTGCCCCGGGATCTCACCGGACCGCGCCGGACCCGGCTCGCCGCCGAGGCCGGCGCGCTGGCGCTGGCCACCGCCCGGTTACCGGGCACCCCCGCCCAGGTGCTCCGTCGTCGCCTGGCCGCCCGGGTGACGGTCATCGGCAGCGGTCCGCTCGGCCCCGCCATCGCGGTCGCACTGGCCCAGGCGGGCGTCGGCCACGTCCATCCCGACCTACCCGGGGTGGTTCGTCCGCTCGATCTCGTCGGCACCGGTATCGCCGCCACGGAGATCGGCAGTCCGCTCGACGCCGCAGCCCGGGCCGCGGTACAGCGGGCCGCCCCCGGCACCGGCACCGGCCCGCTGCGTCGGCCCCGCCCCGACCTGGTCGTGCAACTCGGCTGTGACCGGCCGGCCGCGCTGCTGGCCGCCGGTCACGCCCAACGGCGACAACCGCACCTGTTGGTGGACATCCGGGAGGGAATTCCGGCGGTCGGCCCCCTGGTACGGCCGCCGGTCGGACCCTGCCTGAGCTGTCTTGACCTGCACCGGGCCGACCGGGATCCCGGCTGGCCGACGGTCGCGGCCCAACTTGCCAGCGCCCCGCCCGCCCCGGCCTGTGCCGTGAGTCTCCTGCTGGCCGCGACCGGCTACGCAGTCGGCGAAGCATTGAGCCAACTCGATGGCGGCACACCCGAGACCCTCGGCGGATCGGTCGAGGTGCTGGCCCCCGGCAGCCTCCGGCGACGCTACTGGCCGCCGCACCCGCGCTGCCGATGCGGCGGCTGACCGGTGCACCAGCGCGGGTGCGGCTGCACGGCAGCAGCGGGCCAGCCGAGTCGGTAACAATGACCAAGTGACCGACATCCCGCGCCGGGCCGTGTCCCGGACCGCCAAGCTCGCCGCTCTGCCGCTCGGCTTCGCCGGACGGACCGTCCTCGGCATGGGAAAGCGCGTCACCGGGCTCGCCTCCGACGTGATCTCCGCCGAGATCCAGCAACGCACGGCCGAGCAGTTGTTCAGCGTCCTCGGCCAGCTCAAGGGCGGGGCGATGAAGTTCGGTCAGGCCCTGTCGGTGTTCGAGGCCGCCCTCCCGGAGGAGATCGCCGCGCCCTACCGGCAGGCGCTGACGAAACTCCAGGAGGCCGCGCCGCCGCTGCCCGCCGCCAGCGTGCACAAGGTGCTGGCCGAGCAGTTGGGGCCAGCCTGGCGGGACCGGTTCGTGAGCTTCGACGACTCCCCGGCCGCAGCGGCAAGCATCGGGCAGGTGCATCGGGCCGTGTGGCGGCTACCGGACGGTTCCGACCGAGACGTCGCCGTGAAGATCCAGTATCCCGGTGCCGGAGACGCCCTGCTCGCCGATCTGAAGCAGCTCTCCCGGCTGGGGGGTATGTTCCGGGCCATCCAGCCCGGGCTGGACATCAAGCCACTCCTGGCCGAGCTGCGGGAGAGGATCACCGAAGAGCTGGACTACGAGCTGGAGGCGGAGTCACAGCGGGCCTTCGCCGCCGGGTACGCCGACGACCCGGAGATCTACGTGCCGGAGGTCTGCTTCGCCTCGTCCCGGGTGCTGGTGACCGAGTGGATCGAGGGCACGCCGCTGGCCGACATCATCCGGTCCGGCAGCGAGGAGCAACGCGACGAGGCGGGCCGACTGATGGCCACCCTCCATCTCTCCGCGCCGGCTCGGACCGGGCTGCTGCACGCCGACCCGCATCCGGGAAACTTCCGGCTGCTGCCCGACGGCCGGCTCGGCGTGATCGACTTCGGGGCGGTGGCTCGGATGCCGGAAGGTACGCCGGAACCGATCGGCCGCATCGCCGGGCTGGCCCTGCGCGGCGACGCCGACGGGGTGGAGGCCGGGCTGCGGGCCGAGGGCTTCGTCAGTGGCGCGGAGCCGATCGACGCGCACGCCCTGTTGGAATTCCTGCGTCCGATGCTGGAGCCGATCGCCGCCGACGAGTTCCGGTTCACCCGGGCCTGGCTGCGCGCCGAAGCGACCCGGTTGGCCAGCCCCCGCTCCCCGGCGTATCAGCTCAGCCGACAGCTCAACCTGCCACCGTCCTACCTGCTCATCCACCGGGTGACGCTCGGATCGATCGGGGTGCTGTGCCAACTGGAGGCCAAGGCCTCCTACCGGGGCATCCTGGAACGCTGGCTGCCGGGATTCGCCCCGGTCGGCTGAGTGGTGACACGGAGGGCGGGGACCTTCGGTCCCCGCCCTCCGTCAGTGTGTTCGTCCTACAGAATGCCCAGTTCGCGGGCTGACCGGGCGCGGCCGGTCATGGCGATGGTACGGGCGGATCGGGTTGCCTCAGTGCTCGTGGTGGTGCGACCGGCCTGAGGCCGGAGCATTCGAGCCCTCGACAACGCTTCGTGGAGTAGGTACATCTCGGCTCCGTTCGGAAGGTGCAGCACAGTGGTCAGCTTTCTCTCGGCCGGTACGACACCGGCGGGGTCGGTCTGAATCGGGAACATGTCAGGCAGCCAGCCGGACAGCGCTGCGCGACGCGGCGAGACCATTGGCCGCCAGCCGCGCCTCGGCCTCGACCCGCAACTCGGCGTCACGGGCGACGTCCTCCTTGCGCGGGCGGCCACGGGGCCGCTTGCGCGGAACGACCGCGCCACGCTCGAAGATCTCGCCACCCCAGACGCCCCACGGCTCGGCCCGCTCCACCGCACCGGCCAGGCACTCGACGCGCAGCGGGCAGTCCCCGCAGAGCGACTTGGCCAGTTCCAGCTCGGTGGGCGAGTCGGAGAACCACAGGTCGGGGTCGAACTTCCGGCAGGGCAGGTTCGCCTCCACCTCGACGCTCACGTCGAGCGGGGCCAACGCCAGACTCATCGCCCGGTCACCTCTCTCTCACTACGATCTCGTGGATCGCGGTTCCGACGTACTTCGGCGGTGCAAAAAACTGAGGCCGCGGATCCCGGTGTGCGGGTTCCGCGGCCTCGAGGTGAGCCGGTGGTCTGTGGTCAGACCGGTCTACCTCGAGGTGGAACACCGCGGACGTCCATCCGCTTGTTGACGCCATCGACGCCCTTGCCCGTGAAGCCATTGCTCCCCTGGAGCCCGTTCGTGACCGGTGCGAGGATCAGCTCGGCCTGAATCTCGGCCCGGTGCACCTGCGGAGCCCACGGTCGCGCAGCGACGGTGGTGGCCCGGACTTCCGCCAGCGGAGCGGCGGTCGTCAGGGCAGCCGACAGCGGAGCGACGGCAACGGGCAGCGCCGTCGGACGCTGGTAGATGTAGCTCTCCATCGGTGCCACCTCCTTGACGTTCACTCGTGGTCGACCCGGAAACAGACCCCGTGAGCAGCCCGAACAGGGCCCCCTTCCGAGGTGTGCCCTGAGGCTATGCCGGCCGGCAGGGCGAGGGCAAACGAATTAACGGTCGGATTCAGAAAGTTTTCTGCGGGCAGATTTCGTCGACCGTCGCGCCCCCCACCAACGCCAGCACCGCCTCTCCGTAGAGGCCCAGTTTGCGTGGCCCGATCCCGGCGATCGCGACCAGTTCCTCGGCCCGGCCCGGCCGTCGCTCGGCCAGTGCCACCAGCGTCGCGTCGGTGAACACCACGTACGCGGGCACCTTCTGTGCCCCGGCCACCCGGGACCGCCACTCGCGCAGCCGGTCGTGCAACTCGTCGTCGATGTCGGAGGGACAGGTGGCACACCGGCCCAGCTTGCGATCCGGTCCGGCGAGCAGAGTGGTGCCGCAGATCCGACAGGACACGATCCGGGTGGCGGCCCGCCGCTGCGGGGCCCGCCCCGGCCGTCCCGGGTCGGCCCGCTCCGTCGTGCCGGCGGGCGCAAGTTGCGGCAGGAACCGACTCGCTCGCCGGGGCCGACCGCCCGGCGAGCGCGCCGAGGCGTACGACAGCCAGAGCCACTGCCGGGCCCGGGTGATGCCGACGTAGAGCAGTCGGCGTTCCTCCTCGACCTGCTCGGTGGTGCGCGCGTACGTGGTGGGCAGGGTCCCCTCGGCCAGGCCGACCAGGAAGACGGCGTCCCACTCCAGCCCCTTGGCGGAGTGCAGGGAGGCCAGCGTCACGCCGTCCACGGTCGGCACGTGCTGCTGGGCCGCCCGCCGGGCCAGTTCCTCGGTGAAGTTGGTCAGGGTGACCGGGCGCTCCACCGCGGCGGCCACGCCGAGCGGCAGGATCTCCGGCGTGGCCGCGTACTCCTCGGCCAGCTGCACCAGCGCGGCCAGCGCCTCCCACCGCTCCCGGGCGGCGCCTCCCGGCGGCGGAGCGTCCGGTGCCCATCCCACGCCGGCCAGCGCCTCGACCACCGCCGCCCGCAACGGGGTCTCACCCGGCACCGACCGGGTCGCCGCGCGCAGCGCGACCATCGCCTGGCGTACCTCGGCGCGTTCGAAGAACCGCTCCGCCCCCTGGACCTGGTAGGGCACGCCGGCCTCGGCGAGCGCCTTTTCGTACGCCTCGGACTGCGCGTTGGTGCGGAACAGCACGGCGATCTCGCGGGCCGGGGTACCGGCGTCGATCATCGCCCGGCAGCGGGCGGCGACCGCGGCGGCCTCGGCCGGCTCGTCGGTGAAGATCCGCCGCTCCGGCTCCGGGCCGGCCGGCTGCTGCCCGACCAGTTCCAGGCGCAGTCGCGCCTCGGTGCCCCGCGCCTGCGAGATGACCGCGTTGGCGAGTCCGACCACCTGCGGCGTCGACCGGTAGTCGCGGACCAGCCGGACCACGGTGGCCGCCCGATGCCGGCGCGGGAAGTCGACCAGGTAGGCCGAGGTGGCCCCGGTGAACGAGTAGATGGTCTGGGAAGCGTCGCCGACCACGGTCAGGTCGTCCCGTCCGCCGAGCCAGGCGTCCAGCAGCCGCTGCTGCAACGGGTTGACGTCCTGGTACTCGTCGACGACGAAGTGCCGGTACTGGTTGCGGACCTGCTCGGCGACGTCGGGATGCTCCTCGATCCCCCAGACCGCGGCACGCAGCACGTCCTCGAAGTCGATCACTCCGCCGGTCCGCTTGAGCCGCTCGTACGCGGCGAACACCTCCGCCACCTTCGCCGACTCGTGCGACGTCTCCCGCAGCGCCTTGGCGGCGGCCACCACGTACTCACCCGGCTCGACGAGGGAGGACTTGGCCCATTCGATCTCACCGGCGAGGTCGCGGGCCACGGTCCGGTCGGCCCGTAGGCCGGCTCGCGCCGCGGCGAGCGTGACCAACCGGACCTTGCTGTCCAGCAACTCGGGCATGGCGCGGCCGTCGAGCAGCCGAGGTGCGAAATAGCGCACCTGGCGCAGCGCTGCCGCGTGGAAGGTGCGTGCCTGCACGCTGGCCACGCCGGCCATCGCGAGCCGCTGCCGCAGCTCCGCGGCGGCCCGGGCGGTGAAGGTGACCGCGAGCACATGCCGGGCCGATATCTCACCGGTCAGTGCCCGGTACGCGATCCGGGAGGTGACGGCCCGGGTCTTGCCGGTACCGGCGCCGGCGAGCACGCAGACCGGGCCGGCCGGGGCGGTCACCGCCGCGCGTTGCTCCGGATCGAGCCCGGCGAGCACGCGTTCGGACGCGGAGTTAACCACCACAGCGGGGAATTGTCGCAGCTTCCCCGGACGTTGCAGCGGATAGCCTGTGCTTGATCGGCAAGCCACCGGGCGCGACGTTGGAGGATCTGACCATGCTCACGATGTATTCCACTCCCTGGTGCGGCTACTGCTACCGGCTGAAGTCGCAGCTCGACCGGGAGGGGATCGCCTATCAGGTGGTCGACATCGAGCGGGATCCGGCGGCCGCGACGTTCGTGATGAAGGTGAACGGCGGTAACCAGACGGTGCCCACGCTGCGCTTCGCCGATGGCAGCGCGTTGACCAACCCGTCGATCAACCAGGTCAAGCAGCACCTGGCGAGCATCGCCGCCTGACCGCACCAGCACGCTTTCCGCGCTTCTCCCGCGTCGATCATGAAGTTGTTGCCCAGGTAGCTGGCTACCTGGGCAACAACTTCATGGTCAACTACGCCGGAGAGGGTCGAGCGCACCGATCTCGGCCTCGGGTGCTCGGCGTTGGGCGGGCACCGAGGGCCGTACCGGCGGCCCGGGTGGCGGGCTCAGGTGGCGGCCACGCCAGAGGTAGTTGCCGGCGAGCAGGGTCGCCAGGCCGACCGACGCGAAGACCAGCCGGTAGTCGAGCAGGGCGACGACCAGCGCGCCCATGCCGACCGAGAACGCCTGCGGGCACCGGACCGCCGCCTCGGCGGCAGCGGCTACCCGACCGAGCAGTTCCGGCGGTGTCCGTCGTTGGATCAGGGTGTGCAGCCCGACCAGGGTCAACGGCAGCGACAGACCCGCAACCAGCACCGCGGCGATGCCGAGCCACAGATTCGGGTACGCCAACATCAGCGCGGCAGGTCCGAACAGCGCCACCCCGACGGCCAGGGCACCCAGCTCACCGACCCGCCGCAGCACGGCGGCGGAGAGCAGCCCACCCACCAGGCCACCGATCCCCTGCACGGTGAAGAGCACGCCGACGAACGCCGGTTCCCGCCCGAGCCCCCGGTCCACGTACGCGAAGATCAACGACTCGGTGAAGCCCATCACCAGCGAACCGAGGCCGTATCCGAGCAGTGCCCGCCGCAGTGCCGGCTCGCCCGCGAGGTGGCGGAGCCCGGCGGCCAGTTCCTGCGGCCAGCGCGGTCGGTGCTCGGCGCCACCGGCCGACGCGGCGGACGGCGCCTGCGGCGCGAACGACGTGCCGGGCGCCGCGACCGCCCGTGGCGCGCCGACCACCACGGCCGCGACCAGGAATCCGACCATCCCGACCAGGGCCAGCAGCCAGCCGCCGAGCGTCACGTAGAGGCCGGCACCGGCGAGCGGGCCGATCAACCGCAGCCCCTGCCGTGCCGTCTGCAACGCCCCGTTCGCCTCGCCGAGCAGGTCCGGCGGCACCAGTTCCCGCACCAGACGGCTGAGCACCGCCCCGACGGTCAGGTTCGACAACCCGTACAGCGCGGCCACTCCGTAGATGAGCCACATGTCGCCCGCGTCGCGGACCGCGAAGAGGGGGGTGAGCAACAGCGCCGTCGCGAGGTTGGTGACCACGAAGAAGGGGCGGCGCGGATACCGGTCGACGAACCACCCGACCAGCGGCGCCAGCGCGCGTGGCGCGAGGATGACGAAGATCGTGGCACCGGCGAGGCCGTCCGATCCGGTGAGGTCCTTGACCCAGACAGCGAGCGCCAGCAGCAGGATCGACTCGGCGGTCATGCTGGCCAACAGCCCACCGAAGAGCAGGCGGAAGTCCGGGCGACTCAGGACGGTGCGCATTGATCCTCCGGTGGCGCGACTCGGTGCGGCGGGCGGGTCGGGCGGAGCCGGCGACGCGGATCGCGCCGACCGGAGTCGCTGTCGGGTCTGCGTATTTCTGATGACACGCCCTCCGCCGGTACCTCCGGCGCCGGTCGCGACGTCCATACTGACCGTGGGGGGCGAATTTCATACAGTTACCGTCGCGTCCGCGGCGGTCGACGGAAAAGAGGACACTGTGCCTCCTGCCGCACCCAGCCCGATCCTGCGTCGCCGCCGGCTCGGCGGCGAACTGCGCCGCTTGCGCGAAGCCGCCGGGCTCACCGGCGACCAGGTCATCGAACGCGTCGGCTGGGCATCCGCGTCCAAACTGTCCCGCCTGGAGAACGGCCGCAGCCGCCCCGATCCGGCCGACGTCCGGGACCTGCTCGACCTGTACCACGTAAACGATGCCCTCCGGCTGGAGCTGCTCGGCATCACCCACGAAGCCGGCGACATGCGTGGTTGGCTGAAGCGGTATCCGGCGATGACGCAGCAGCAGCGCGGCTTCGCCGAGCTGGAGGCGGGCTGCGCCGAGATCTCCGAGTACAACCCGGTGCTGGTGCCGGGGTTGTTGCAGACCAGTGGGTACGCGCGGATGCGGATCTCTTCGGCCTGGCAGGTCGACCAGGCCGCCGGCGCCCCGGAGGCCGAGGACGAGATCGAGACGGAGATCAGGGCCCGCCTGGCGCGACAGTCGGCGCTGACCCGGGAGACCGACCCACCCCGCTACACCGCGGTGCTGGAGGAGTCCGCGCTCGGCCACCGGGCCGGGCCACCCGAGGTGCTCCGTGAGCAGTTGGCACAGCTCTGCGAGCTGGCCATGCTGCCGAACGTCACGCTGCACGTGCTTCCCCGGGACACTCCGATCGGCCAGTGGTACCTCCCGCCGACCGCGTTCTCGGTCTATCGGTTCGCCGACCCCCTCGATCCGGAGACGCTCGCCATCGAAGGTGGCTTCACCGACGTCATGTCGACCGAGGCAATCACCCTAAATCGCTATAAAGTGGTGTTCGAGTGGCTATGCACGGCGGCACTCTCCGCAACGGACACCCTCTCCTGGCTGATCGACTCGTCGGGACGGCTGTCCGTCGCGGCGACCCCGCCCACTGTGGCGAGTGGTCCGGCAACGGCGCCGGCCCAACGCCGCAGTTCCTCCGGGCGCCTGACGGAACGGTGACCAGCACCGGCCCGCCGTCGGGACGTGCGGTGCCACTCGTTCCATCGGTTCACCTCAGGAGCGCAACGATGAACGAGTTCCGCAACACGCCGTCCGTCCTCGCCCAGCTCGCGGGCGCACCCTGGCGCACCAGTACGCGCAGCCAGACCTCCAACTGCGTGGAGGTCGCACCGCTGTCCAACGGTCCCGCCGCGGTGGCGCTGCGCGACAGCAAGGACCGGGGTGGCCCGGTGCTGCTGTTCGATCGGGCGGGATGGCAGGGCTTCATCTCCGGTGCCATCAACGGTCAGTTCGACAACCACTAGCGCGGACGCCTGCGGGGCCGCCGGCTGCTCGCCGGCGGCCCCATTGTCGTCTGTCCACACCGACGCTGAGCAGGGATCGGATGATCGGTCGGGTCTGTGGACCGTTGGGCGCGTTTCACTTGCTGGGACGAGCGTCGGGCGTACGATGGCGGGGTAGTGACGTGGAACTTCCACGGTTCCACCCGTCGCGACACATCCGGAGACCCACATGCGGTTCCTGATCGTTCGCACCGACATTCGCGCCGCCGCCGACGCCGACATCACCGCCGCCTGGGCCGGTGGTCAACGGCTGCGGGACGAGACCGCCCGGCCCGAGCCACGTCGCCAGGTCGTCCACGCCGACGACCGCGACGCCGCCCTGCTGCTGGCCCGCGCGATCGCCACCGTGGGCTCCGTACGTTCCGGCAAGCAGCGGGTCAAGGTGCTGCCGCTGGACGACGCGCACCGCCAACGGGCCGCCCCCGGCTGGCCCGGCACCTGAACCACCACCCGTCCGTCGTGGTCGACCGGCTCCCCCGCCGAGTTCCTCACCCAGCCGACCACGACGGCCCGTGTCCCCGGTCCGTGACCGCCGCGGCAACGACGGTCACGGACCGGGGCCGCACTCCGGATCGCCGCTCAGCAGTGCCCGTCGAGCCAGCGGCGCACCAGAAACAGCGCGATCGACGAGGGTGGTGGCAGCAGCAGCCGGGCGTCGCCCACCTCGACAGTCCGGCCGGCGAGCGCCGCCTCGATCTCCTGCCGGGAGAACCAGCGCGCCACGGCGATCTCAGCCGGATCCAGCCGCAGCGGGTGCCCCGGGTCGGCGGTGGCCAGGAAGCCGAGCATCAACGAGCCGGGAAACGGCCACGCCTGGCTGCCCGCGTACGTGATGCCGGAGACCTCGACGCCGACCTCCTCGCGGACCTCGCGCAGCACCGCTGCCTCGGCCGACTCCCCCGGCTCCAGATAGCCGGCCAGGCAGGAGAACCGTCGGCCGTGCTTCGTACTGGGCCAGGTGGCGTTGTTGCCGAGCAGGCACCGGCCCTCGCCGCCGTCGATCCCGTCGTGCACGAGCACGATCATCGCCGGGTCGGTCCGCGGCCACACCCGCTCGCCGGTCGGGTCCACCCGGGTCCAGCCGGCCTCGTCCGCCCGGGTCGGCTCACCGGTGACCGGGTGGTAGAGATGCCGCAGGTGCCAGTTGGTCAGTGCCAATGCGGTGGTGAACAGTCCGGCGTCCCGGTCGCTGAGCAGGTGCCCGATGTTCCGTAGTTGGGCCGACCGGGTCTCCGGCACCACCGGCAGGGTGCCGTGTACGCAGAAGACCGGCATCCCGTCCGGCTCCACACCGAGGAACATCGCGCCGTCGGCGAGGGCCGGTGGCAGGTCGTCGGCAGCCACCAGCACCAGCTCCGGCACGGCGGTGTCGGTACGCACCAGGGCCCGCCCACCCGCCTCGACGTCCAGCATCAGCACCCGCGCTCCGGCCCACGCCTGGGCCAGCCACTGTGGATCGGTACGCCGGTGCGCCGCGCGATCCAGCGTGGCACGGGCCAGCGGCGGGCTGCTGTTCCCGCACCCGCTCACCATGGCGCTCCACCGGAACGCCGGCCGGCGTACGGCACCGTCGCGCGACCGCGACGACGCACGCTCGTCACGGGACGGGAACGGTCTCGACCTGGGCCAGCGTGGCCAGTGACGCGGCGACCCGCTCGGCGTCGCCGAGCACGACCGTGACAGCTCGGGACGGAGCGAGATAGCGCGCCGCCACCTCGGTGACGTCGTCGACACCCACCTTCGCCAGCCGGGCCGCGTGTTCGGCCAGGAAGTCCAGCCGCAGCCCGTTGCCGGCGTACGCGCTTACCAGCGAAGCCAACCCGGCCTGAGTGGAGATACCGAGCTGGAGTGTGCCGAGAGCGTACTGCCGGGCCTGTTCCAACTCGTCCGGCGCAGGCGGCACGGTGGCGAGCCGGCCCAGCTCGTAACTCGTCTCCAGCAAGGCCGGTGCCGTCACCTCGGTGGCCACCTCGGCGGCGGCCACCAGCACCGAGCCGGCCACCGCGTGCTCGATCAACGAGTGCGGACCGTAGGTGTAGCCCTTGTCCTCCCGGATGTTCTCCACCCACCGCGAGGAGAAGTAACCGCCGAAGATCAAGTTCGCCAGTTGCAGGGCGGCGTGGTCGGGATGGGTACGCGGCACCGCCGGCAACGCCACCCGCATCGACGACTGCACCGAGCCGGGTCGGTCGACAAGCAGCAGCGGGCCCGGTTCCAGCGGCGGGACGGGCGGCACCTCGACCGCGTGCCCGGCACCGTTCCAGCCGCCGAGGGCCTTCTCTGCCGCGTCCAACGCCCGCTCCGGGCGCAGATCGCCGACCAGTACGAGCACCGCACCCGCCGGATGCACCCGCTGGGCGTGCAGCGACCGCAACGCCGCCGGGCGGACCGCGGCGACCTGCTCCGGCTCCGGTGTCTGCACGGCGTACGGGTGCCTGTCGAAGATCCGCCGGAGCAGTGCCGTACGGGCCAGGTGCGCCGGCTGGCTCCGGGCCACCTCGATGCCGTCGACGAGCCGACTCCGCTCGACCCCCACCCACCCGGCCGGGTAGTTCGCCCCGGTGAGGACCTCGGCGAGAATCTCCAGCATCCGGTCCAGCCCGGTGGCCAGGCCGGTGCCGGAGATCATCAGCCGGTCCGGGTCGAGCCCGGCGGAGAGCCCACCGCCGATCTTCTGCAACTCGGCGGCGATCTGCACGCTGCTCATCGTCTCCGTGCCGGCGAGCAGGGTCTGCGTGAGCAGGTGACCCCGGGCCAGGTGAGCCCGTCCGAAGGGCATCCAGAGCCGCAGTTCCACCAACGGAACCGCCGGCCGGCGCACCACGATGACGGTGAGCCCGTTGCCGAGCGTGCGCTCGGCCTGTCGGGGCAGCTTGAGCCGGCGGGTCGGTCCCAGCGGCGGCAACGGTCGTCGCGGTGCGGTCACGGTCATCGGGATCCACCTTCCGTTCGTGACTGCGGGGCTCGCAAACCCGGCTCACTCCTCGCACTCACCGAGCCCCACCTTCCGTTCGTGACTGCGGGGCTCGCAAACCCGGCTCACTCCTCGCACTCACCGAGCCCCACCTCCGGGGAGAACCTCGACGGAGGCGCGGCGCTCCGGGCGCAGGGTGGCCGCGGCAGCCCGGACCTGCTCGTCGGTGACCTCGCCGATCAGGCTGGGTAGCTCACCGAGCAACCCCGGCTCGCCGCGCTGCTGCTCCAGCACCGCCATGCCCAGCGCCCGGCCGAGCACCGCATCGGTTTCGCGCAGCAGGTGGGTGGCCATCCGGGCCTGGGTACGGGCGAGTTCGCCGTCGCCGAGCCCGTCGTGGGCGAGCCGGTCCAGTTCCTCGTCCAGGGTCCGCAGCACCTTGTCCACGTCGCCGCCGGGCGGCAGATGCGCCTGGAGCAGCAACGCGGTCGGATCGCGTACGTCGAACGGGTCGCCCATGAAACCCAGGTAGCCACCGACGCTGGTCACCGTGCGGTCCCGACGCACCAACCGCTCCACCAACCGCGACGCGTCCCCGTCGGTGAGCACCTCGGCCAGCACCACGTACGGCAGGTAGGCGGCGAAGTCGTCGATCGGGTCGGGCACCCGCCACGCCGACGCCACCGCCGGCAGCGGCGCCAACTTGTCGGTGTACGCGGTGCGCCGCTCGACGGTCAGGTCCGGCTCGGCGAAGTCCGGCCGGTCGGGTGCCGGACGGGCCGGTACGTCACCGAAGTGCCGCTCGATAAGCGTGACGGCCTCGGCGGTGTCGATGTCCCCGCTGACCGCGAGCACCGCATTGCCGCTGGCGTAGTAGTGCCGGAAGAAGTCCGCGGCGTCAGCGACGGTGGCCGACTCCAGATCATCGAAGGAGCCGTACCCGTCATGGGCGTTGGGGAAGGTGTCGAACAGCACCGGCGGCAGGGTCAACCAGGGAAACCCACCGTACGGCCGGTTGAGCACGTTGACCCGGATCTCCTCCTTGACCACGTCGACCTGGTTGCGCAGGTTCTCCTCGGTCAACCGAGGGCCGCGCATCCGGTCGGCCTCCAGGAACAGCGCCCGCTCCAGGGCGTTGCTCGGCAGGGTCTCGAAGTAGTCGGTGTAGTCCAGGTGGGTGGAGCCGTTGAAGGTGCCGCCGGCGCCCTGCACATGTCGGAAGTGGGCCAGCTTCTCCAGGTTCTCCGAGCCCTGGAACATCAGGTGCTCGAAGAGGTGGGCGAAACCGGTGCGCCCCTCCGGCTCCGAACGGATGCCGACGTCGTAGACGACCGCCACACCGATGACCGGGGCGCTGCGATCGGGGGTCAGGACGACCCGTAGGCCGTTGTCGAGGGTGAACCGTTCGACCGGATACCTCGTCGCTGGGATTCTCGCTCTGCGGGTCGGCACGGATCCGACCCTAACGTCTCGGCGCGCCCGCCGGTGCCGGCGTGCGAGGAAGCGCACCGCGGTCGGGTCTGCGCGCAGACCCGACCGGAGCAGCGCATCCCGTCAGCCGGACGCGGTGCCGGCGCGGTCGGTCGATGCCGGCCGGTGCAACTCCACCAGGCCGGACGGAGCGGACCCGCCCGGTGTGACCGGCCAGGGCGCGAACGTCACGGCCGTGGCCAGCAGCAACCCGACTGCCGCCACCGCGATCACCAGGAGCAGCTCACGCGCTGCCGAGCCCACCATGGTCTTCCTCCCCCGTACCCGATCAGGAGCCCCCCGGCCCCTCCCCCCGCAGCCAGGCTTCCGGAGCCGGGTCAGGAAAACAGTCGCCCACCCGACGATCGGGACGCTGATTGCCGACTCAGGCTTGCGGTGCCGCTCGGGGCGCGCCTGACGTGCCGACCAGGACCGCCGGAGACGCCAGCCCCGCACCCACGCAGGAAACACGGACGGCCGGGCCACCACCGGTGCGCAGCACACGGCGGTGACCCGGCCGACACCGGGTGACCGAAAGGTCAGAGCGGACGGATGTTCTCCGCCTGCGGGCCCTTCTGGCCCTGCACGACCTCGAACTCCACCCGCTGGTTCTCGTCGAGGCTGCGGTAGCCGGAGGACTGGATCGCCGAGAAGTGGGCGAAGACGTCCGCGCCGCCGCCGTCCGGGGTGATGAAGCCGAAGCCCTTGTCAGCGTTGAACCACTTGACGGTGCCAATAGCCATGCTTGTTTCGTCTCCTTGACGGAACGTCAACTCCGCACCTGTTGCGGGGTTGAAAGAGGAATGTCCCGAGCGAACCTGCTCGGAACGCCTGTCGCTGCTGGTCGCCCCGCCCGGAGAAGTCCGGACATAACAAAGAGCGCCTGGGGCCACATTCCGCCAGGCGCAAACAGAGCTGGTAACCGAAACTGCAACGGGGGAACCCTACCACGGATCCGGCACCACGCCAGTGCCTCATGTCGACTCGGGAACCGAGCTGATCAACGCGGTCAGCCCGTCGACGTCGAGCAGGTCCATCGGACGGACCGTCACCCCGTCCCGCACGTAGTGGAACGCCGCACCGACCCGGTCGACCGGCACACCGGCCAGCTCCGCCCAGGCCAGCCGGTAGACCGCCAGCTGCACCGCCGCCACCTCGGCGGCGGTGCCCTCCGGCCGCGCGCCGGTCTTCCAGTCGACCACGTCGAAACGGTCGCCCGGACGACGGAACACGGCGTCCATCCGGCCGCGTACCACCACACCGCCGATCACCGTGGCGAACGGCACCTCCACCTCGACCGGGATGCGGTCGGCCCACTCGCTCGCCAGGAAACGCCGCTGGAGCTCGGCCAACTCCTCGTCCGGCGCCGCGTCCGCGTCCGCCGCCCCCGGTAGCTCGTCGGTGTCGAGCAACCGGTCCGCGCCGAACCGCTGCTCCAGCCAGGCGTGGAACGCGGTGCCCCGGCGAGCGTACGGGTTGGGCTCGGTCGGCATCGGGCGACGCAGCGCCCGGGCCAGCCCTGCCGGATCCCGGCGCAACGCGACAAGCTGCGTCACCGACAGCTGCTCGGGCAGCGACACCTCGATCGGGCCGGAGAGCCGGCTCACCTCCGCCCGCTCGGCCAGCAGCAGCTCCGCCTCCCGTCGCCACCGGGCCACGTCCGGATCCTCCCCGACCGCGTCGTCCGGCGGGTCCCCGGCGTCGCCGTCGGTCAGGAAACGGCGGACCAGCGCCGCCGCCTCGGCCAACACCGGACGGCGAGGGCCGAGCGGATCGGCGGGCCACTCGGCCCGCAGCACCACCTCGGTGGTCGGGTTCACCGCGTCCGGCGAGGGTTCCGGTGCCCACTCGTCGACCAGGTGGCCGGCACCGCCGTCCAGGCAGGCGTCGTGCACCTCGCGGAGCAGCGCCGACGGCCCACGCGGCCGTTTGGTGCCCTCACCCCACCAGTGACCGGAGCAGAGCAGCAGCCGCCGGGGCCGGGTCACCGCCACGTACGCCAGCCGTCGTTCCTCCCGCTCGTCGTGGGCCCGCCAGGCGTCGGTGAAGTCCTCCACCGCCCGGGCCACGCCCCGCTGGTCGTCCGCCTCGGCCAGGGCCAACTCGGGCAGCCCGTCGGCGTCGCCGCGCAGCGGGAACGGCAGTACGCCCAGGCCGCCGAGCCAGTGGTCCGAATTGCGGACCGACCCCGGCCACACGCCACGACTCAGCCCGGCCACCGCCACCACGTCCCACTCCAGCCCCTTGGCGGCGTGTGCGGTGAGGATCTGCACCGCCCCCTCGACCACCTCGACCTCGCCCGGCGCGAGACCGCGCTCCTCATCCTCGGCGGCGGCGAGATAGGCCAGGAACCCGGCGAGCGTGGCGGCCGGCGACTCGCCGCTGAACCGGGCGGCGACGTCACCCAGCGCGTCCAGGTGGCCCCGGGCCAGCCCGGCGTCACCGGCGCCGTCTCGGCCGGCCCGCACCGCCACCTCCACGTCGAGCCCGGTGGTCCGCTCCACGTCCGCGATCAGTTCCGGCAGGGTCTGGTCCAGCCGGTAGCGGAGCAGGCCCAGTTCCCGGGCGTACGCGCGCAGCCGCGCGTATCCCTCGGCCGAGTACGCCTGCGCCGGCCCCAGGTCGGCAAGCGCCTCCACCAGGGTGGCCTCATCGAGGCGATCGGGGGTGATCTCCGGAGCGCCGTCGTCGGCCAGCCGGCGGCGGGCCGCCGCGATGGCCCTGGCCCGGCGGTGCAACGCCACCAGATCCCGCGGTCCGATCCGCCACCGTGCGCCGGTCAGCAGACGCAGCAACGCCGCCCCGTCGGTCGGGTCGGCCAGCACCCGCAGGGTGCAGACCACGTCGCGTACCTCAGGGGTGTCCAGCAGGCCGCCGAGCCCGACCACCTCTACCGGCAGGCCGCGCTCGCGCAGCGCGGCGGCGATCGCCGGGATCTGGCTGCGTAGCCGAACCAGCACCGCCGTGGTCGGGCGTCGCGTCACCGGGATGTGCTCGGGCGACACGCCCGGTGTGCCGGCCGCACCACGCCAGGCGGCCAGCAGGCTGTCGGCGATCCAGTCGGCCTCGTCGGCGTACGTCGGCAGCAGCGCGCAGTGCACCGTGCCGGCGGCGGCCCCGCGCGGGCTGCGATGCGGAATGGGCTCGTCGACACCGAGCGCGGCGTGCAGCTCGGGCACCCGGGCCCCGGCCGCGCGCAGCGGCGTGGCCAGCGCGTTCGCCACCGCCAGGATCTCCGGTCGGTTGCGCCAGCTGGTGGTCAGCCCGAGCACCCGCGCCGGGCCGCCGTCGGTGCGGGCGAACTCGGTCGGGAAACGGTCGAGGGTGCCGGCGCTGGCTCCCCGCCAGCCGTAGATGGACTGGCAGGGATCACCCACCGCGGTCACCGGATGACCGCCGCCGAACAACGCTCTGAGCAGCACCACCTGGGCATGGCTGGTGTCCTGGTACTCGTCGAGCAGCACCACCCGGTAGCGGCTGCGCTCGATCTCACCCACGCCGGGATGGTCCCGGGCGACCCGAGCCGCCCGAGCGAGCTGGTCGGCGAAGTCCATCGCCTCGAAATCGTCCTTCCGGCGGGCGTACCCGCGCACCAGCGGCAGCAGCTTCAGCCGGGCCTGCTGGAGAGCGAGGGCCTTGCGTACCCCGGCGTAGACCCGCCCCGGACGTGACTGCACGTCGGCGAAGAACCGGCCGGTCCAGGCGGCCAGCTCGTCCGGCTCGACCAGGTGCTCGTCCAGCTCACCGGCGAGCGCGAGGACCGCGTCGGTGACGGTGCTCGGCATCCGGTCCACCTCGGACATGTCCCCGTCGTAGTTGCGCACGATCAGGTCGACCAACTGCCAGCGGGACGCCTCGGTCAGCAGCCGGGTGGAGGGCTCGTAGCCGGCGCGCAGACCGTGTTCGGTGACGATCCGCCCGGCGTACGAGTGGTAGGTGGCCACGGTCGGCTCACCGGCGAGGGGGTCGTCGAGCGGGTTGCGCTCGCGGCGGCCCAACCGGCGGACCAGCTGGTCGAGCCGGACGCGTACCCGGTGCGCCAGCTCACCGGCGGCCTTGCGGGTGAAGGTGAGGCCGAGCACCTGCTCCGGCCGGACGTACGAGTTGGCCACCAACCACACCACCCGGGCGGCCATCGTCTCGGTCTTGCCCGAGCCCGCACCGGCGACCACCAGCAGCGGCTCCACCGGCGCGGCGATGATCGCCGCCTGTTCCCGGGTGGGTGCCGGCAGGCGGAGCAGCTTCGCCAGTTCCACAGGCGTGTACCGGGGGCCGGCGTCAGCCGCGCGTGGTGCCGGTGGGACCGGCTCGAACAGGGTGGGCTGGGTCACGGCTCGACCACCTGCCGGCCCTGACCGGAGACCGGGCAGCTGCTGCGCACCGGGCAGACCCGACACTTCGAGTTGGCGACCGCCGCGAAGGTCGCGGCGGCCATCGTGTCGGCGGTACGGCGCACCAGCGCGGTCGCCCAGCCGGCCTCCGGACCGTCGGTGGTCGGCGGTTGGGCCTGCTCGCGGGCATCCTTCGCGGCGGTGCCGAGCTGCACCAGTGCCGCGCCACCGGGTTCGTCGCCGAACTCGGCGAACGCGCCGGCCTCCACCGCCGCCTGGTACGCGCCCAGCTGGGGATGTTCGGCCACCTCGCGCTCGGTGACCGCGGTGGACTTGCCGGTCTTCAGGTCGACCACCACCAAGCGGCCGTCCGCGTCGATCTCCAGTCGGTCGACCCGGCCGGTCAACTCGACCGGCCGCCGCGGATCGTCGAGGCGTACCGCGAATTCCTGTTCGATGGCGAGCAGCCGGCGCGGGTTGGCGGCCAGCCAGCGCAGCAGCTTGTCGACCATCTCCTCGGCGCGGGCCTGCTCCGGACCGACCATCCACCGCGCGGCCAGCTCGATCGCGTCGAAGCGGGCGGCCACGTACTCCAGCAGCGTCTCGCGGTCGGCTCTGGCGTCCTCGGCGAGCATCGCCGCCGCGTGCACCAGGTTGCCGACGCCCTGCGCGGTGCTGGCCGGTGCGCTGCCGCCGTGCCGCTCCAACAGCCAGCGCAGGCTGCAGCGCAGCGCGCTCTCCATCCCGGACGGGGTCACCCGGACCGACTCACCGTCGTCGACCAGCGGCCGGTCGTCGGACAGGGGGCGCAGCCCCCACCAGTCGTCGGGATGCGCGCCGGACACCCCGGCGGCGGCCAGCCGTGCCAGTTCGGCCGCTGCCGCCCGCCGCCGGGCGAGCGGCGCCGCCGGATCGGCGACCGCGGTACGCAGCTCCGCCACCAACGCGGGCAACGTGAGCGCCCGGGGCGGCCGGCTCAGCGGCAGCCGAGCCGGCCCGGAATGCCCGTCCTCGGTGGTACCCGTCGGGCCGTCACCGTCCGGGATGCCGTCCGCCGGGTTACCGGCTGGGAGCGGCTCGTCCGGCGGCTGGGGCCGCGGCGGCGGACCCCCGGCACCACCCGGCGGCGGCGGACCGCCGGCACCGCCCGGATCGTCGGTGGGGCCCAGCTCGTAGAGGAATCGGCTGGGTTGCTCCTCGTGGTCGTCGCCGCCCACCGACGCGGAGGCGACCGCGCTGACCAGCAGCCGCCGCCGAGCACGGGTCACCGCGACGTGGAACAGCCGCCGCTCCTCGTCGAGCAGCGCCGAAGTCTGCCCGACCACGGTGGCCAGCGCGGCCGCGCCGTCCCCTCGGCCGGCCAGCACGTCGACCAGGCGCTCCGAGCCGAGCAGGCTGCCGCGCAGCCGCAGATCCGGCCAGACACCCTCCTGCACCCCGGCCACCGCGACCAGGTCCCACTCAAGTCCCTTGGCCGCGTGCGCGGTGAGCAGCCGCACGGCGTCGCCCCGGTCGGCGGTCGGTGCGAGCGTGTCGGCCGGCAGTTCCTGACCGAGCACGTGGTCGAGGAAGACCTCGGTACGCGCGCCCGGCAGCCGATCGGTGAACCGGGCGGCGGCGTCGAAGAGGACCAGTACGGCGTCCAGGTCACGGTCGGCCGCCTCGGCCCGCCGACGCCGGGCGAGATCACCCTCGCCGGCCACGGTCGGGCCCCGGGTCAGCGCGGCCGACCACAACTCGGCCAGCCCACTGGCCCGCCATACGGCCCAGAGGACCTCCTCGGCGGTGGCGGCCGGCCGGTCGGCCGCCTCCCGGGCGACGGCCAGCAACCCGGCCACCGTCTGCGCCGGCTCGGCCCAACGCCGCTCGACTCCGACCAGCTCGGCCGGGTCGCGGAGCGTCTCAATGATCAGCTCTCCGGAGGGCCGGCGGTCGCCCCGGGCCAGGGCGAGGGCACGCAGACCCTGCCGCAGGCGTCGCTCCGCCAGCGGGTCGGCACCGCCGAACGGCGAGTGCAGCAGCGCGACCGCGGCCTCCTCGTCGAGTCGCTCCGGCTCCAACGCGCAGCGCAGCAGGAGCAGCAGCGGCGCGACCGCCGGTTGCAGGTGCAGCGGAAGATCCTCACCGTGCACCACGGTCGGCACGCCGGCCGCGTGCAGCGCCCGACGCAGCCCGGGCAGCTGCCGGGCGGTGGAGCGGACCAGCACCGCCATCCGCGCCCACGGGACGCCGTCGAGCAGGTGTGCCTCCCGTAACGCGTGCGCCAACCACGCCGCCTCACTCGTGGTCGAGGAGAACGTGCGTACCTCCGCCGTCCCCGGCGGGGTGTCCGGCAGCGGTCGTAGTTGCCGGTGTGCGGCCGGCCCGCGCAGTCTTCGGGCCAGCCGGGTGGTGGCGGCCAGCAGCCGCTCCCCCGCGCGGTAGCTGGTGGTCAGCAGCACCTGGGCGGCCGGTGCGCCGGAGGCGGTGCGGAACCGGTGCGGGAAGCTCGTCACTCCGCCCGGGTCGGCTCCCCGGAAGGCGTACGTGGAGGAGTCGGGATCGGCGAAGGCGACCAGCGGAAGGCCGCCGCCGGCCACCGTGTCCAGCAACTCCAGCTGCGCGGGGTCGGTGTCGGCCAACTCGTCGACGTAGACGTGCGCCAGCCGGCGCCGCTCGGCGGCGAGCAGCTCCGGATCGTCGCGCAGCATCCCGGTGGCGGCCCGGACCAGTTCCGCCGGGTCGTAGGCGACCGAGCCGCGGTTGGCCACGTCACGCAGGGCCAGCACGGCCACGTACTGCCGGAGGAACCGGGCGGCGGCCGGCCAGTCGGCGCGGCCGAGCCGCTCACCGAGCCGGGCCAGCTCGACCGGGCCCACCCCCCGCTCGGCGGCTCGCATCAGCAGGTCGCGCAGCTGGGCGGCGAATGCCCGGGTACGCAGCGCCGGCCGCAGGTCCGCCGGCCAACCGACCTGGTCGTCGTCGGGCGCCGCGTCGGGCTCCGCACCGACGACGTCGAGCAGCTCGCGAATGATCAGATCCTGCTCCGGACCGGTGAGTAGCCGGGGTGACGGTTCGCCGCGTTCGGCAGCGGCCCGCCGCAACAGACCGAAGGCGTACGCGGGGAAGGTGCGCACCAGCGGCTCACGCAGCACCCGCTGACCGGTCGCGGCGATCCGCGCCTCGATCCGGTGCCGCAGATCGGCGGCACCGCGTCGGCTGAAGGTGAGCACCAGAATCCGCTCCGGGTCGACGCCCTCGGTCACCCGGGCGGTGACCGCCTCGACGAGCGTCCGGGTCTTGCCCGTACCCGGCCCGCCCACCACGAGCATCGGACCGGCAGTGTGCGCGACGACCTCCGCCTGCCGCGGATCGACCTGCCCCGGCGCGGCCTGACCCTGTTCGCCCTGGTCCGGCGCGACCCGACCCTGCCCGATCTGGTCCGGCACGACCTGACCTGACCCGACCTGGTCCGGCGCGACCTGACCCGGCACGACCTGACCTGACCCGATCTGGTCTGGCGCGACCTGGTCCGGCGCGGCTCGACCTGGGGCGGCCCGCGGATGAGCGGCATCCGAGGGCGGCCCGGCGGACGGGTCGCTCCCCTCGGTCGGCCCGGCGGGCCGACGCACCAACCGGTACGCCTGCATCCCGCCATCCCATCACGGCCCTGCGACACCGCCCGACCCGCCACACCCGCCCGGTCGGCGTCCGGCGCTCGGCTTGCGGCAAGTCGGGGCTTCCGCTCGACGGGAAGGCCCGGTTCGCCGCATCCCGAGCCGACCACATCCCGGGCCTGGGCAGCCGAGGAGACGGGCGGCCGGGGGCGCGTCACGGCCAGGCGGCGGTCAGGTGAGGTGTGATTCGATCAGGTCGAGTGCACTCGGGACGGTGTCGACCGACCGCAGCAGGTCGAAGCCGGCGGGCTTGAGGAAGGTCTGATCGGTCAGGTTGCGCAACCACCCCAGCAGCGGGTCGTAGAAGCCGTCGGTGTCGACCAGCACCATCGGCTTGTGGTGCAGGGCGAGCGTCGCGGTGGTCCAGACCTCGAAGAGTTCATCGAGCGTGCCGAGCCCGCCGGGCAGGGTGAGGAAGGCGTCCGACTTCTCGATCATCAGGATCTTCCGACTGGCCATCGATTCGGTGACCAGCAGTTCGTCGGAGGCGAGGTCGGCGACCTCCAGGTCGACAAGTGCCTGCGGGATCACACCCACCGTGCGGCCTCCCGCGGCGCGTGCGCCGTTGACCAGCGCACCCATCATCCCGACGCAGCCCCCGCCGCTGACCAGCGTGTGGCCACGCCGAGCGATCTCCGCACCGGTGTCGGCCGCCAGGTCCAGCCAGCGCTGGTCGAGGGTGCGGGAGGAGGCGCAGAACACGCAGATTGCGGCCATCGGTCAGCGCCCCACCGGGTCGTCGGTCCCGGCGGATTCGTCCGCGGCGACCGACCCGTCAGCAGCAGCCGACCTGTCCGCCGCCTGCCCGTTGAGGCCAGTCGAACCCTTCGCAGCCGCCTGCCCGTTGGCGGCGGCCGACTCGGTGGCGGCGGCCTGCTGATCGGCGGCGACCCGGGCGACGGCCTCCTCGCGTACGGTCTCCTGCTCGACGCTGAGGGCGGCCTCGGCCTCCACGATGTGCCGCACCGCCGCCGCGACATCGTCGGTGACGCAGATCAGCTCCAGATCGACCGGGCCGATCTTGCCTTCGGCGGCCATCGTGTCACGCAGCCAGTCGAGCAGCCCTTGCCAGTAGTCCGCGCCCATCAGCACCACCGGAAACCGGGTGACCTTCCCGGTCTGCACCAGGGTGAGCGCCTCGAAGAGTTCGTCCATGGTGCCGAACCCGCCGGGCAGCACCACGAACGCCTGGGCGTACTTGACGAACATGGTCTTGCGGGCGAAGAAGTAGCGGAAGTCGATGGCCAGGTCGACCCACTCGTTGATGCCCTGTTCGAAGGGGAGTTCGATGCCGAGGCCGACGGAGTGGCCGCCGGCCTCGCTGGCCCCCCGGTTGACCGCCTCCATCACGCCCGGACCGCCGCCGGTGATCACCGCGTAGCCGGCCCGGGCCAGCGCCGCGCCCAGCGCCTCGGCAAGCTGACACTCGGGGCTGTCCGGCTTGCTGCGCGCCGACCCGAAGACGCTGACCGCTGGCGGCAGGTCGGCGAGGGTGTCGAAGCCCTCCACGAACTCGGAGAGGATCCGCAGCGCCCGCCAGGCGTCCTTCGTCTTCCAGTCAGCCCGCGCCCGGGAGTCCAGCAGGCGTTGATCCGCGGTGCTATTGGTGATCGACTGGCGACGTAGGGTGACGGCGCCGCGATGCCGCTCCTGTTCTCGTTCGCGCCGGTTGCTCTGGGTCATGGAAGCAACCGTAGTGGAGTCCGGCCGGAGAACCCGGCAAACACTTCGTGATCTTGTGCAACCAAATCGCTTTCCCGTACGTCTTACTATTCACATACCGGGTATGCCCGGCGCGCAGGCTTCGGGGGAGGAGACAGCGTGATCAACAACAACGAACGAATCCGGATTCGCCGCCAGATGCAGCGACGCATCCGCGACGTGGTGGCCGAGCGCCGCCGCACCCGCCTGCTCGACAAGCCACCCGAACCGCCGGCCGATCCAGGCGCCGAGTCCCACCTGAGCGCCGTCTGACCGCTGACGCGCTGACGCGCTCACCCGCTCACGAGGCCGACGCCGGGACGATCAGGCGGCAAGCCAGCGATGCAGCGTCGCCGCACCGTCGCGGATCTTGCTGATCTCGACGTGCTCGTCCGGGTGGTGGGCCAGGTTCGGATCACCCGGGCCGAAGTTGAGCGCCGGGATCCCCATCGCGGCGAACCGGGCCACGTCGGTCCACCCCAGCTTGCCGATGGGCGCGGCGCCCACCGCCGCCAGGAACTCACGGGCGGGAGCGGCCTCCAGCCCGGGCAGGGCGCCGGCCGCGCAGTCGGTCACGGTCAGCTCGTAGTCCGCGAAGACCTCGCGCAGGTGCGCCTCGGCCTCGGCCGGCGTACGGTCCGGCGCGAAGCGGTAGTTCACCTCGATCTCGCACCGGTCCGGCACCACGTTGCCGGCGACCCCGCCGTGGATGCGGGTCGCGTTCATGCCCTCCCGGTACTCGCATCCGTCGATGGTCACCCGCCGGGCCTGGTACGTCGACAGTCGGCGGAGCACCTCACCGGCACCGTGCACCGCGTTGACCCCGTGCCAGGAACGGGCCGAGTGGGCCCGGACGCCGGTGGTCACCACCACGGCTCGCATGGTGCCCTGGCAGCCGGCCTCGACGATGCCGTACGTCGGCTCCAACAGCAGCGCGAAGTCGGCCTCCAGCCAGTCCGGGTGCGCCTGCGCGACCAGGTGCAGGCCGTTGTACCTCGACTCGATCTCCTCGGCCTCGTAGAAGAAGTACGTCACGTCGTAGCGTGGCGCGGGCAGGCTCGTGGCGAGGTGCAGTGCGTAGGCGACCCCGGACTTCATGTCCGAGGTGCCGCAGCCGTACATCAGGTCGCCGCGCAGGGTCGACGGGAAGTTGTTGTTCAGCGGCACCGTGTCCAGGTGGCCGGCGAGCACCACCCGGGAGGCCCGCCCCAGGTCGGTACGGGCCATCACCGTGTTGCCGTACCGGTAGGTGGTCAGGTGCGGGACCACCCGCAGAACCTCCTCCACGCAGTCGGCGATGGCCTTCTCGTTGAGGGACACGGACTCGATGTCGACCAGCGCGCGGGTCAACGCCACCGGATCGGCGAGGACCTCGGGGGTAAGCGGGTTCTCCATGGTCCGCACGGTACCGTCACAACCGGCGACCGGGAGACGCGAGCCCTTCGGCGCAGCGCGAGGAGTGGGCCGGCGAGCAGCAGCCAGCCCGCAGGGGAACGACGAGAGGTGAGTAAGTGACGTCCACACAATCCGCGTGGGGCATCGGCCTGGCCACCGTCACCGCCGAGGACCAGGTGCTCGACGCCTGGTACCCGACCGGCAAGCTGGGCCTCGGCGAGCTGCCGCTGGTCGCCGGCGGGGACGAGGCCGACGTGCTGGACCTGCCGCCCGGCGCGATCGGCGATCGAGCCCTGCCGGGTCTGCGTACCGTCCAGGTGGTCACCGTCATCGGCTCGCTGGACGATCCGATCAAGGACGCGGCGGACGCGTACCTGCGGCTGCACCTGCTCTCCCACCGCCTGGTGCGGCCCAACGAGATCAACCTCGACGGCATCTTCGGCAAGCTGGCCAACGTGGCCTGGACCTCCGCCGGGCCGTGCCCGCCGGAGCGGGTGGACGAGCTGCGCGTCATCGAGCGGGCCGCCGGCCGCCACCTCGGGGTGTACGGGGTGGACAAGTTCCCGCGGATGACCGACTACGTGGTGCCCTCCGGGGTGCGGATCGCCGACGCCGACCGGGTCCGGCTCGGCGCGCACCTCGCCGCCGGTACCACCGTCATGCACGAGGGCTTCGTCAACTTCAACGCCGGCACGCTCGGCACCTCCATGGTCGAGGGGCGCATCGTGCAGGGCGTGGTGGTGGGTGACGGTTCGGACATCGGCGGCGGCGCCTCCATCATGGGCACCCTCTCCGGCGGCGGCACCGACAAGGTACGCATCGGCGAGCGGAGCCTGGTCGGCGCCAACGCCGGTGTCGGCATCTCGCTCGGCGACGACTGCGTCGTCGAGGCGGGTTGCTACATCACCGCCGCCTCGAAGATCAGTCTCCCGGACGGTCGGGTCGTCAAGGCCCGCGAGCTGTCCGGCGTCGACGGGTTGCTGTTCTGGCGCAACTCGGTCTCCGGCGCGCTGGAGGCCCGTCCCCGCGCCGGCCGGGGCATCGAGCTGAACGCCGCCCTGCACGCCAACGACTGAAACCCCCGACGGGGCGGGCCTGATCGGGCCCGCCCCGCCGGTGCGGGTCACCGCAGGCGGTACGCCTGGATGATCCGCTGGGTGACGGTGTTGCCGTCGGTGTCGCGGGCGGTGGCCCGCAGCGACACGTGGCCGGTGCCGCGTGGGTGCTGCACGGTGGCCTGCCAGCCGCTACCGACCTTGCGTAGCTTGGCGCGCTGCCAGCGCTTGCCGCCGTCGTAGGAGACCTCGACGGTCAACGACGCCGTCTTCGCCGCCGGTGCGCCGGGCTGGCGCTGCACCGCGACCGGAATCACGAAGGACCGGCCCGCCGGGGCCGCGTTCCGCTCGTCCAGTCGCGGCGCGAAGCGGATCGCGGAGGCGGGCAGCCGGAGCGGGTCGTCGCCGCGTACGTGCCGGGACCGGAAGGTCCAGGTGGTGGCGACCTCGGTGCTCAGGTCGGTGACGGTGCGCTTCGCCGAGGTCTCCAGCCGGTACCTGGCGAGCCCGGCCGGCACCTCGAACTGGCCCCAGCCCGCGTCGGTGGTCTCGTCGACCAGTTTGCCGTTGCGGTACAGGGCGGTACGCGAGGCGTCCGTCAGCGAACTACCCAGATGTCCGGCCGCGTCGCTGTGCAGCGGCACGGACAGGGTGATCAGGTCACCCTGCCGGGTCAGGCCCTCGTCCGGCCAGCGCGGCACCGGGAACGACGGTCCGTGGGGTGCACCGTTCCAGACCTCCCGGTAGCTCCGTCCGCCCCGGTACGCCGTCGGTTCCGAGAAGAGCACGGCGACCGGTTCGAGCCAGGGCGAGTCATCGCTCCGAGTGCCGAACCACAGCTCGGTGCTCCAGCGCACCTGCCTGGTGTTGTAGTACTCGACCCGGTGACCCGGGACCGCCACCGGTAGCCCGAGGGCCCAGCCGCCGAGGTCGGGCTCGAACAGGGCGAAGGACATCCGCTCGGCTTGCGTGCCGGGATAGCCGTCCCGGAACGTCTGCTTGACGGTGGCCAGGTCACTGCCCCGGTAGTTCCGGGTCAACCCGGCAGGCATCCGGCCCGGGACCATCTCGGCGAGCGCGTAGAGATACGGACTGCTGGCCGCCTCCAGGTCGGCGAACTGGCTGCTGAACACGGCGAAGAAGTGATCTGCCGCAGTCCCGCCGACCTGTCCGGTGAATAGCCCGCCGAAGTCGTCGGCTACCGCGCCGAACCCGGCCGTCCCCTCGTCGAACAGGAAGTACGCGTCGACGGCGACGAGTGCCGGCGTCGCCGACCGGTCCGGCACCGTCATCCGCACCGGCTTCGCCGTACGCGCGTCCACCACGACCTCGGCGTCCGACTCCACCGCCAGCTCCGGCTGGGCCATCAGCACCAGTTCCTCGCTGGCCTCGTCGAGCAGGAAGCTGGCCAACCCGTACCGCCCCTTCGGCACCCGCACCTCGGCCGTGCCGTCCGGGTCGGACACGAAGATGTCGGTGAAGTCGTCCAGCCCGAGCAGGAAAGTGGCGTACTCGTCCGGCACGGCACCCTCGCGGCTCAGGTGGCGCAGGGTCAGCGTGTAGCTCTCCACCTCCTTGTGCACGGCCAGCGGGGTGACCGCCGCCAGGTCGCCGGCGCGGGCGACCACCCGGCCGGTGTAGTGGCCGTCCGGGCTGTCGACGCTGGTGTCGACGGTGACGGTGGCGGACGCGGTACCACCGGCCGGCACCTGGACCTGCTGCGTACCGAGCGTGAAGACGCCGGCCGGCGCGGGTTCGCCGTCCGGGCCGGTGGCCTCGATGCTGAGGTCCAGGGTGAGCGGCGCGGTGCCGGTGTTGCGCCAGGTCACCTCGCGCTGGATCGGTGCGTCGTCGTCGTGCGGCCAGAGCGTCCGGCCGAACGAGACGCTCGCCGGCTCGCTGACCACCGACTGGGTGATGGCACGCGCCACGTCGACCCGGCCGGCACCCTGCTGGTACGCGGTCAGCTCCGGATGCGGTAGGGCCGAGGCCATCAGGGTGGCCTTCAGCCGCTCCGCCGTCGCGTCGGTGTGCTGCTGGGCGAGCAGCGCCGCCGCACCGGCGACGTGTGGCGCCGACATCGACGTGCCGGAGAGCGAGACGTACTGCTCGCCGACCGGATCACCGAGCTGCGTGCCCTGCCCCCGGGCGGCCACGATGTCCACTCCCGGCGCGGTGATGTCCGGCTTGAGGGCGTCGTCACCGACCCGCGGGCCCTGGCTGGAGAAGTCGGCGAGTTGGTCCTCGCGGTCGACCGCGCCGACGGCGAGCGCGGCGTCGGCGCTGGCCGGCGAGCCGACCGTCCCGGCCCGTCCGGCGTTACCGGCGGAGATCACGAAGAGGGCGCCCGTCTGCTCGGTGAGGGTGTTCACCGCCTCCTCCAGCGGGTCGACCTCCGGAGTGTCCGCCCCGCCCAGGCTGAGGTTCACCACGTCGGCCTCGGCTTCGGTGGCGGCCCACTGCATGCCGGCCAGGATGGCCGACTCGGTGCACCCGTACTCCTCGCAGACCTTGCCGGAGAGCACTGTCGCGTCGGGTGCCACGCCCCGGTTGCGGCCGTCCGAGGCGGCGCCGCTGCCCGCGATGATCGAGGCCACGTGGGTGCCGTGCCCCACGATGTCGCCCGGGTTCGTCTCCTCGCTGAAGTTCCTCGACTCGGCGACCCGGCCGGTGAGGTCAGGATGTGCGGCGTCGACACCGGTGTCCAGCACCGCTACGCGTACCCCCTGACCGGTGAAGCCGGCCTGGTGGGCGGCGGGCGCCCCGATCTGCGGCACGCTGTGTTCCAGCGTCAGCTGCCGCCGGCCGTCGAGCCAGATCCGCTCGACACCCCCCGCCGCGTCGAACCGGGCGCCGCTGGCACCGGCGACCGTGGCCCAGACCTGGCCCACGCGTTGCTTGTCCGCGGTGGCCGCGACGCCACCGATGGCCGGCAGGTCGCGGGTGACTGTCACTCCTTCGGGGGTGCCGGCCCGTCGGGCGCTCGCCCCGTAGGTCATGAGCAGGGGCAGTTCGTCGCGGTGCGCGTCGTCGTAGCCGGCGGTGATCAGCCCGGCCACGTCGAAGAGCCGGCGGTCGACCCGCCCGTCGCGGATCAACGGCAGGGCGTCCTGCGGCACCACCCAGAGGTGGTCCCGCTCCCGGCGGGTGAGGAAACGGATGCCATCGCGGCCCTCAGCCGGGCGTACGCTCGCCCCGGTGGCGGTGACCGTGACCTGGTCGCCGGTGACCAGGGTGACGGTGGCGGGTCCACGGCCGGCGTCGGGCCGGCCGCTCGGGACATGGGTCGGCGGGGCCGCGGTCGGCGCAGCCGGTGCGGCCGAGACCGCCGCCGGTACGCCGAGCACCAGACCCAGCACGAGTCCGGTGGCGGTCAGTCTGCTCCTTCGTCGCAACTGAATCCTCCTCTGGAGCGTCTACATCGATGTAGGACACATCGATTCCCATCACACTTGCATACTGAGTATGCAAATGGGAGTCAAGAATTCGACGAAGTTGAGTCCTTGCCGCGACGGCGCCAGGCAAGATCGGACGGATGACGTCCATGAAGGAACGCATGCTCGCCGGTGAGCCCTACCTGGCCGACGACCCGGAACTGATCGCCGACCACCTCCGCGCCCTGCGCCTGATGGAACGGATCAACAGCAGTGGCGTCGACGACCAGGAGGCACGTCAGGCGGCGCTGCACGAGCTGCTCGGCGAGCTCGGCGAGGAGACCGGAATCCGGCCACCCTTCTACTGCGACTACGGCTACCACATCCGGATCGGGCCCCGCAGCTTTGTCAACTACCACGCGATCTTCCTCGACGTCGCACCGATCACCATCGGCGCCGACGTCCAGATCGGCCCGAACGTGCAACTGCTCACCCCCACCCACCCGGTGGAGCCGGAGCCACGTCGGGCGAAGTGGGAGGCGGCCCGACCCATCACCATCGGTGACAACGCCTGGCTCGGCGGCGGAGCAATCGTCCTCGCCGGAGTCACCGTCGGTGACAACACAGTGGTCGGGGCGGGTGCCGTGGTGACCCGTGACCTTCCCGCCAACGTCGTCGCGGTCGGTAACCCGGCTCACCCGGTACGCCAGCTCAACTGACCCTCAATCAACCTTCTAGCTGCGCAAACACCTCTATGACGAGTGGCAACCAGTGCCCTGCATCGGGCACTGTAGGTGACAGATGCGTCACCGGGAGGCTCGCATGGGAGGCCGGATCCTCGAACTACGCGTACACGGAGTGTCCAACACACCGCCTGCCGAGACTCTGGGGCTGACGGCTGAACCCGGGTGTGAGTCACCTCAGCCACGGCTCGTCGCGGGCGGCCCGGTCACCGGTTTCTACCGCTCCGCGGCGGCCGCGCCGCTCGACCCGATCGTCGTCGAGGCGTACAGCTGGGGGCAGTTGACCTCCGGCGCGCGAACCGCCCGCGACGTGGAGCGGGCCCTGTGGACGCTGCTGCTGCCCTTCACCCTGGCCAACGTGGCGCTGCACGCCCGGCCGGGCATACCGGCGGACCCCACCACCGAACGACTGGCCAGCCGCAGCCGCATGACAGCCTGGCTGATCAGGCTCTTCTGCCTCAGCCTGACCGCCACTCCGACGCTCGCGATGACCGGTGTCGGCGTCGATCTCATCGGCTGGCAGTGCGTGGACGAGGGCTGCCTGAGCCGGATCCCCGGCCCGTGGGAGTTCCTCGCCAACTCCTGGTGGCAGCAGGGCGGCCGGACGCTGGCCGTCGGCCTGACCGTGCCACTCGTCATGATCGGGGTGCTCGGTCTGGTCACCTGGCGGACCTACCAGTACGAGGCGGTGATGCCGGCCGACCCCACCACGAACCCCGCGGGTCGCCGTACCCCGCCGCCGGCGGACGCCGACGTGCCGGTCGGTCAGCCGGCACCCGAGCCACCGCCCCTGCCCGACCCACCCCCCGGCCCCTCGACCAATCCGCTTCAGGACCCGACCTTCTGGTGCGGTGAGGGACAACTACGCCGCACGGCCGTGCTGCACTTGTGCACCGGCACGGTGGTGGCGGCGGCGGTCCCGCTCGGTACGGTCACGGTGCTCGACCCGCCACACGGCGCACGGACGGTGCTCGCCTGGACGGCCGTGGCCGCCTTCGTCGCCGTCCTGACGGTCACGCTGGTGGCCATCGGCCGGCCCTTCCTGACCCGGCGCGAGGGCGCCACCCCGCTCGGTCGGTGGAGCATCGCGGTCATCGTCCTCACCGGACTCGGCCTGGCCGGCACCTTCGTGGTGCTGCTGCTGCCCGACGGTGCCGCCGGCAGCCCGCTTGCCGAACTACGCCCGCCCGCCGGCTGCGACCAGGACCCCACCCCGACCGGGTGCCGGACCGATCGGTCACTGCCGGGCTTCGACCGGATCATCGCCTGGTTGGGCACCGGTCAACTGCTACTGCTCATCGCGATCGGCGCAACCGCCCGCTCCGGCCGGCGCGGCGGTGCCACACCGGCCGCCGCCGCGCTGCTGATCGCCCTCGGCGCCGCCTGGTGCCACGGTTGGCTGCCCGCCGCACCGCCGGCGCCGGTGACGCTGTGGCAGCTGGCCCTCCCGTTGCTCGCCCTCGCCGCGGTCGGCCTGCTGCTGCCCCAGACCCGCCCCACCACTGCCAAACAACCCCTCGAACCGCACACCGACCTGGCCTGGCGCGGCCGGGCGCCCGCCGTCATCGCCGGCTTCGGCTGGCTGCTCGGCCTCGCGTACAGCGCCGGCGTGCTCTACTGGGTCGCCAACCGGCTCAACGGTGGAGACCCGTCCGTCGGCCGGTCCCTGGTGGTCACGCCGACCCCGGTGACCTGGACCGGCCTGACCTTCGCCGCCGCGCTGCTGATCCTCGCCCTGGTCGCCGTCCGCGCCGTGGTGCTGTTCCACCGACTGCGCCGCCGGGAGTACGCCCGGCTGAGCGCCCGGGGCGGCCGACTGTCCGCACACGACCTGCGTCGCGCCCGGGACGTCAGCACCCACCAGGCGTTGCACCGGCTGGTCGGCGAACACGCGCTACGCCTGATCGGCTGGTACGCCGGCGCGATGGCCGTCGTCGCCGTGGTGAGTTGCGTGGCCGTCCTCTCCGCAGCCCGCCCGCAGAACATGACGACAGGCGGAACAACCGTGGTGATCAAGGCGGTGGCCGACGTCGGCGACGCGCTGCTCGGTCTGCTTCCGGTGGCGGTGGCCGCCGTCGGCCTGCTCGTCTACCGCAAGAACACCATCCGCCGCTCCGTCGGCGTGATCTGGGACGTGGGCACCTTCTGGCCGCGTGCCGCCCACCCACTCGCGCCACCGAGCTACGCCGAGCGGGCGGTGCCCGAACTACTCACCCGCACAGCCGGGCTGATCGCGCTGGCCGAGCACGACCCGCGCCGGGTGGACGGCATCATCCTGTCGGGGCACAGCCAGGGCACGGTGATCTGCACCGCGGTCATCCTTCAGATGCCGAACCGGTGGCGGCGCCGAATCTGGTTCTTCTCCTACGGCTGCCAGCTGACCCGCCTCTACGGCCGGATCTTTCCCGCCTACTTCGGCCCGGACCGGCTACCGGTGCTGGCCGAGGCGCTGGCCCGCCCGGACGGCGGCACCCGGTGGACGAACTTCTGGCGGGACACCGACCCGCTCGGTTGGCCGGTCACCGCCGGGGAACGGGATATCGCGGTGACCGACCCGGAGGCACTGCATCCGAGCGACGGCGAAGTCGCCGACCCACCGATCCGCAGCCACAGCGGTTACCCGGAGGCTGCCGAGTTCCAGCGGGAGAGATCCCGGGTGGCGTGGCTGCTGCGGCGGGCGGTCCCGTCACCCCGGCGGGGGCTCGGCTAGGCGTACCACCAGGTCGGCCCGGTCGGCGGTGTCGGCCACCAGCGCCGCGTTGGCCTCGTCGCTGCCCAGCGCCCAGGCTCGGGCGTCCTGCTCCGACCGGCCGTGGGCCATGTGTCGGGCGACCAGCCGCTGCCGCCGCAGGTCGGCGTCGAGATCCAGGAACCACGCCTCGTGCAGCAGGGCGCGTACCTCGTCCCAGGGCCAGTTCGGAATCAACAGGTAGTTGCCCTCGGTGACCACCAACCGGACCTCCGGCGGCACCTCGATCGCACCGGCGATCGGCTCCTCCAGATCCCGACGGAACTGCGGCGCCCAGACCGACGTCGGTTCCTTACGCCGCAGCCGACGCAGCAGCGAGACGTAGCCGTTGGCGTCGAAGGTGTCGACCGAGCCCTTCCGCAACTCCCGGCCGAGCCGACGCAACTCGTCCTGTGCGAGGTGGAAGCCGTCCATCGGCACCAGCCGGGCGGCCGGGCCGACCGCCTCGACCACCTGCGCGGCCAGCGTGGACTTGCCGGCGCCAGGTGCCCCGGTGATGCCGAGCAGTTGTCTCGGGCCGGCATCGGCCAGCCCCCGGGCCCGCTCCAGCAGCGCCTCGACCGACAGCACCTGCGCGACGGTCATCAGGACAGGACCGGCCGGCTGATCGTGAACCGGGCCCGCACTGCCGCGTGCACGCCCTGCGGCTGCGGGTCGAGCTCCAGTTCCGGGGTGCCACCGGACTCGACGCCACCGGCGTCGAACGCCATCCGAGCCATCATCGGTTGGGCGGTGCCGCCCTCGTCGGACAACTCGACCAGGTCGGTGACCTGGGCGCCGAGCGCTTCGGCGTACTCGCGGGCCCGCTGCAACGCGTCACTGATCGCGGTGTGCCGGGCCTGCCGGTAGGCCGGGCTGTCGGGACGCAGCGACCACCACGGGCCCGCCACCTCGACCTGATCCTGGTCGGCCAGACGCAACATCAACTCGCCGAGGGCGGTGAAGTCGCTGACCGTCACCGTGGTGACCACCGAACCGTGCCAGGCCACGACCCGCTCCCCGGAGCGGCGGGTCTCGGGGCGCACCCGCAGCTCACCGGTCTCGCGCCGGTCGATCGTCGGGCCGTACGAGTCGAGCAGGACCCGGATCGCCGCGGCCCGCTCAGCCAGCCGGGTCAACGTCGGCTCCCGCTCCCGGTCCCGGGCCAGCGCGGTCACGGTGAACCGGGCGAGTTCCGGCGCGACCTCGCGGTACGCCTCGCCGCGTACGGTCACGACTGGTCCGTCCACCATGCCCTCACCCTACTGGCGGGCCCGTCGCCGCGCCCACCGATGAGCCGGTCAGGTCTGCGGGAGGTGGGCGACATAGGAGACGGTGCCGGCCACGGCCCGACACCCGCTCAGGTGGCCACCGGCCGCCCCGATGCCGTGCAGCCAGGCCACCTCGGCCGGTTCCGCACCCGGCGAAAACGACATGACCTGCTCGTCGTACGGCCGACCGGCCAGCTCGGCGCGGGCGGCACCCGCCTCGGCGTAGCGGGCGGTGAGGGCGTCGGCGTCGTCGGAGCGCAACGCCCCGGCCAGCTCGTCGAGGAAGGCGGTTACCTGGTCCAGTGCGGCCAGCACCTGGTCGCGGTTGCCGCGCAGCATGTTCCCGGTGCGTTGCGCCGGGGTGCCGGCGACCCGGGTGCCGTCCCGGAAGCTCCCGGCCGCCAGCGCCAGGACCGCCTCGCGCATCGGCGACCGGTGCGCCGCACCGGCAAGCGCCCCGGCGAGCAGGTGCGGCACGTGCGAGGCGAGCGCCACCACGGCGTCGTGCCGGTCCGCCGCCATCGGCACCACCCGGGCGGCGAAGACGTCGGTGACTAGGGTGGCGAGGCGGCGGAACGCGGCCAGCCCGTCGAGGGCGGGGCAGAGCACCCAGGCGGCGCCGGTGAACAGTTCCGGCAGCGCCGCCGCGAGCCCCGCCCGGTCGGTACCCGCCATCGGGTGTCCCGGCACGAACCGGCTGGTCAGTCCCTGTTCCGCGGCGAACGCCGCCAGCTCGGCCTTGGTGCTGCCCACATCGGTGAGCAGGCAGTCCTCGGCGGTGGCGGCGGCCACCTCGACCAGGGTCGCGGGCAGCGTGGGCAGTGGTCCGCCGAGGAACACCACGTCCCGATCGGCCACCGCGTCGGCCAGCCGATCCGCCGTCGGTACGCCGGCCAGTCGGGCCCGCCGGCGGGTCCGCTCGTCCGGATCCCAGCTGGTCACGTCCACTCCGGCGGCATGCAGCCGGAGCAGCACCGAACCACCGATCAGGCCGGTGCCGACCACCGCTGCCCGCAGCTGTGCGTCAGCCCTGAGCACCATCCGCGTACCTCGGCGTTCCCGTTGCGTCACGGAGCCGGCCGGCCCCGCGGCGGCGTGCCTGCCGGATCCCGCCGCACTGCCCCGATGGGTCGGCGACACGCCCTGCGTCCGCGCCGAGGATATCGCCGGCCGGAACGACGCCCGGCAGCCGGATGGACCGTCCAACCAATCCGCGTCGCCCACGGTGTGCGACTGCCCATCCGGGAATGCGGGTCGGCAAGATCGAAGAGCCGGCCGAACCGGACCGGATGGGGGTTGTCCGGCAAACCTCCACGTCGTACGGTCCGCTCCGCCGCCCGCAGCCGCGCGGGCATGGAACGGGGAGGAACGGCCATGGCCGCGACGTACCGGGCACTCGCCTCGGTGGTCATGTTGATCGGGTTCTACGTTGTCGCGCTGCTCCAGCTGGCGGCCGTCGCCGCCCTCGGCGTGTGGCTGTACGGCCACACGAACGGACTGGTCACCGGAAAGTTGCTGCTGCCGCTGGTCGTCGCGCTGGGTGCGGTGGCGGTCGGGCTCTGGCGGGCGATCCGGACGAAGAACGAGCCGGCGCCGGGCCTGGTGCTCGACGAGCGGGAGGCACCCCAGCTGTGGGCCACCGTCCGGGAACTGGCCGACGCGGTCGGCACCCGGGCGCCGGACGAGATCCGGCTGGTGCCGGAGGTGAACGCGGCGGTCGGCGAGCAGAGCCGGCTGCTCGGGCTGATCGGCGGGCGGCGCACCCTCTACCTGGGTCTGCCGCTACTTCAGGCGATGCGGGTCGACCAGCTCCGCTCGGTGCTGGCCCACGAGCTGGGTCACTACTCCGGCAAGCACACCCGACTCGGTGGCGTCGCCTACCGGGGACGGCTGGCGATCGAGGGCACCATCGAGCGGATCAAACCGCGCAACCCCATCGGCCTGGTCTTCAAGGGGTACGCGAAGCTGTACCTGATGGTCGACAACGCCGCGTCACGGCGGCAGGAGTTGGAGGCCGACCGGGCCTCCGTCCAGCTCGCCGGCCACGAGGCGGCCACGTCCGCGCTCCGCAGCCTGCCGGCGCTCGACGCGGCCTGGAACTTCTTCACCGGCCGGTACGTGGAGTCGGGCTGGCAGGCCGGCCTCGCTCCGGACGACCTGTTCGGCGGCTTCGGACAACTGCTCCAGGCCCGCCGGGACGAGATCGCCAAGCTCCAGCAGGACGTACCGGACCGCGAGCCGTCCCGGTGGGACACCCACCCCCCGATCGGTGTCCGGATCGAGGCGATGGCACAACTGCCGGTCGGCACGGCCGGCACCGACGACCGTCCCGCACACGTGCTGCTAGCCGACGTCCTGGACGCCGGCCGCCGGTTGCAGAGCCTCGTCATCGACATCGGCAACCGTCAGGTGCTGCCCTGGCCGGAATTCACCCACGCGGCGATCGCCGCCGGTGGGCAGCGTCAGGCGGACGGCATCTACCGGGCCGCCGGCCGGTTCACCGGCGACCCCGAACCGGGTCTGGCAACCGTCCTCGACCTGGTCCGGGCGGGTCGCCTGGGCGAGTTCGCCGAGCAGTTCTTCAGCGATGCCGACCGCCAGGAGGCGGCGGCCCGGTTCGCCGGGCCGATGGAGATGTTGCTGGTCAACGCGGCCATCCGTGCCCAGCGTGCTCGCTGGCAGCTGTCCTGGAGCGGTCCGGCCCAGTTCGTCGGCGTCGGCGGTGAGCCGTTGGACCTCGCCGAGATCGCCAAGCTGGCGGTCTCGGCGGAAACCCTCGACGAGGCCCTGGCCCGGCTCGCCGAGCTTGGCGTCGACCCCTCCACCGCGACCGTGGTGCAGAGCCGGGCCACCGCCGACAACGCCGGCGTCATCGGCGCCATCGGCAACGTGAAGGTCGACGGCGTGCAGCACGACCTGCTGATCCTCGACCGCGGTCTGATCCTGGTCGGCGGCCCGGGCAAGGCCGGCGACGGCGAGAAGCGGCTCACAAACCTGCTCGAATCGACGCCGGTGGCGACGTTGGCCGCCCGACACCAGTTCCTCCCGTACGAGGAGATGGTGTCGGTGCAGGTGACCAGGCAGATCCCGCTGAAAGCCGAGGTGACGCTGCACGACGGCCGGACGGTGGCCCTCCAGGAGTTGTACGGCAGCGTGCTGCTGGAGCGGCACAGCCGGGACAACCTGCTCCGGGTGTTCGAGCGGATCAACGAGGACTGAGCCGCCGTGGGCG